>CAYYKF010000022.1:0-20833 GCA_964441035.1 uncultured Candidatus Poseidoniales archaeon
CGATGAAAGTGTCAGCACACTGCGGTTCATCCACAGTGGCGTGATTTGTAGATCCAATTCCATGTCTAAACCGAAGTTCATGCTCCCCATTTCCTATCGAGGTTGAGTTCAATTGAGTAACGATGAGTTCGGTGGGATGCCAAGGACCTCTCTCATCATCCTCAACCACTTGTATACGCCACAGATAATTTTGACCATATTCCAAATTCCATCCAGAAGAAATTGTGTATTCACCATTTGACAAATCGAATCCACTATCTGTTCTACTATCGGCCGTTAACAACATCTCTGTTCCGGCATCACCACCCGAAGGAACTAGAGAAATAATGACGTCATTCGGATTGCTAGAAGAATCCAAGGTCACATCCCAAGTTAGAGTAGGTGTGTTCGTACTATTCAATGACCAATTGATGACCTCCCAAGTAGCGGCATTGTCAGGATAGACGCCTGTCGGAGAACTCGTTGCAGCATTATCGCCCCAGTTGTAAACAAGGTCCAAATGAGGGCGATACGAAGAAGCATCAATATCACTGGATGCAAATTCGATCTCTTCACCTACCAAACCATGACCTGTAAGCAAGAAGTCAATATCACCTTGATGACCATTTCTCAGATAATTCTGAATCTCTGTGGTCACATCCCAAGACAAGGTCGAATAACTCTGATCCGCTTCTACGGTGTCAATATAATTCGCAAAGTTTGTCGGTAAAGCACCCGCATCACCTCCACTCCATTGAACACCATTGCTTGAATTATCCCAATTCAATTCGGACAAAACATGGTTAGAGGAATTCAAAGCCCAGAGTGAAATGAGGGCTGAACCGTTACGGTCAGTTCGACGGAAATTCAGGGTTGCTTCCTCTAGCGTGATATTGTTAGCTATCGGCACCTGCTCCATGGTAATCTTGACGATTCCTCTCATCTGCAATTCACTACTATTATTAGAGTGACCAATGCGGAAACGGAAATCCTCCACACCATTGTAGGTTGAGTTTCCAGATAACATCCAACTATCTTGAAGGGTTCTAAAGCCAAGTCCAATTGAATCGTTGCTAAGAACTACTGTTGCTTTGCCGTTTAGATCCACTGTACCCACATCAGAAGGTAGACCGAAGAAACCACCGTAAGTCCAAGGGCCTAGGATGGTGTCATTAGAGGATCGCATGCGGAAATGAACCCAAGACCCGCTGGACATGTTAGAATTCGGAGTATCAAATTCTTCGTTTGTCAATGAGAATGAACTGGAGTCATCCCAAGAATTCCACAACCAATCTCCATCTACGATTGACCTGAAATCTTCGCCATTTGAGAATTGAATTTCAAGACCATTACCAATTAGGTTAGACCATGTGATTGTCGGATGAAGGTTCGCTCTAATCGCAAGGTGACTTGAATCTGCTAGAATAGAGCCAGAGGCTGGACCATCCACAGTCACTGCACCCTGATTATTTGGTGTCCCCGATAGGCTATACTCGAAATCAAGGGAAGGGCGAGAGGCTGTGGTTGGATGCTCTGAGGAAGCACAGAAAACAGGTTGTCCTAGAGCAGATAGGGTCAGACTCATATTGGTTCTACCTGCACTAAGTGCATCTTGAACTAGCGCCGTTATATTGACGCTAACAGATGAACTGCTGCTAATGGTGACCGATACACCGGGTTCCCAAGCAGCCCTATCCAATCCTAATCCATCAGCACCTGGTGTACTCCAATTCACACCAGTATCACTTTCATTGTGATTTGCATTGGATTCGTTGAATCCCGTCAAAAGCATGGCAGGATAGATGATTGTTCCACCAATTGGCAACACTGAGAAACGTGAACATAACAAATTCAGTGAGGCTGATTCTACTGTCGCTGTAGCGGGCAACACACCCCCTGAACCAATTACGAGATCGAAGGATACCAAGAGGCGGGCATCAGTAAAATCGGCATCTCCAATCATCAAATTTGCAGCATTCCCATAGGTGTTTGTCGGTAAACTAGAATTTGTTTGTGTGTCGCTTGTCAATGCATCTGTGCCTGAAATCCGTTGAATTGTAGTGGATTCATCAAGCATATTCTCATTGTCAACCAAGTTCACCCATCCACTTAGTAGCATCAAGCCTACCAGTAGGATTGAACAACCCACCGATTTCCAATTTGTCACTCTGTTCGTCATGCGCCTCACGCTCGACAATCGGTTCTTCTGTTAAGTGATTGTGGTGCATCGACCATACATAGTATGGTCAATGCAGGGTCATTTCGAACCATATTCTGAGGTGGCGAAGGTTCATTGACACCCACTCAGAGGACACCACGAATACGATGACTACGATGTGGGTTGAGAAGCATCGGCCACAAACCGTTGGCGATATACGCGGCCAGCCTGCAACAGTCGAGAGGTTGGCTGTTTATGGGAAAAGTCGAGCGTTCCCCCACCTACTATTTGCTGGCCCCCCAGGGACTGGAAAAACAACAGCTGCACTGGCCCTTTGTCGTGATGTGTTTGGAGACAATATGCGTGACAATATTTTGGAGATGAATGCCAGTGATGAAAGAAAATTGGAAAGCATTCGAACCAAAGTAAAGCAATTCGCCCGAACCAGAACCCTAGGAGGCGCTGATTTCAAAGTTATTTTTCTCGATGAAGCTGATGCATTGACTGCTGATGCACAGGGTGCATTGAGACGCATTATGGAACAGTATGCAGAAACTTGCAGATTTATTTTATCTTGCAATTATTCTTCAAAGATTATTGAACCTATCCAATCACGATGTGCGGTATTCCGATTTCGACCATTGGCTGATGATCAAGTGCGTGGACAAATCATTTCTGTTGCTGAAATTGAAGGAGTGAAATTAGATGAGGATGCTTGCGATGCCATCGTTCACGTTAGTTTAGGGGACCTACGCAGAGCAATCACGGCATTGCAAGTCAGTGCGAGTTTAGATTCACATGTCACTAGAGCACTCATTTACGAAACGACTGCAACTGCTCCGCCCGAGGAATTGCACGGCTATTTACTGGCTTGCCGAGAAGATGGTTTCCATCCAGCTAGACGGCGATTAAGGACTATTTTAGACTCATTTGGGCTTGCTGGCACAGATTTAGTGAACCAATTGCATCGCACCCTCTATGACGCGGAATTTCTCACAGAATCGCAGAAACTCAGTTTGACCGAGAAAATGGCAGAGATTGATTTTCGCTTAGTAGAAGGTGGCGGGGAAGGTTTGCAACTTGATGCATTGACTGCTTCGATTTGCTCCATGCTTCAAAGCGATTAAGCCCATGCAGGAGAAAGCAAATCCGCATGATTATTGCGAACCTCTGCACAAATCTCTGCAGCCTTTCGATGCATACGAATCTGATGAGTTTGTTCAATGATTCTTGCCCGTCTTGCTGATCTAATCAGGGGTGCTAGAGGAGTCCAGCATAGCAAATCAATTGCCCCACTTAGTCGGTTATGAAACGCCTTTTCTGCTAGGTTTTGCATTACTTCTATCAAACGATTTTCAACAATTTTATTCAACATATTTTCACCTTGTTGTATTTTCAGTGGCGGGGCCATTCATCGACCTCAATTCGGATAAGAGAGGTCACTGAATTGAAAGTGAAAGTGTTGCAGTATGGCGATTGGGACTAAAAGTGGTCACCCCTCATCGAGTTCCGGTCCCACTTGGAATTCCCATGTTTCAGATTCATCCAGCGCCCATGGTTCTGCGTCTTGCGTCATTAATACAACAACACGGTAGGTATTGCCCGATTGTAGGCTTTGATTAAATTCAACTAGAATTGGAACGTCAAAGGACTTTGAAAGGACACCCGAAACATTGGCTGAAACGTTATCCCATTCTCCTCGCATATCCGAAGCAATACCGCTTATCCGCTGTATTTCGACTGTTCCTTGTAATAACACAACTGTTACATTCACGTTTTCGGCATCTGCATTATCTCGAATTGCAAATGCAAAACCAGTACGTGCTGGAGTGGAGGTGTTTAACTCCAATACGATGTGATCATCACTAGTTTGCCACGCATCAGGATTATCAATATCCACCAACACACCATCACCGGCAATTTCTGGTGGAGATATATCTGCCAAAGGAGGGTTCACTAGAATGAAAGTAATTGCCAGCCAAGTGAAGGTATACAGAAATCCTCCTCTGAACCAATTACCAAATGAATACCTATCAGCAAATTTTCGCAGAATGAGCCTGTGCATGGTCGGCAATACCAAGATTAGCAATAGTGGAAGTGACCAGAGGACACTCGCCGGTCCACTCATCTGCGGCATCATCACATAACGCATGAATAGTGATATAACGACACCAAATACGATGACAAGCCACATAGATGCTGTATCCGCCTTCTCCTTCTCAACGTGATCTGCAGGGTCAAAAGGCTCTACTCCGACCTTGCCACCCGGTGTTTTTTTGTCTCCATCACGACCGCCTCTGCGTCGTTCCGACGCTGCTGCTGCAGTCATCGCTGTAGAAAGATCGACCATGTTCTCACCCCTCCGGGGTGAAACCCGTCTATGATGCGTTCGGCTGGCGGACCACGCTTACACCTCGCTAGATGATGATGCCGGGAGCGGGGCTTGAACCCGCGACCTTCGGATGTCTCAGACATTAGAGGGTTTTCGCGCTCATTTTTCACCTGTTCAGGCAGTCCTATGAGTCCGACGCGCCACCAACTACGCCACCCCGGCAATCGGCCTGTCGAGCAACGCGGCGAATATGAGCATATCCATTCAATCGGACCGTTCGGTTGATGTGATGCCTGTATTCCGAGATGTGCATGAGTGGGCCTGCGGCCGGGAATCTGGTACGTATTCTAGTCGCCACACCGGGTGGTGACGTATGTCATGAGGGTGTCCTTCTTTCCCCTGCAAGTCCAGAGCATATTACGATTAAATTAGCCAATGGGTATAATGTGACATTCGCAGAGAATGAAGTGACTTCAATGACATTGATTGGGGACGCAATTATTCACTCAGAGCAAATTGCTACACCAATGAATGAAGATAGCAACCTACCAGAGGTCTGGATATTGCATACTGGTGGTACCATCGCTTCCAAGGTGGATTATGTTACTGGGGCAGTCACAGCACAATTTGAGCCCGATGAATTACTAAATGCAGTCCCAGAACTTGCCCAACATGCCAGAATTAGAACTCTCAAGTTAGGGAATATGTGGTCCGATGACATTCGTGCACGCCACTGGAATTTGATGATGAATGCGACGAAGGAAGCATTTGAAGCGGGTGCTGTTGGAGTTGTTATCACGCATGGAACAGATACAATGCACTATTCAGCTGCAGCTGCCGCCTTTGCGTGGTCTGGAAATGGAGGACGACCACCTGGCAGAATCGTGTTTACTGGTTCACAACGAAGCAGTGATCGGGGGTCCACTGATGGTACGGAAAATTTGCTGGCTGCGGTGCATTGGGCTGCACACGGCCCTGAACCAACAGGGATGGATGGAGATAGCAGCGTCATCGTAATGCACGCAGGTTCCGATGATGGTATCTGTGCAGTATTACCTGGTTGCTCAACAAGAAAATTTCATTCTAGCCGACGTGACGCATTCCATGGAATCAATACTGAGCCTCTTGCATTTGTGCATGTGGCTCGTGGAGGTGGGTGCAATATCCAAGGAACTCTAAATGTTGCATCAAGACCAATTGCCACAGAACCCGTACCATTCAATGAGAACGTCAGAATACTGCAACTTATGGCAGGAGCACATCTTTTTGCGGACCAAGTTACACTAGCAAAGAAGGCGGGATATGATGCCATTTTATTCCACGGAACTGGACTTGGTCATTTACCGATAGAGAATCCGAATGAGGATAGTCCTGAAAATGCAGAAATGCTTGACGCAATCACTGAATTTTGTGAAGGAGGAGGTGTCGCCGTCATGACAACCCAATGCATACACGGCCCTGTGCACATGGATGTGTATAGCAAAGGACGAGATCAGCAAGCACTCGGAATAATTGGAAATCACACTACAATCAGCCCTGATGCTGCCCTAATCAAACTGCACTTTCTACTGTCAGTTGGAGAAGATATCCGAAATACATGGTCAAAGGACTTGTGTGGAGAGAATCGACCTTCAATTTCCAATTGAGAAATCAATTTTCCAATTGAAATATTTAATCTTCACTAGACCGTGTGCATCAAAGACCGCTCTCCATAGGAGAGCGCATGGGCGAGCACTCTGAAGATTTGGCTTGGCGTCAAAAACAAGCACAAGCAGGTGGTGGTCAAAGCAGGTTAGAGGAACTGCGAGCATCAGGGCGTGGAACTGCACGTGAACGAATTGGCGCTCTCTTGGATTCCGATTCCTTTGTTGAAATTGATGCTCTAGTATCCCACCGAAATTCAGAGCACAACCTACACATCCACCCTCAATATGGTGATGGAGTGGTTGCAGGGCATGGTTGTATTGATGGGCGCAGAGTCTTCTGTTTTAGTCAAGATTTCACCGTTTTTGGAGGCTCAATGGGTGAAATGCATGCCCGAAAAATTTCGAAGGTAATCGAAATGGCAGAAAGAGCCAGGGTCCCATTGGTTGGTATTTGGGATGGTGGTGGACAAAGGGCCCATGATGGAGTGCATTCACTTGCCGCTACAGGAGAAATGCTTGACCGATTTGTTTCCTGTTCAGGTAGAGTGCCAATGATTAGTCTTGTTTTAGGGCCAGTCGTAGGTGTTTCTGCTCTCGCTTCTGGACTTGCAGATTTTGTCATCCTTGGAGAAGAGCATGGACAATTATTCCTATCAAGTCCGCTAGAAACTGAAGAAACTGTCACTGAAGAAATGACGAATGAAGAACTTGGTGGAGCACATATGCATGCCTCCAGATCAGGGATTTGTTGTTTAACTGCGGAGGATGAATTGGATGCAATGGAAATCGCGATTGAATTGCTTTCATTCTTCCCAGACCATTGTGGTGCGTGTCCACCAATCCTGGATTCTGGTGATCCACACGATAGAGATTGTAACGAACTATCGTCCTTGGTTCCCGATGATAGTAACCGGCCCTATGACATGCTTTTGGCAATTAAAGCAACGGTCGACGATGGGCATTTCGTAGAACTGTTTCCAATGTATGCCGACAACATGGTAATCGGCTTAGCACGCCTTGCTGGACATCCAATTGGAATCATTGCAAATCAGCCGAAAGTCCTCGCTGGTTGTCTGGATATTGATTCTAGTATCAAGGCCGCTAGATTCATTCGCACTTGTGACGCGTTTAGTATCCCACTACTCTCTTTTGTTGACGTCCCTGGTTTCTTGCCAGGGACCGTCCAAGAATGGGGCGGCATTATTCGGCATGGGGCGAAAATGCTCTATGCATATGCTGAAGCGACTGTTCCAATGATGACGGTTGTAACAAGAAAAGCCTACGGTGGTGCCTATTTAGCAATGTCATGCAAACATCTAGAATCTGACTACAATATTGCTTGGCCCACTGGTGAATTAGCAGTAATGGGAGCTGAGGGGGCTGTAAATATCATTCATAGACGGGAACTAGCCGATGCCAAAGATTGGTCTACCAAACATGGTGAACTTGTTGAAGATTACCGCAACAAGTTTGGCGACCCTTATGTTGCGGCTCGCAACGGCTGGCTAGATGATGTCGTCGAGCCAAATGAAACCAGAATTCAATTGATTCGTGCTTTGAAACCCCTTCTTTCGAAACGTGTATGGCAACCTCCACGTAAGCATGGAAATATTCCACTTTAGAAATCGAGTAACTCTTCCAATTCCTCTTCACTCAAAAGTTCGTCATCCTCGCGACTAAGTGCAACCACCATATACAATCCCGCAATAATCGCGATTGTTACTCCAGTGATTATGAGAACAACCCAGATTGAAAATGGTCCTTCGTCAGTGCTCATACTCGGTCCGCTTTCCTCATTCTCCCCTGCGTCAGAATTTGTCTGTTTGGGCACATTGAAATACATGCTTTGCGCTTGTGTCCAATTATCTCCATCTGCAACTTGAGCACTCAATTGATGTGAACCTTCTGTAAGACCTGATGCTGAAACGAAAAAGTGGCAAACCCAGTCAGAATCCCCAATGACTTCACAATTTGAATCAATCGTATTCCATGGACTGCTATCAAATTTGTATCTTACAGACCAAGGAGGTTCATCATCGGGATCATGGACTGCAAAATCAATTCTAATTCGAGTTCCCTCAAGGATTAAAGGGTCATCACTCCAAATTACCTGAGCGGGATCATCAACACCTACGACCTGAATATCCTTGATTAACGACATAGAACCATCACCGCTTTCAATCGTAAAATTCCATCCTTCTGAAATGCCAGTCCAATCCGTATTGGGAACGATTCGTAATACTTCATTCAATACTGCAATCGAAAGGTTTCCGTCACCACCAGTCACTAGGAATTGAACTTCTTCGCCATCCTCATCCCAACCGATTTGACTCAATGGAATTTCAACCACCGTGTCTTCGACGATAGAGATGCTTGATTCATTGAGTTGAGGAGTATCTACAACCGAGGTTACGCTGACATTGATATATGCTGGAATAGGAGGTGTAGTCCCATCACTCACCCAAATCTCAATTTCTGCTTCACCATGCCAATTAGGATTAGGTTCAATGGTCAACATAGCCCCATTTGTCGAGAATTCAAGCCCTTCGAATTCAGTTACGGATTCAACTCCGACAAGTCCTGCCTCAGGGTCTTCAAAAAAGGATGCCAATGAGAGTGTTTGAGGCTCCCCATCTTCAATAAACTCAACACTTGGAATGGGTTCTAATTGTCGAACTGGGTCGTCGACAGCCAGGACATTTACTTGAAGGGAAACAAGGTCTTGATAGGATGTGTTGTGGGAATCAAAAATTGTGATATTAAGTAAGCCTGAACCCGACCATTCTGGTGTACCACGATGCCACAATGTGATGTCCCAAGGATATGCTGAATCCTCAAAGGGATAGACACCAATCTCATCGTATTCTGAGTGCGAAATGTATTCCACCAGAATGGGAACACCATCTGGATCTGTAGCGATATCAGAATAATTTAATCCACCCATTCCATGCTGCAGGATGTTGATGACGGGCAACGGATTAGATCGTACAGGAGGGCGATTCACTCGATCAAAAATTATGTCTTTACTAGATGGCATGCCATACCAATCAACACCCATGCGCATGGTTTGAGAACCCGGCTCTACTCCTTCAATTGGTGCCGAACATATCGCCTCACTCCAAGGGCCAGAAGATGGCGCTGCTACAGAATTTCCAACCCCTGAAGTATTGTCAAAACCTAGAATCTCACAACTGACTGTAGCATTTTCCACCTGATTTCCGTCACGGTGTGTAAATCGCAATAATGCTCTGGCTTCAAATCCATTTGTTCCTTCTATTTCTTCAACTCCTGCGCCAGGGGGGAAGGCCATTGAGAAGAAATTTGCATATCTCAAAACCTCAGAAATATATGCGCCCTCGTCAGAAGGAAAAGTCCAATCAGATTCACGATTTGTTGCAGCGAACCATTCCTCGTGAGACCCTTTGAGAATGAGGTTAAGATAAGGTAAAATGTGATCTAGCGCATGATTTTGCTGTTCCTCTTTGGTAATTGTTGCATCGTTATCTGACCAGGACTCAAAGAAGGATTCACTGTCCTGATATTGGAGATGATTGCCGCCAATAACCTCCATGTAGTGATAGCCATCAACTGAAGATTCTACAAATTCTTCAATGTTTGTACCTGGTTCTGCAATACCATCGGCCGTTCCTGTAAGATAGAGAGCGACACCAGGTCTAGATGGCGTTAATCCGAGTAAAGAAGGGGCTATTGAAGTATCAGCAATGTCAAGACCTAAGCCAACCATTGCAACGGGGGAATTGGGAATGTATTCTGAAAATCCATTCGTCAGAACCCTTTGCGCATGCGCTGCCTGTATGGCACCAGTCCCATGACCTCCAACACCCCAATTGGATAAATCAAAGGAATCTTGCATGTTTTCTGGATCATAAACAAAATCGCTGCCATTGATATTGTTTTCAGCAAATCGATAGTAAAGCCAAATCAAATCAGCAATTTGGTCAGTTGTTTCTGCCGGAGCCCAATCTGGTGGCATGCACAATACAATGTATCCTGCAGATGCAAGACTGTTCCCTATCCAACCGTAATTCGTTCTTGATTCTCCATCATCACCAAACCAAACAAACAACGGATAGGGACCCGTTAAATTTGCCATAGGAGTTCTTTGGCCAGAAGAATTCGCCGGATAGAACAATTGGCCCGCGTGTGTATCCCCATCTTCATCCCCCCAAAACAAATCTGTAAATCCGACTGGATATGTGCCATCGGACTCAACATCAGCAAAATCAGAACCCTCTGCGTGAATGAATGGAGTCATCAGACTAAAAATTAGAAGCGCGATAATCACGGGCCCACATACGCGTGCCTGCATAATACCTCGATGATATGTCACGCACTTGAAGACGCCGCTATAGCGTTCATTTCAATTTCAACATTGATTCGACTGCTAGAAGCCTGCTCATAGTCAAACCAAGCCCAGGAATCAAATGGGCTGCCTCGGGTGTAAATAATCGTGCCCAAGCATCAAGATGTTGGGCGACAAGCAACCAACGTCCGTCAAGTCGCAACCCCGATTCTGTTTGTTCTACAATTTGAGTGCTATCTGATACATCATAATTAGAGATGAGTTCTAGGTCTGCATCTGAATTCGAAAGATTGTGAGCTGTACCGAGAGGTTGATCAAAGTCAATTTGGAGTCTGGGGCCAATCATCTCTGCAATTGCCTCTCCTTCAAGAATAGAGTTTACCCACGGTCCACGATTGTCTAGACTGCGGCGACCTCCCATGGACCAAATCTTCCCTCCATTTTCAGCCCAAGATACGGCACAGGACCTAGCAGCCCCACCTCCACCTGTCATGCATAGAAGTGGGGATTCGACACCTTCAGCATCAAAATCAAAACCAAAATGCCGAGCGACTGCAACAAGCCCTGGCCCGTCTGTACCTGCACAATGCCAATACAAGCCATCCCATCGAAGGTGATTAACTGCACCATTCTGCAAAGATGCATCGATACAAGTTACTCCCGAACGCGTGTTCAATTGATGTTTTAGAGGTGAAGTAAGAGAAATCCAAGCTTCAGTTGCACCTCGCCTAGTTTTCAACCTCTCAGTATCTTGATACAACAAACTTTCACCATTGGGTACTAGTTCAGGTGAAGCAGACGATACTGAAATGAGAACTTCATCAATAGCACGCCTCATGAGAGATTGGTATTGTGGTTGAGATAAATCACCAAACAATTTGCTAGACGCAACAGACCTCTGTCGGCT
This sequence comes from uncultured Candidatus Poseidoniales archaeon, assembly GCA_964441035.1. GTDB lineage: Archaea > Thermoplasmatota > Poseidoniia > Poseidoniales > Thalassarchaeaceae > MGIIb-P. Next base: position 11,347 of record CAYYKF010000022.1, read on the forward strand.
TCCTTCTGCCCAGGCCCAGGCCATGGGTGCGGTAACATCATCACAATCCAGTAGCGAATTTTCATTCAGATTCACAATTAAATCAGCACGAGCCAAATGTGCCGCAGTCAGTGCTGCTATTATTGGCGAAAGTGAATGCGCAATAGGACTTCCTGCGACCGCATATCGAATATCCATCTCCGCCACCAATCCTCCGAGGTGACATGCCTTCTCAAACCCACGTATGCGCACCTTCGGTGCGCTAACGCCATGAATGCTTGAATACCGGGAGCGGCGGAGGGTATGCATGGCCTCGGACTTGGACATCGCCAGAGAAGCAGCCTCTGCACCTATCGAAGAGGTTGCTTGGAAGCTCGGAATCGGGGTCGAAAATCTTCGTCTAATAGGGAGCAGTATGGCAAAAATCACGTGGGAGGGATTGAAATCTAAATTCGATCAACCACGAGGGTCACTAATTCTTGTTACTTCAGTCAACCCAACTCCTTTCGGTGAAGGGAAGACTGTTACAACCATTGGGTTAACACAAGCATTGAACCGAATTGGGAAAAACGCGACATGCACGATTCGTGAACCTAGCATGGGTCCGGTCTTTGGGATTAAAGGTGGGGCTGCAGGAGGAGGTTACAGCCAAGTGCTTCCTATGGAAGAAATCAATCTACATTTCACAGGAGACTTGCACGCTGTAACTGCAGCTCACAACCTTTGTAGTACCATGTTGGATAATCACATTTACTTTGGAAACGAATGTGATATTGACACTAATCAGATTTTGTGGCCACGTGTTATCGACATGAATGACCGTTCACTGCGTAACGTAGCGGTGGGCTTGGGTGGGCCAAAGAATGGTGTTGCGCGAGAAGATCGATACGACATCACTGCCGCATCCGAAGTGATGGCCATTCTTGCACTTGCAAGTGATTATGCAGACCTAAGACATCGCCTTGGAGAAATTGTGGTTGCTGAAAGCAGATCTGGATTTCCAATAAAAGCAGATGACATAGGAGCTGCTGGTCCGATGTCATTATTGCTCCGTGAAGCATTCCTACCTAATTTAGTGCAAACTCTAGAACAAGATCCGGCATTCATACATGCTGGTCCATTCGCAAACATCGCTCAAGGTAATTCAAGTATCATTGCAGACCGAATTGCACTTGGTTTAGCAGATTACGTCGTGACTGAGGCTGGGTTTGGTGCAGACATGGGAGCTGAGAAAATGATGCATATCAAAGTTGCAGCCAGTGGAGTTGCTCCAGATTGTGTTGTCATGAATATCACTGTTCGAAGTATGAAAATGCATGGTGGAGGATTCTCTACCGGTGGCGGAAAGCGTCCACGTCCTGAAGAAGTGGCAACAGAAAATGTCGAAGCAGTACGAGCAGGTGCGGCCAGTAATTTATCTCGACACCTGAGAAACATGCACAGATTTGGCACACCAGTCATTGCCAGCGTGAATGTATTTCCAACCGATACTGAGGACGAAATCAATGCTTTGATTGAAGAGGCTCTCAAAGCAGGTGCGTCTGAAGCGGTCGTCACTCGTGTTCACGCAGAAGGTGGAGAAGGAGGTGCAGACCTTGCACGTGCAGTTGTCAACGCTTGTCAGAATCATATTGCAAGCGGTAGACCGTTTGAGCCACTGTTTGGGCCAAATGCTCCTCTTGAAGAAAAAATCTTGCGAATTGCTACGAATATATACGGAGCGGCATCTATTGATTTCGGACCTCAAGCGCTAAAGAATCTGAAAACATTACAAAGTTGGGGCTATGGCAACCTTGCGGTTTGTATGGCGAAAACTCAGTATTCATTTTCACATGAAGCAGGAGAACTGGGTGCACCCAGCGGTTTCACATTACCAATTAGAGAATTACGTCTGAACGCTGGTGCAGGATTTGTAGTGGCAGTATGCGGTTCCATGATGACAATGCCTGGTTTGCCCAGAATTCCAGCAGCAGAAAATATGGATATGGATGAAGATGGAAACTTGCTTGGAATGTTTAGTTGAGGTGAGAATGTGAAGAAAGCCTTCTTCCTCGCGGTACTCTTCTTCATTGGAACTCTTGCAGGATGTTTTGGCAAGGATGAGGATACCGATTACTCAAACTTTGAAGGTTGTACTGCCGAAGAGGAAGTTTGTGAAGAAGAACTGCCAGAACCGGAACCTGAACCAGAACCGGAACCTGAACCAGAACCGGAGCCACCTGCAATGGACAATATCTATGCAACACCCCAAGGAGTGAATTTGAGTTTGGCTCTATACATTCCAGATAGTGACGGACCCCACCCCGTAATCATGTGGATTCACGGAGGAGGATGGAGGGCAGGGGATCGATTGGTAGCATCGAATCATGCAACTCAGCAGATTGTTGCTCAAGGTAACTGGGCAGTTGTCAGTGTGGAATATCGGTTGTCTAGTGAAGCGATTTGGCCTGCCCAATTAGATGATTTGCTAACTGCACTCACTTGGATTCGCGAAAACGCTAGCACTTACAATCTCGATGCTGAAACAATTGTTGCATGGGGCTCAAGCGCAGGTGGACACTTGGCATCCATGCTTGCAGTTACACCAGAGGCAAATATCACTGCTGCAATCAACTGGTATGGACCCACAGACCTAGGAATTTTAGCAGCTCTAGGTAATTCGACTGGAACGGATTATTCTGCAGTTACTGATTTGCTAAATTGTGATCCCAATGAAAATGGAAGTGATTGTGGGAATCTGACCAGAAGCGCAAGTCCCGCTTTACTGACAAACAATCTAACAAAACCACTGTTACTAATGCACGGCACAGATGATGAATCAGTTCCCTTCAATCAAAGTTCGATTCTTGACAGTTCATTGATTACCCCAAATTGGCATGTTGTAGTGGCCAATGGAACTCATGGTGGACATCCATGGCAAGAAGGATTCATTGTCGACATTGTTACTGATTACCTAGATGACGTCATAGAGGATAATGTGAGCAATTTTTCTAGCACGGTACAAGCAGGACCAAATCCCGGTACTTTGGAAGGTGAACGCGTACCCAACGTCCAAGCATATGCTCATCCTGCCAATGGTTCATGGATTCAATGGAATTTGTGGGATTCTCTCAACCTCTATTGGGATAATACGACTCAGGAAAAATGGGTATTGATTCAATTTGCGGCAACCGATTGCGGACACTGCTGGAACGGGGGAGAATATATGAGTGATTTACACGCTCAATATCAAAACAATCTAACGTTCTTCACGTTCATTATCAACTTCTCTTGGTCCGATTCAAATCGTAATGAAATCGTTGCTTTTCAAGAAGAATTAGACTACGTAGGATGTAACGGGAATAGCAACTGTATGGATAGACCGGGGGACTCACATAATTGGACCTACGTTGATGATCGCAATCTTTACTGGTTCTCAAATTTCCATATGACTGGTACACCATCATACGTCATCATCGCACCAGATGGCGTTGTCGAATGGCATTCAAAACAAAATACACATTCTGTCTCTGAAGCATTGACCGACCTCTTCCCGGAGGCATGAAGATGAAACAAATCAAACGAATCGAAGATGGAGTTAGACTTCGGGTTCAACATGAAGATGATTTGTGGACACTTGCACAGTTGATTCGCCCTGGGTGTTCTGTCGGCATGATGGGGTTCCGTCGGGACCAGAGCACCGGCACCCAAGAAGGAGGACGGTCAAAGGCAGCAGACCGTAAACCGATGTGGATTGTGCTCGATGCTGAAACTTGTGAATTTCAATCCTTCACAGACAATCTACGTATCCATGGCATCATCACAGAGGCTGCATTGGACAAAGGCAGCCACCACACGCATGCTGTGAGTCCTCGCGATGAGATTGAAATTTCATGGAATGGAGGTATTAGCGAAAGCGACCGTAGTCTGATTGCTGAAGCGTTGAAAGACAGTGGTCGCGGGCGTGTGGCGATTGTAGTCGTGGAAAGTGATGAAATTTTGCTGTTTGAGATTGCACAGCACGGCATGCGTGACGTCAGTATGTTCACCCTACGTGGTGGTGGCAAGCGTGAGGCGAAGTCGGCAGAGGTGCGCACCGCATTCTTGCGTAATTCAGCCAAAGAGACTGCGATGGTGTTTTCCAATCAGATGCCGATTGTAATCTGTGGACCTGGCCTTGCTAGAGAACAGTTTGAAGCGATGCTCAAAGAGGCTGGAGAAGGCTACCGAACCCTCAATATCGGAACCAGTATTGGTGGACGATCTGCAGCCAACGAAATCATGCGAGAAGGAGCTGCGGATGCTGTTCTTGGAGAATTTGCCCTATCTAAACAAGTGAGATTGATTGAGGAAGCGATGGCAAGGATGGCCACGAAAGGAGCCGTGGCCTATGGTCATCAATCAATCCTTGATGCAGTTGAACAAGGTGCTATCGAGTCATTCGTCATAGAAGCTGGATTACTTCGCAGTGATTCGATGTGCAAGGACCGCTCTTGGGCAGAAGTGGCTGATGAAGTCAGAGCCTCTGGTGGTGAGGTGATTCAAGCAAGTCACGAGCATGATGCTGGCGAACAACTGATGGGGCTTGGAGGCGCCATCGGATTGTTGCGTTGGACCATTGATTGACCTGATTCGCAGTTTTCTCTGACACCGTTAAAATTCTCTGTGATGGATATCATTTGCGGCCGATTCCTCTCCACCAAGTGGTGAGTTCGCATCTGTTGTAGCATAAGGATTCATCAGAGTTTGATCTTCCTTCTTCGTGACTGCCAAGATAATACCAATTAGAATCAATAAACCGGCACAACAGAAGCAGCAAAAGCCACCTGCGGCTTGGACGAATCCCCAAAATTCCTCTCCCATTGTAATGTCATCATAAGAAATCCACATCGCTGAATTATTTCCAGTTGAATTAATCGTCATATTTCCAGCCATACAGCCCCAACATGCTCGTCCAATCTTCACGAGATTTTTCCCCTCATAGGTCGTCTCTTTTCCAACTGATTCGGCATTACAGAAACTGAAGGGACCACCCACTTCGAAATAGAATCGTTCCACGCTAGTGTTTGCGGCTTTCTCATTTTCCCACTCCGTGGTGAAACCGTCCATCCAGTTGCCACTGTGAGATGCTGTGATATTGACATCATCACAAACATCATGCTTACCGTTTCCATCCCCATCACCATAGGTACCCTCAACATAGATTGTGAAACCCGCGTCACCCACATCGTCATCGTCGTAGACTTCCAAGACTCCAGAAGAAATCTCTTCGTGATGGAATTCTTCGATGTCATCCCATGTATCAAATCCAAATGCCATTGCCACAGCACCGAGTATACCTGCAACGACTCCTAGAGTCAAGCAAACCTTCGCAGAGATATGCATGGCGAGGCCTGAAATTGGGCCTTTACAATTATTTCTTCTTCAAGGCCGTTTGAACTCTGGATATCGCATACGGGCATAACTTTCCGCCTTTGAGGGGTCATAACCTTGTGAGAGTAATTCATTGTAGTGTACCAGCCCAGGGTCGGCTACCACTGGCTGCTGCTGTTGAACGACAACCGCACCACTTGGTGCGTATGCCTGTTGTTGATGGGAGATGAGTTGGCCTGTGGCCGGGTCAACCATGACAACATTGGAGTGTGCACCCTTCTCTTTCAAGGTGAATGCAAGGATGATGCCAACCAGTAGGGTGATGGCTCCAAGGCAGCAAGCACAAGACCCAAAACCCATAGCAAGGATGTCTTCAGTTTCAAACTCCATCTCTCTGATTTCTACTGCACCATTGCCTGTAAATTCGACTGTATAATTTCCAGAAACAATGACTTCTAAATCACCAATATAAGTCAATCCAGATTTAGATTTAGTATCACAATAATCCGAGGCATCATCGGATGCACAAGGAATGAATCGATTATCTTCAGAGGAAGGGGAAAGAATGGCTGTGGAGTTAGAATCCGCAACGAATATTTGATACACATTCATTTCAGTAAGCGTGAGTTCTGTGGTTACAGGAGCAGTTCCGGTCCAGTACTCTTCAGTTTCGGTACTAGATTCTATGATTCCAGCCAGACCAAATCCAATGAATATGAGAGAAATAAGTAGAACGATTCCACCAATACCCATCGTCCATTTCGCGCCTTTGTGTACCATCATTTCACCTCATGCATAGGGGTCACTAAATTTTACCTCTGGTTTGTGCCAATAGCGTGATGCGTCATGGAAATCCCCGGGAATCGCTGAGGGGAATCCTTCAGGCGCGTGGTCTGAGAAATCATGCTCAGCGAAATTCGAAATTTCATCGCCACGAAATTCATCGATGTTATCTCCATGGAACTCGGTGTCCATTCTTTGCTGAGCAGTAAGGCTGCGTGAGCCTTGAGTTGGCATATTGTGTACGAATGTGTCAGGATTGTCTACCCTCGACATCACCTTGTCAACAGGTCCCCAAACAGCACCTGATTTGACATCCATCTGTCCTTTGGGTATATGTCCTGATGCGATGGCTTGTTTCATTGCTTGCTGTTTATGATAACCTGCAACAAGCATCACTGCTCCAATGATTATCCAAACAAGTCCAAATAAACCTGAACTCTCTAGTGAAAAAAGGCCAATCACAGCCATAATTCCACCCCATGTCATCAGAGCGTTTGGATTCTCTGACTCAGAGGAATCCCCCTGATTACCTGATTCATCGTAAGGAGGCACGATTCGGTGTCAGCCGAACCCCTTCAAGAGGATTCCTACGAACGGGAACCCTTGAGGGTGGGGGGTCGTTGGCCCTATCATGGCCTCTCTCCGCCCCCCTGGACGCATCGTCTGTTTTGGAGAAGCAATGCATCGTACTGCAAATGGCGAAGTCACTCCAGGAGGAGCAGAATACAATGTTGCATGTGCACTTGCAAGACTTGAGATTCCCACCTCTTGGGTCAGTGCACTACCAAGGGATGAGGTTTTGATTCGGAATGCTGCAATAGATGCTGGCGTTCACCTTGATATTCAAGATTCTGAGCACTCGATTGGAACGTACGATGTCGATTTAGAGAATCAATTGGTAGAATACAATCGTAATAATTCTGCGTTCGCACATTTGGATCCATCGTACTTTGAGTGGAGAGAATTGCTGAGCGGAGCTCGCTGGTTGGTTCTAAGTGGAATCACACCATTACTTGGGGACGGGCCAAAATCCGCTTGGGCCGGTGCATTGACATTTGCAGAATTAGATGGGACACTGATTGCGCTAGACCTCAACCATCGACCAGCGCTTGGAACCATTGAATCATTGTGGGAAATCATTCGACCTCGGATGCGAATGTTGCATCTCCTAGTTCTGGCCCCAGATAATTTGGCAAGCATTGCTGAAATTGAAGGGATGGAACGCCCCTCAAGTTATGAAGAAAACATAGAGGTATTGGTTGAATTACGACGCAGGTTCCTGATTCCACATCTCTGTTGCACATTCAAGCGCCCAGAGACTGATGGAAAGCAGAAACGATGGTCGGTGGTTGCACATGCATTTGGAATGGATTCAACTGAAGAAGATGCAATCATCCATTCTCCAGTGGAGAAACTCGGGGGTGGAGATGCATGGCTTGCTGGCTTCATCGATGCATTGAGCGAGCATGGACATGGTCCTGTGTCTCCACTGATTGGGGCAATGCGCGGAGATTTATTGGCTGCATTATCTCAGAATTCATGGGGTGATATCTCAATGGTTACCAGAGAAGATTTGGACCAATTTGAGTCTAAACGAAATTGGAATCGTGAAGGGGTGCGAATCCTAGACATCTGAGGTGAGTAATTGGATTTTGAACGACTTGAAAACACACTCATGCGACTCAAAGATGCAGGTATTATTGCCATCTTGCGTGGAGAAAATCCAGCTCGATTGTATCAACGTGGACTTGATTTAGCCGCAATGGGTTGCAAAGCAATTGAGGTCACTCTAGATAGCCCTAATGCACTCGATGTTGTCGAAAAACTACGACATGAATTGAATGATGATGTGATGATTGGTGTTGGAACTTTGCTCGATGCTGATCAAGTCATTGAATGCATCAATGCTGGCGCAGAATTTGCACTCTCCCCAATTTGTCCGACTGGAATGATTTCACACTGCCATTCAGCAGGAATTCTAGCCGTACCAGGTGTAGCCAATTCTACAGAACTTGAGGAGATTATCAAAGAGGGTGCTCTCGTTGCCAAACTGTTCCCATCTACAGATTGGACTGTAGAGCAATTGGCAGATGTGAAAATACCATACATGCCAGTAGGTGGTGTCAATCAAGACAATTTGTGGGATTGGCTAGATTCAGGTGCATGGTGCGTTGGCATGGGAACCCATCTTTGTGGTTCAGACCTCAGCGATAGCGATTCAAGAGACCTTGAATGGATGCAGTCGGAACAACAACGCGCACGGGACATGTTCATGGAACTCCAACATCGCCAACAGGCCACATGACGAGTATACGTTCTGCTCATTGTGTGCGCTGTCCACCTCGCTGGCTCTTGCTACGTGTTGAGACCGATGATGGAGCAATTGGATGGGGGGAAGCCATCGGAGACTTGCATGAAGAAGTGGAAAGCGCACTAAACGCACTCGGAGAACGTGTTGCTGGTAGCGAAATTCATGACATTGCAAGAACAATGGAAATTCAGCGAAAATCGAGGTTCTGGAGAGATGGGCCCGTTCTAGAAACTGCACTCAGTGCATTAGAGATGGCAATGTGGGACCTCAAAGGCCAGGAATTGGGAGCACCCGTTCATGATTTGCTAGGTGGTCGCGTGCGCGAGCGCGTGCGCGTGTATCGAAATCTGTGGGGGCAGAATGGTGAGGAATTCGCAAACTCCGCACAAGAAGCTGTATCGCAATCAATGACGGCTGTCAAAGTGAGTCCTGCAGGACCTACAGAAGGCGTCGTCTCTGGAGAATCTCTCCGAGAAATGGTTGCCAGTGTTACAGCGATTCGCGAGGCGATAGGACCCCACATTGATTTGGCAATTGACCTTCATGGAAGGATGACGCCTGCAGCCTCGAGACGGGCAATTCATGCGCTTGCACCACTTGATCCGTTCTTCATCGAAGAGCCCTGTTTACCAGATGGTTCTGCCAGTCATATCGCTGATTTGAGAGCGCTACGGACTGCACAACCAATTGCGATTGCAACCGGTGAAAGACTTCGAAGTGCACACGCTTTCGCTGCCCACCTCCTTCCAACTCCGGTTGTCGACATCATCCAGCCTGATGTCTCAATGGTTGGAGGAATCCGAGCATCCGTTGAAATCGGTGCAATGGCAAGTGCCGCTCAAGTTTCAATGGCACCACATTGTCCGTATGGGCCTGTTCAATTCGCTGCATCCCTACAGATTGCCGCAACCAGTCCATCTCACTTGATTCAAGAATTCCAGAGTCTCGGTGGTGCCGGCCAAGGTGGAGGTTCTCCGGGAGGTGGACAAAATTGGGCATTCGAACTACTTGAGAGGCCCTTTGAAATTCAGGCAGGGCATGTTGAAATTCCCACTGGACCTG
>CAYYKF010000023.1:0-20466 GCA_964441035.1 uncultured Candidatus Poseidoniales archaeon
AGATTCAACGAATACTATAATCGCATCAGTCCATCTCTTCGATTTGGATGGAACAACACAATTGGAAGGCAGTGTAAATGGAAAATTGGCAGTTGCCGGAGAAGCTTTCTCTTTCATCTTGAAAGACGATGGTGAAGGGGATGATGCCATTGCGGGAGACAATATTTACACAGGAGTTTTGACTGCAAAAATCGGATCGTCTAACCTCGGAACCCTTCAGATTTGGGCTGCTGATGGCGAATATTCATCAAACGAGATTACAAAACAAATACCAATAGAGGAGGTTGATTCTGCTTCCGGTGTTGCTGCAATGCTAAGTTCACCTGCTGTAATCGCATTGGCCATTACCTTGCTAATTTTGACATTGTTTGGTGGCCTCTACATCCTACGCAACAAACGTCAACTGGCCGCAGATTTGGAGATGATTGAATCGTGGGGTGCTGGTTTGCCTGAAGGAGAAAGTGAATTTGGAAATTTAGTTGATGAAACAGCACCAAATGTTCCCGATTTAGACGCAGATGCTCCACCTGCGATGAGCGATATTGGCGAAGACAACTAGAAGTCGGTCTCATTTATTGCCGTAAAAATCAGAATAACGCTCAGCATTAAGGGTATACGTATACTCATCAAGAACTCTGCGACGACCTGTTGCAGCCATGACTTCTCTCTTTTCGGGATTGGAAAGCAAGGCGTTAATTGCTGCCCCCAGACTACCTGGTTGCTCAATATCAAACAATCCACCAACTGTATCGTCTACCATCTCAGGTAGAGGTCCATCATCAACCGTGATGACTGGAGTACCACTAGCCATGGCCTCTAATGGAATCAACCCTTGACCTTCATAGTAAGAAGGATATGCCACAAGATTTGCACTGCGGAAAAGTTGAGCGAGGTCCTCAAATGGCATACCTGGTTCTATTGTGACTGATTCAGATACACCTAATCGTTTGGCTTGTTTCTCTAACGTTCGTCTCATGTGTCCTCTACCCACAATCACCAAATGTGCTCCTGGATGCTTAGATAGGACTGCAGGCATGGATTTCAGAAGTGTTCGAAATCCTTTACGGGCGACCAAACGACCTACTGCAAGAATGAGGGGCGTTTCAGTGTTACAGAGCCCTGCGAGAGCATTTTCATCAGGAATACCATAACGTATTCTGATTTTTTCATGTCCGAGCATGGTGTCTTCATGATCCTTGTCAAGAGGGACAAACATGTTGGTATCAACACCCCAACGTACAACCTCACATCGCCATCCTTCAGGTGGATCATAACGAGATTCAAAATCCCGTTTTGTCGCTTCTGAATTGGCCACACAAAGTGTAGATGCACGCACGGCAGCTTTCTCGTATTTGGCGTAATGTTTTGCGGTCAAGAGTATCGCAAGATCATTTGGATTTTTCCAAGTCGCAGATTCGCCATGTTTGGCCGCACGAATCATCCCATCGCGTTCACCTAGCCAAGAACCATGCAAACTCGTGATGACTGGCGCAACTTTCTCTTTGACCAATTTGTATTGCTTCTCCTTCCAACTAATCATGGGAGCATGTACGTGAACTGCATCGACGGGATCCCCACTGTGAACACGTAACAACTCTCTAAGGGCCCATTTTCCATAAGAAACTGTGAATGCCATGGGTAACGGTGCCCACTTTACCTGAAGGACCGAGACACCCTCTTGTTGCGGCATGCTGCGAGGGTTTCGAAGAGCATTCTTGTCTCTACGAGTGATGACTGTGACCCGGTGCCCCATACGTACCAATGCCCCGGCCAAATGGAATACTGTAGAACCCATTCCACCCCATCTCGGAGGATATTCTCCCGATAGCATCGCAATGTGCATATATCTGCCTCAATGGGGCCTGTAAGGCCCCCCGTATTGAAGGAATCCACCAAACGCTACAAACGGTTGCATTCAAAAAACAGTTCAGTGTCCGGTATTTGAGGGATGCATATGACGGAGACACTTCCAGTCCATGTTACAGTCGTAATTCCAACAAGAAATGAAGAAGCTGCTATAGTAGATACCATTCGTTCAATTCCGAACGATGGCTGGTGTGAAAAACTCGATTTTCTCATTGTAGATGGGAACTCTTCCGATCGTACGAGAGAACTCGCCGCTGAAGAAGGGGCATGGGTTGTAATGGAACCACGGAAAGGTTACGGTAGGGCCTACAGAACTGGTTTTGCAATCGCTCCAGGAGACATCATTGTCACATTAGATGCCGATTGCACTTACCCTGGAGAAGAAGTACCAGGATTGGTCAGGAAATTAATCGAGGATGATTTGAAATTCATCACCTGTGACAGACTGCGAAGAGCAGAGAAAGGAGCCATGTCGGGATTGCATGGTTTTGGTAATTGGGGGCTTTCCTTCACTGCAAGATTTCTCTTCTGGTATGGAATACACGATTCACAGAGTGGAATGTGGGTATTCCACAAAGAAATTATGGACAATCCAAAGATGAGGCCGACACACGATGGTATGCCACTTTCCGAAGAAATGAAGATTAATGCACGACGTTGCTATGGTCGCAAGAAAGCAGTAGAAGTTAGTGTACCATATCGAGTTAGGGTTGGAGATGCAGAAATTAACACGTGGGGTGATGGATTCCTCAATTTCCGATTCTTGTTTGCCAAGCGTTTGGGACTAAATCGAACGCGTTCAGAATGGGGCCCAAATGAGAATACACAACTCTAGTCAATTTGGCTAGATAATTCTGATTAGATTTAGAGGAAGAACCTTACGTGTGCGGGTGCCTCCGGCACCCGATGTTCAGTCGTATCTCGCGATTGGGTGCCCTTCCGACCGCCGCAATGGTTGGCATCTTCCTAATCGCTCTTGTACCAACAGCAACTGCAGGAGGTGCAGATTTCAACAATGCTGAGGCAGTGAACAACACCGATCTTCCAGCAACAAAAACCGGTTCTTTAGGTACTTCTGAAACTTGGTACAAAATCGAAGCGTACTATGGTGACCGAATCACATTCAATTATGATGTTAGTTGCACCACTTGGTGGCCAACGATTGACACCTGCGAAGGTCAAATCAAGATTTACGATGAAACCAACCGTGAAATCTTCTCAAGAAATCTATACGACAGTGATGGAAATGGTCAGGAAGCAACGAGCGTCACTGCTGCTGCTGGCACGAATGGTGACCCTAAGACCGATATTTTCAGAGACGGAACGCAATGGATTTACGTTCGAATCAAAGACGTAGATACAACAGGTGATGATGGACATGATTACACCTTGAATATCAATCTGATTACCACTTGGAGAGATCAAGATACAGATGGAGTCCTCGATTCCGATGATGAATGTGATACTATTCACGGAACGTCCACAGAAGATAGACAAGGATGCCCAGACGGAGATGGTGATGGATGGTCCGATGCGGGTGACCGTTTCCCCAACGAACCAACACAATGGGGCGATTCAGATAATGACGGATATGGTGACAATCCGACTGGATATCAAGCAGATGACTGCCCTAACGAAGAGGATGATGCGTTGACACCATCATCTCAGGACAGATTGGGATGTCCTGACAGAGATAATGATGGATGGTCAGACCCAGACCCATGGGGTGAAAGTGGCATAGAATGGATTTATGATGCGGAACAATGTCGATTGGAGTCAATCAACTGTGCAGATGCATTTTGGGAAGATGCAACACAATGGGCTGATTATGACGAAGATGGATATGGGGACAATTGGCATAATCCAGATTGGAATGAATCCCACGAGGCGATGGGTGTTGGAATCTTCGTTGCAAGTGCAACAACTCCAGATTATTGCCCAATGACGACCGGTCACTCTTATGAGGACCGATTTGGCTGTTCGGACACCGATGGAGATGGGTGGTCCAATCCTGATTCAAATTGGACTTACGATTATCTAATGTGCCAGCTCATAGAGACAAATTGTGCTGATGCATTCCCAATAGATGAGACACAACACGCTGACCAAGATGGCGATAATTGGGGTGACAATCAAACTGGACGAAATCCTGACGCATTTCCAACCAATCCAACGCAATGGTGGGACACAGATGGTGATGGATACGGCGATAACAGTGAAGAAGACATTGTAGGTGCTTACCAAGCGGATAATTTCTCAGATGACCCGACACAATGGGCTGATTATGACTATGATGGATATGGTGACAACATAAGTGGAAATATGCCGGATTCATGTTGGGATAGGGTGGGTTATTCCATGCATGACCGATATGGATGCCCCGATTATGATGGAGATGGATGGTCAGACCCGAGTACTGATTGGCCGTCGCACCCCACTGGTTTTGCTGATGCATTTCCTGGTGGTCTAGGAGCAGAATGTCAAAGTCGTTGCAATACCCAATGGCATGATGTTGATGGTGATGGCTATGGTGATAACCAAAGTGATAGTGCATTCCAACCGGATGCTTGCCCAGCTACATCTGGCACAAGCACACGTGATCGTTGGGGTTGTCCAGACAGAGATGCTGATGGCGCCAGCGATCCAAACATCGAACTTGGATGGTTACCGAACCCCGCAGGATTAGCAGATGCATTCCCAGACGACCCTACACAATGGGAAGATACCGATGGCGATGGCTACGGGGATGAACAAACAGGTTTCCAAGCTGACAGTTGCCCAGATTTGGGTGGTGAAGGCACCAGTTGGGGTGATAGGTATGGCTGCAAAGATGCAGATGGTGATGGATTCTCTGACCAAGGGGATCGATTTCCTCATGATGCAACACAATGGATGGACAGCGACATGGATGGATTTGGAGACAATGCCAATGGGCACCAACCAGATGCATGTCCGTTTGCTTCAGTCAGTCAAGGAGTTTCTGTGATAGATCGCAGAGGTTGTCCAGACGCTGATGGAGATGGGTATTCTGATCCAGATGAAGATTGGCCCGCTTCACCAGATGGTTGGGGTGATGCGTTCCCAACAAACAGAGTACAATGGTCAGACACCGATGGTGATGGATTTGGAGACAATCCAATCGGAAACTTACGTGACGATTGTATCACTAGACCCGGTAGGTCAACAATCGATTTGCAAGGTTGTCCAGACGCGGATGGGGATGGTTACTCGGATAGTTACGGATATGGGCGCAGTCAACTTGCACTGATGGGTTCAAACCCTGCAGCTAGCATTATCACATTCGCTTGGCCCATGCTGATATTCCTGGTCACTCTCACATTTTCTCGTATATCGAAGAAGCGTACGAACGAATTGGAACTTGCAGATTTATTGAATGAAGAGGTTGATACAAATGCGTGAAAAATTCCTAGTCATCTTTTTCGCTCTCTGCATTCTTCCAATGACGACAGCCTTCGCCAATGCTGAAGGACAAACTCATATCATGGTGAACAATGAACGAACCGACCTTCTTGACAACAATAGTGATGGAGATGCGGATTCTGTAAACGTAGTTGCTTCGATATCAACTAGTGCAGGAAACGCTGTCGTTGCTATGGAAATTGTAGCAACCACTGAAGATTTGTCCATCTCATTTTGGAATAACACGACACTACAGTCGGGATCAAACTACTTGCTGGTAAAGGAAGTGAAGGCCTGGTCAAATGCAGAATATTCCTTCAAATTGAGAGTTTGGGACATAGAATCTGGATTGATTGTCTATGATCAAGACCTCGCCGTGCATGAGTTAGTCGCATCATTGTCTGCACCTGAACTTTCGATGACACTTGTTGCACAAACTCCAATTTTCTCAGGTGATTCTTGCCAGATTGAGCGATACGCTATTGATGGAGTCGGTGCACATTACGGACAATTGGGAACCGTATCAATACAGGGAGCGCCTTGGCTAATTCCTGAAAATACTGTGCTGATTGATTGTAGTGAATGGCCAGCAGGTGAGTACACGATTAGTGAGCATTACCGAAATGGTCTTGGAATGGTCGCGGTAGCAGATTTGTCATTCACCGTTTACATACATCCTCCACCCCATTTTATCTTCAACCTTACAGGAGGATTTTCACAGACTGGAGAACCCTGTAATCTAGCAATAAATGGTACTCAAGATACGATGTTACAAGAGATGACAATCGAATGGGAAGTAATCAATCCGTCTCAAGAAAGCGCAACTTACGGTGATGAGGACAGTATTGATTGCACCATGTGGCCACCAGGAGTTCACAAGGTCCGAGCGACTTTGACAAGTCCGCAAGGTCGTGAAACGACTGAAGCCATGAACCTAATTCGACTCCCTCCTTCTGCTGATGCAAGTCTAGCGGTGAAGAATGCCAGCGGAGATTCTACCCGCTGGCCAGAGGTATCTGCTGGTAGCGATTACGAACCCGAACCTGTATTCCTGAGTTTGTCTGCAACCATCGCCGTTGTCGGTGCAGGAGGGTTCCTCTTTGCAGTTTTCTTGGGATTACTAATCTCATGGATTATGGATCGAGAGAAACAAGTTGAGGAAGAAAACCTGTGGACTGAAGAGGGTGTTCCAGACAGCGAAGGATTGCCCTCATTTGTCGATGAAGAAGGGATTCATTGGCGTCAGCAACCAGATGGAAGTGTGGATTGGTGGGACAATTCAACCGGCATTTGGATGCCGTTTGATCAATGACCCTACATTCGAATGATGATAGAATCGGATGAGGTATATGCATGGAATTGTGGATGTATGTATTTCTCGGTATGGCAGTAATCATCCTTCTCATCAATTTCTGGTGGTTCGCAATCGGTCGACAACAAGCCCGTAATGATCGGGATTGGGTCGCTGATTGCGCACGAACTCCACACTTTACATTGAATGAAGATGAAGATTCTTTCACACTGCACAATAGACGCGATTTCACCTGGAGAACGACAAAAGATTTTGATGTAAAATGGGATGATTGGAGTGCTAAAATCAGTGATATTGTGGGTGTTTGGTATGTTATCGATCATTTTCACAAAATCCGCGGGATGGCACACACAATGGTTGGATTCGAATTCTCTGATAATCGATATCTGATGGTTTCCTTTGAAACTCGACGTGAAAAAGGTGAGCGATATCATCCATGGGCTGGCCTTTGGAATGAGTTTGAATTAATGATGGTCTGGGCCACTGAAAGAGATCTCTTAGGTGTAAGAACCAATGCTAGAGACAATGACGTTTTCCTTTTTCCTTGCAATGTCATACCTGAGAAAAGGCAGGCTCTACTGAGAGCAATGATTGCTAGAACGAATCAAATTAATGAAACGCCTGAATGGTACAACACATTGACTTCAACATGTACTACCTCCATCGTTCGCGTAGTCAATCAAGTTACACCAGGCCGTGTACCTCCGACATGGCGAGCAATATTGCCCGGATATTCAGCCTGGACCGTTTGGAAAAGGGATATCTTGGTGAAGCGTGGTACATTCAAGGAAACTGTTGAGGCTGCTGCCATCACCAAGAAAGCAAAGGCGAGCGGAATTGGTGAGCCTGGAACACATGATTACTCAATCAATGTTCGAAATTAATCGCTTCCTCGCTCGATGACAACAACCAGTGGACCGTCTGAATCGATGCGGACCAAACCACCGAGCGCAACATTGTGCAAACCTAAGGTCGAGAACGCGAGAGCTTCAGAATCAAGCGGATATTGTACACCTGAAATCGAAACGAAAGCACAAGCAGTAAACGCGAATAGACTAATTTTGGTACCCTCTTCAAGTATCACTTCCAATGTATCGAGGCAACGGAGTGCAATTTGTCCAGAGAGGTGCAGTCGCACTTCCAAATTCAGTGGTGCTTCAATCAATGCAGCGAATGCCGCCAATTGATGTTCAATCTCTCCACCCTCAATCCCAACAACATCAACGATTTCTGACGAATTCTTAGCAGCATAATCTAGTGATTTAAGCAAATCAGAGCGATTTTGATTGGGCAATTCAATACGCTCAACATTTTGGTCGAGAATCGAATCAAAATCACCCAACGCAAGGCTTACTTCGATGTTTTTAGACAATGCAATATCAGTGCCTCCATCGACTCCAATGATACAATCAGACGCGGCAACAAGCGGCTGCCAGACCTTCTCACTCGGCCATTCACCAGCTGCACAGAGCAAACACCTGCCTCCCGCCATACACAGCCGAGAAGGGCGCAGGTTGATAGGGATGCGTTTAGGCGGTTGGCTGAAGAACCCCATATGTTCTCGACCCTAAGGGGTCGAGGTCTACAACTCGGTAAATTGGTGGTAAAAATGAGACGAAACGGTATCTTATTGGTACTACTCATGCTGTTCATGTCGATTTCACCGTTGGCGACTGAACTCACCTCCGAGGAATTAGAACCGATTGAAGAGAAGGAACATTCAATCTCCCTAAACAGCGGTTGGGGTGAATCTCTTGCAGGAGAAGACCTACATCACGAGGGATTGACTTGGACTGTACTGCCAGAGAGAGGTGTTGATGATTGGATTCACACCGAAATTGCTGGACTTGCTGATGGGCTAGAAGACATTGATGTTGCAATCGGCCCTGATCAAACCGTCAAGGCCTGTGGTTACAATGCGAATAATGGTACACTGGAATTTTTCACCCTTTCCAGCAGTGGTTCGACGACTCGTGAAGTGATCGATACTTCAGGAAATGTAGGTAAGAACTGTTCAATCGTCATCGATTATCGTGGATTTGCTCGAATCGCTTATCTTGATGTTGATGCATCTGCATTGAAGATTGTCAGAGAAAATGATTGGACACCTTTGCCAGATGATGACTGGCTCATCAGAACACTAGTGAATGATGTCAATATCACCACTTCACCTGAAATTTCAATTTACAGCAATGGGTCAATCGCCATCGCTTACAGAGATGCAGATACTGGAGGTTTGCACCTCATGCGGTTCACCGGTTCATGGTGGCGGCACACACTCATTCGAGAGGTAGGAGTTGCACCAGATTTTGTCCTCAATATCGATGTGGATGATATTTTGCACCTCTCTTTCTTTGACACGATTCACAACAGAGTTGCTGTTATTTCTTTGGATGGAGATGATTCAACTTTCTCAGTCGTTGATGTGGGCGAGGGCATAGGGCAACCAATTGGCCATCATCTAGATGCAACTGGTCGAGCCCAACTGGTGTACGGAATTGAAAATGGCACCGGCTTGCGAATTGTTCGAGATTTAACCGGACGTGATGACGGACGAATTGCGCCTGATCCTTTCGTTGTACTGGCATCCACAAATACAACTGAATTTGGAACTGATGCTGATGCCACAGGTGATTACAACAGTGATGGGTATAGCGACCTCATTTATGGAGAGCCTGGAGCATCAAATGACACTGGCGCTGTGCATGTCCACTACGGTTCTGATAATGGTTACAATATCGCACCTGATGTTACGCTTACAGGCAGCCATTCGGGTGCAAGATTTGGAGCATCATTGGAACCGGCTGGTGACGTCAATGGTGATGGCTATGACGACATCATTGTTGGTGCCCCCGAAGAACATAATCAATCAGGAACTACGACTGGTGCAGTTCACCTTTTCACAGGATTCCCCTCTGGCATTTCCAATTCTGTATCATGGTCTCAATATGGAGATACGAATGGAGGTCAATTTGGTGCAAGAATCGATGCAGCAGGTGATGTTGACCAAGATGGGTTTGGGGATTTGGTCGTCTCGGAACTAGGTTGGGTTGGTACGAATAATGGCGAAGGTCGAGTACATGTGTTCTACGGCAACACGACACTAGATGGAAGGTCCACAACCTTAGACGGTCAGGAAGATGATTTGATTTTCGGATGGGCTATCTTAGGTGTAGGTGATTCAAATGGAGATGGATTTGACGACCTTGTCATTGGAAGTTCTGATGACCAAATTGAAATCTCAGGCAGAGGGAGTGTACAAGTTCATCACGGTCATTCATCTGGGTTAGATACAACGCCAAGTAGAGTCTGGACGATGTCCACGCAGTGGACTCTTTTTGGACACACGTTGAATTCAATTGGAGACATCAACGATGATGGATATCCCGATTTTTCAGCGAGTGAATTGTTCAACAATTCTGTTTGGGTCTTCCAAGGAGGGCCAGATGGATTCGGACAAAATCCGTACACAATATTGACTGGTTTGAATGAATATGGATATTCGATGCATTCAGCAGGAGATGTGAACGATGATGGGATTCAAGATTTCCTGATTGGATATACCAGTGGTAACGGAGAAATCAAATTGCACCTTGGAACCAATACGACAAGTCTACACGAATCTGCTTCAATTTTCTCAGATTCGGGTGGTACAAATCAGCGTCTTGGTAAAATCATCTCAAGTGGAGGAGATGCTGACCGGGATGGAATGCATGAGTTCCTGTATGCAAGCACCACATCGACATCAGATGGAACACCTGGTGGCTCAATTATCATCATTGAGACAAGAGATTGGGAACTGACTGATTTACCATTCGATTTCACTGTAAATTCACTTGATTTGGCTGTTGATGCACAAGGTCGTACGCAATTACTTCTCGATACCGATGACGGTGTATATCACTATGAAAGAGCAAATGAAGCATTGTCTTCAGCCGACCCCTGGGGTTCGACAGCATTCGGAGTGCAAACCTCTGCAGCGATGACGGTGACTGCCGCAGGCCAACCAATCATTGTCACCTCAGACGGTAATCTTGCTTTCAAGCAGCGTCAAGGTGGTGTACTTCTAAGGTTACAAAACTCGGCGCTAGGATCTGGTACTGGGATTGGTGATATCGCATCAAAGGATGACAACCGCTCTGCATCAGCATACGTCTCAAGTTCAAGCAACCTAGTATATGCCAACCAATCTGAATCAGGTATAGACACTGTTAGCCTATCTGAAGTAGGAAATAACATCTTAACCTGGCATCGGATTTACCTATTCCTTGACTCAAACCAAACACCACATATATTGTCATTGAATGACACTGGAGAGATTAATCTCGCTGTGCAAAACGGAAGTGCATGGGATAGTGCATGGGATTCCAGTATTCTGTTAGAAGACATCAACCAATTTGCTGCAACAATGAGTAGCAATGGAAGTATAGGTATCATTTCAGTAGATGGTGGGCTCGCTTCTACTCACTGGTTCGAAGGCAATGGTTCGGAGTGGACAATGTCAGAGCAAAACACACTACACAATACTTCTGAATTAACTGTCGATAATTCTGCTGTACAATCCATCGCCATCAGCGCAATAGAGAATCATCTAGAAGTTGTTTGGTTCGCGAATAATTCAAAGTGGCAATACCAATCCATTGAGAACAACATTGTGACCAATATCACCTTACCTGAACATATTGGTGACCTTGGAAACCCATTCTTCACAAGCCAAGGCCTAATACTGCCTGTTGAGTTAAATGCGAATGGAAGCCACTTATTTGTGCCCAATGATTTGAACGGCATTCGGACTGTTGATTTAGGATGTGATGATTACTCAGAAATTGAGATTGTAGAAAGTGAAGAAATGTGGGTGCTATGCACTGATGCTTCCAATCACTTGGTTTTCAACACATTTGAGGGAAATCAACCCATCACAGTATCAAGCGTTACCGTGAATGGAAAACCTTCGGCAAGTGTTGATTCAAATGGAACGTGGCACATTCTCTATCAAGATACATCTCAAAAATTGATGAACAAGTGGGTTGATACAGACCGAGATTTCGTTCCTGACGTATTCGATGATTTACCGACCACTGGCGGTCAGTGGAATGACCAAGATGGTGATGGCTACGGCGACAACCCAGATGCTCCTGCATATGATAGTTGCAATACCTTCGCTGGAACAAGCGCCTATGGATACTATGGATGCGCAGATGCAGATGGAGATGGATTTGCAAATACAATTGATGATTGTTCTGATTCAGGCAAGTCTTGGCGTGATGTTCTAGGTTGTGATGATTCTGATGGTGATGGATGGTCGGATCCAAGTGTAGCTTCTTCAGTCCCACTATGGAATGGAGATCGACACCCTACAAACTGGATGCAATCGATTGACACCGACGGTGATGGGCGCTATGACAACCACGGTCCTGATTGCTGTGGTGTTTCAAATACCGATGAATTCCCACTAGACCCTCAACAGTGGGTAGACCAAGATGGTGATGGTTGGGGGGACAATTCAAGCGCTCCAACTGGAGATAAGTGCCCTGGCTTTAATGGGGGCTCAATCTATGACCGTGCAGGATGCCTAGATAGTGACGGAGATGGCTGGTCAGATCCGACAACTCAACAGTCAACCCAATATCCAGATGGTTGGATTTATGACAGACAAGAATGTGTGAACAATGGTACCCACTGCGCTGATTTGTGGCCTTGGGCTCCTGATGATACATCTGGCGCCAATATATGCGGTACGCGATGTAATGAGCAGTGGGCGGACCGTGATGGCGACAGTTATGGTGACAACAGTTCTGTAGGTGCTTGGAGACGGGACGCATTCCCTGATGACCCTACACAATACTCAGATGCTGATGAAGATGGATTTGGTGACGACCCACTCGGAAATAATCATGATGATTGTCCAATACTTTGGGGTAACTCTTCCGCTGACCGAAACGGTTGTCCCGATTCAGATGGTGATGGATATTCAAACGAAGATTCAACTTGGCCCGCACATCCTGACGGAACTGCGGACGCATTACCTGATGACCCACTACAGTGGCTTGATGCTGATCGTGATGGATTCGGTGATATTCAAAATGGAGACAATTGGGATCGATGTCCCGCCACACCAGGTTTCGTAAATGGTCAACCGGGTCCTGGATGCCCCCTTCCAGAAAATGACCAAGATGGTGATGGAGTACCCGATGCAAGTGATAATTGTTCAGACACACCTGTGGAGGAAATTCTAGACATTGATCCAAGTGGTTGTGCCCCTAGCCAACTCGATGATGATGGCGATGGAGTTTCAAACGCCAATGATCTCTGCCCGAATACCCCCCAGGGAGAGGGTCTTATTCCTGAAAATCCAGGATGTTCTGCCTCTCAAGTCAATCAAGATACGGATTCTGATGGAGTGGTTGACATCGAAGATGCTTGCATTGATGTGCCTGCATTGCAAGGGTATGACTTGGATTCAGATGGCTGTACTGATGATACCGATGGTGACAGTGTCACCGATGACATTGATGCGTGCCCAGACACCGTTTCTGGGGCTGCAGTAGACCAATTTGGTTGTGTATTACTTGGTGTTGATACAGATAATGATGGATACGACGATACTGATGATGATTTCCCAGCTGATTCAACTCAATGGTCAGATTCCGATGGGGATGGATATGGAGATAATTGGGGTAATCCAAGTTGGAACTCAAGCCGTGAAGAGGCAGGAATCGGTCAATGGGTCTTGAATGCAAATGAACCTGATGCTTGCCCTAATCAGAACGAAACAAGCCATCAGATAATCTACGGATGTTTGGACAGTGACCTAGATGGTTTTGCTGATCATTCAGAAGCTTCGCATTATTTGGTCAACTTATCTGACCAAGACATCATCGATGCCTTCGATGCCTTCCCACTACAAATCACACAATGGAAAGATAATGATAACGATGGATTTGGAGATAATTGGGCCAACGAGTCTTGGCCTGATCGCCCAATTGGTATCTGGGTAGAAGGGGCTTGGAAACCGGATGCATGTCCAAAAACTAGCGGTGTTCTGAATGGAATCGATGGGCCAGGATGTAAAGAAGACATTGATTCCGATGGCGATGGCATCTTTGATGAACAGGATGATTGTGACTCAGAGGATGCAACGGATTGGGACCTCGATGGTGATGGTTGCATTGATGACAATGACAAAGATAACATTGACGACAATGTTGATGCATGCTTAGATACTCCAGAAAACGATTGGCATCTAGTCGATTCGAATGGGTGTACTCAATCACAACTTGATGAGAGTGAATCGTCCTCTTTCATGTCCGGGTCAATGATGTATATCCTCATCGCTTTGGGTGTAATGGTGGGTCTTGGTCTAATCACATTGGTCATCATCAGAATTCGAAACAATGCCATTGACTGGGGTGATGAAGATGATCTGCTCGATGATGATTGGCAGGGCGATGATGATGATGATTGGAGTCCATTTGATAGTACTCCAACCATTCCTGCTCGGGCTTCTACCCCTGCACCATCTCCAATGCAACGTGACACGCCGCAAAGAGGGCCTGCAAGCCGTGGACCACCAACTAGGGCAGGACCGGCATCAAGTGGACCTCCAACAACCGATTTTGGTGCATCTAGAACCCGAGGGCCGCCTGGAACACGCCAAGATGCTAGTCCAACTCATCCATCACGTTCCACGCCAGATAATGCTGGAGCTTCTGCTCCTGTTCGAAGAAGTCGGAAAACGACTACATCTGCGACTGCCACGGAATCAAGTAAACCGGTCCGTCGGACACGAAGAACTGTCGCCAAAGCGCCTGAACCTACTACCACTCCAAGCGAGCCAGAAAAGCGTGTGACTCGAAGAACTCGCAGAGTGAAAGGTGAGGGGAAGACTTCGCGTCGCAAGAAGGCCGGCCAATCTTGGGACGATTTATTTGCCGCTGATGAAAAGGCAGATTTCGATGAGGCCGTCGCCGAAGCAAAAGAACGGCTCATTGTAGGAGATTCAGAGACGAGTATACTTGCAAGATTGCAGTCTTCTGGATGGACACCGAAGCAATCGAAGCACATTTTGGGTCATTCGAAAAATTGACGCCTTACGTGCGTGCGCCGTCTTCGACGGCGGCAACCTCTTGAACGATATTCACTGCGCTTCGACTAGGTGGCCAGTGCATGTCAGAGGAAGTGACTGGAGCTGTTCTACCTGAAGGGATTGAAGTTGATGAGCACTCAGCTTACTTCGGCATCACAGATTCAAGTGATTTGATTAACAGATTGGCTGAGACTGATCGATTGAATGGTTTGGGAGAATTTCTCTCAATTACTGGTGATTTACTACTCAAACAAGCATCGTTCGACTTTGAGACCGCTGCTGGTCGATTGAATGTCGAAGGTGGAGAAATCTACTGGTTATTATCTGGGCCATTCGGGATGTTAAGTTGGACTGATCCCATTCGAATTTTCCTTGGACAACCAGATTCTGAAGGAAAGATGTCTGGCTCAGAACCAGAATTACCTGTCACAGAAAAAGATGCATTGGATTCGTTCAACGACCCATTCAGACTCCTCAAAATGCTTGCAATTGGACACGTCGTTGGAGGATTACAAGAACTGGATCAATATCTTGCAAACTTTGACTCATGGATGAAGGATGTGGCTGGAAATAAAATTCGATTTTTGGCCCTACATCAGCAAATCTCACAGGTATTGAAAGAAACACAAAGTGGAGATGAGGCTACATCTCTCACTTCCTTGACTGGCGGACCTGTTACGAAAGCAGTTGTGAAGGCACCTGAAGGTCAAGTAGAGGTTGAGCCGAAACCAGAGATTGAGGCCCCTGCACAACCAATCCCTGAACCTGAACCCGTTCCTGAATCTGAACCTGAACCTGAACCTGAACCCGTTCCTGAATCTGAAATTAGCTTGGCTTCAGCCTTTGAGGGGACACTCTCAGCACAACAAAAGCGCGATGCATTTGACGAGATGGATCTCGACGGCGATGGAGTCATCACACCGGATGAATTCAAAGCATCTCCAGAAGTCGCGAAATTGCCAACAGATGTTCAAGAAGAGATGTTTCAGCAAATCGACCTGAACAAGGACAACGTGCTCCAATATTCTGAATTCTCAGAGGCTGCAGATGATCAGAGCAAAACTGGAATCTTAGCACCAAAGAGAAAGCCAATCATCGGTGCTGTCAAGCCAGTCTCTCAACCGATATCCAACCCAGTCACCAGTTCAACCCCACCAATTAGACCAACTGGACCAGGAGGGCCGCAGATGCGAAGCAGAGGCAGTGCGATTCCTGGTGTACATCACGTTCTACAGTCTGGAGCTTTTTGCACATCGTGCAACATAGGAGTAGAGAGACACTGGCGACATTGTCCTGTATGTGCTTCTCAAATATGATATTGAATCAGATGCGAATGTCACCTTCATCGAGCAATTTGACATCACCAATGATTACCGTCGGTTCTCGTAACACTCCGGTCACATGTATTCCACAATGAGCGTTACCTCCAAGATTGGTATTGTCACCAATCGCGAAGTAACAAGTTCCCTGCATCTTTTCGTCTTCAAGTACACTGCCAACAAGGCGGGCACGAGGATTCATGCCAAAGCCGAATTCAGCAACAGTCCAGACACTGGATTGATGTTGAGGTTTCAACTTCCGACTGGCCTCTACGAATAGGGCCTTCACATCATCACTGCCCTTTCCTGTAACCTTGGTCACAATACCCGCTTCAACAATCAACTCTAGAGGGTCATTGACTAGAGATGCATCCCAAGTCCCATCGACGACAATCTTACCTTCCATAGTCCCTTCTTTCGGCATGGCGAGAATTTTTCCTGCTGGAAGATTGGTGACTTGACCTGGACGATTACAAATGCCATTGTCTCCCAACTCCCAACGACCTGCAATTTCGAATGTTATGTCTGTTCCCGATGAAGTCGTGACGTTGACATTGCGCTGCCTCTTGAGTGATTTACCAAGTTGAGCGATCGCTGACTGCATGGCATTGAAGTCAGTTGTCATCCCTCCTTCAGTAAACATCTGCAAAGTTATGCCAGGCATGGTGGCGATACGAGTGCCTTCGCGGCACGCCTGCATGCGAGCGCGCGTGTGCGTGAGCGAGTAACGAGTAGGTGCCAATACGACATCCTGCTTGCGCATCAAATCAGATACCGGGCCAGGAGGTTCATCCCCGTGTCGATGCGTTGTAGGCATCATCACTAACAATACGCGGTCAGAAATTTTTGTTGCAGATTCATACAATGCTCTACCAATTACTGCCGTATGTGGGTCAGTCACAACAAGAATATTCTCTGAACGCTGAATCTGCATGCATTCTCTACACACGGTGTCTGCGGCCCTTTCCAAAGCCTCTAGAGTTGATTCATCAAGCTCCTCACTATCTGTGAGGGATTTACTCTCATCGTCGCCTTTCGCCATGCTTCTTCCCAGTCCGCGCAGTGCGCGGACTCAAGCCATCCACCTTGAATCATGTGCTAAGACGTGCACTTTACAACAAGACAGGGGACCAATTGTACTATACATCATGAATAGAACCGAGTTTCATGAAAACAAAGCGCATACTTGCTATGCTATCTTTGATTATGCTCTTATTGCCTGGATGTCTAAGCCTAGGAAAGAGTGTTGAGAAAGCCGAAGAGTTGGGACCTTGGGAAATGCCAGATGATGATGAATGGCCGCAATTGAGTCTAGGCGAACGGACCCGGACATCTCCAACTCTGAATGCATACGATGATTGCGATAATCTTGAACAAGATCTCCGCGACGCACTTTGGGAGCAAACTCTTGTCGAAATCGATCAGAACTCTTACTGGCAATGGGCAAGCCCTCAAATCTTCTGGATGGAAGGTGAGATGATGATGGATGATGTGGCTCTTGAATCGGCAGACACAGATGGTGGTGCAAACACAGGTTCTGCTCCTCCTTCAAGTGGGGCAGAAGACCGTTCTGGAACTTATTCAGAAACCAATAACCAAGAGCAAGGAGTGGATGAAGCTGATTTCCTGAAATTTGATGGATATCATTTCTACATGATTAACAATGATCACCTGGTCATCATTGAGGTCCCAGAGCATGGTAATGTCACATTGACAAGCGACCTTGAGTTGGATGGCCGTCCAATGCAGATGATGAAGGATGGAGACTCACTCATTGTCATCTCATCAATCAATGCTTGGAATGTTCCAAGTGATGACCCTCTACGAGACCTCTTAGAAGCTGAGGACGGAGGGTGGCGTAGTAATTCTCTGGTCAAATTCACCGTCATTGATATCACGAACAGAAGTGACCCTCAAATCGGTCGTGAATTGTTCATCGAAGGCTCATATGAGACCGCTCGTTTGGTCAATGGTACCGTTCGAAGTGTGTCACATATGTGGACTTACATCCCAGGTGTGCAAACTTACCCAGATGTACCTTCAGATTACTATCAGACAAACGACTGGGAAGATCGAATGGACATGTGGAATGAATCGGTCGAGGAACTCCTTGAAGAGAATCGCGAGACAATCGATGATTTGACCCTTGAGGATTTCGCACCAAAGGTACACGAGCGTCTAGCAGACGGCACCATGTCCACCCACCCTACATCGAGTAATGACTGCACTGAATTCAGTGGTGCGATGGACAGTGTTGGACGTGGTTTCACTTCGATTATGACCCTTGATTTGCTTTCAGAATCCTACAGCCATGAAGTTGACCACATCGCATCCTCTTGGGTGGAGGTCTATTCGAGTGGAGATATGTTGGTGATGGCTGAGCCAGCAAACGATTGGTGGTGGTATTGGCGAAACGATGGCTATGAGGATGCAACAAATATCCATGCCTACGATGTATCCGCCCTTGGTGAAACCACCTATATTGGCTCAGGTAGAGTGACAGGGTCAGTTCAGGACCAATTTTCGATGTCAGAATTTGAAGGAGACATTCGAGTTGCAACAACCACTGATTCATGGGGTAGATGGTGGCTCACAGATGATGGAGAATGGGAAGTCATTGAGCCTGCTAATCATGTCACAGTATTGCGGGATGATGGTGAGGGCGAACTAGAACAAATTGGTTATCTCGGTGGAATTGCCGAAGGAGAGCGCATCTGGAGCGCTCGCTTTGTTGGAGACAAGGGATATTTGGTGACCTTCCGCAACATGGACCCACTATGGACAATTGACCTAGAAGACCCAACAAACCCAACCATCATGGGAGAATTGGAAGTACCGGGTGTCTCGACTTACATCCATCCACTCTCAAGCGGAGATTTACTCACAATTGGCATGCCAGGTGGCGAGGATGGTTTGGGGCTCGATTGGTCGCATACCCAAATTTCACTATTCAATCTCAGCGATCTGAGCGAACCAACATTGGCGCAAGCGCTACAATTGACACCTGCTTACACAGATGAGGATTGCACAAGTATTCGTTATTGTGGCTGGTCATGGTCTTGGTCAGAAGCAACATATGAACACAAGGCATTCACGTACTGGGAACCTGCAGGGTTGCTTGCAGTCCCTCTTTCGACATATCGATACACGTATGATGAGATTGTTGTAGACGGGCGAGTCTACACCCATTATGGATATGAGTATGTCAGCAAATTGGTCCTAATCGATGTAGACATGGAAAATCGATCCCTATCAATTCACGGAGAAGTAGACCATTCTGAATTCTACAACAGTGATGGTTTGTCAGGCTGGTGGAGTGGTGATACAAGTGTACGACGCTCGGTCTTCATGGGCGATTATGTCTATGCGTTCTCGGGTGCAGGCGTCAGCGTCACATCATTTGCAGACATGAACACATCTGCAACGCTTGAATTACCAGGATATGACGATCCTGAGCCATATGGCTACTACGAGGAAGATGTCAAGGAAGATGAAGGTGACACGAGCAGTAGCGCCGATCCTGAATCTGAGCCTGCAGAAGAAGGAGATTAAGCAAACTTCAGTGCACGCCCAGCGCAACCTGGTTGGCCAATCGCTTCACCGCGGAACGACCCGCCCGGCGTTCGCTTGTGCACAGGGACTCCATCAACAATGGTCCACATTGGCAGTCCGGTCAATTCCATACCTACGTATGGTGTCCAACCCACCCGTGTCCAAGTATCTGCATCGTAAATTGTGCGTCGTGTGTCAAGGTCAACCAACGTCAAGTCTCCATCATGGCCTTCGATGAGTGAACCCTTGTTTTCCATTCCGTATACCTTGGCCGGCCCAGCACACATCCAGCGCACCACATCGGCAACACTGCATTTACCATCCATTGCATGCGTGAGCATCATAGGGAGTGCGGTTTCGACTCCGGGCATCCCAGAGGGTGCCTTTGGAAATCCAAGTTCTTTGGCTTCCAGTGTATGCGGCGCATGGTCGGTGGCGATACAATCGATGGTCCCGTCCTTGAGGCGCTTCCACAGTGTATCCTTGTCTTCAGTGTAGCGAATAGGTGGATTCATTTGGAGGCGAACACCACGTTCATCGACATCATTCTGATCAAAGGTCAGGTGCTGTGGACACACCTCTGTTGTAATGAGTTCGCCCTTGTTTGCTGCAAGCCAATCCGCCTCATCGCCACTGGTCAGATGCAAGACATGCAGACGATGGTCGTGGTCTTTGGCCAGAGCTGCTGCACGTTGCGTTGCTAGCATTGCACACTCCACATCACGCCATTCCGCGTGTGCAGCGATATCAGTACGATGCTCAAAATCAGGGAAACGCGCTTTGAGGCGATCTTCATCCTCAGCATGCGTTGCGATAATACCGCCTGTATTGGCAAATATATTCTCTAAGTGCTTTTGTTGATGAACAAGAAGGTCTCCTGTACTGCTACCCATGAATATCTTGATTCCACA
>CAYYKF010000024.1:0-20401 GCA_964441035.1 uncultured Candidatus Poseidoniales archaeon
CCTTAAGGCCGAATCATCGACCCTTCATGAGATATTCGGGTGGATTTTCACAGCATATCTCAGAATAATGAATTGGGTCTATTCAATTTCCTTATCCTGTTCCCATTTTGGAATTGCAGGACCCTTTCGTCGATATATGATTGCCACTGCACTGCATATTAGTGCAATTGACATGAGAACTGAGATTAGTAAAAGGGGTGATGAATTTGAATCCTCCTTGTTGTATTTGGCTGGATCAGAATCTGTACCCTTGATTCCAAAAGTAACAGAGATTGTGTCAGTGGCACCATCATTATCCGTGACCACCAGCATCAGTGTGTGGGGTTTAGAATTATCAGCGGGCTGCACTAATTGTCGCCTCCAACCTGTCATCAATTCCTCCCCATCTATGTGCCATGTACAGACCAATGTAGGCAAGTCATTCTCAGTATCAAAGGAGTCACTACAATCGATCCACCAGTGATTAAAGTCCAACAGTGTGATTGAATCCCCATTATTCAGACGCTGCCCATCAATCCTTAAATCGGCTACAGGTGCCCAATTGGTGATGTTGAATTCATGGACTACAGTATCCGTAAAACCTGCGTCATCTGCGACAGTTAGAGTGAGTGTGTATTGTCCAGATTCTGTCGCGTCGTTTTCAAAAATAGATTGACCATAACCACCTTCGAAGACCATTTGTTCAGGCGCCCAATTTTCCTCGACCAGGGTCCATAGATATGTTAGGGATTCCCTTCCCCATAAATTATCACTGCTGCCACTACCATCGAAGGTGATGAGATGATTACTCTCATTGACAGTGGTGGGACCTGTAATGTTGGCGGTAGGTGCACTGTTATCGGTCTCAAAGCGAAGACATGTACAGATGGAATCATCAATCAATGTCCCATTCTCAATTGGGCGGACAAATAGGTGATAAGCACCATCGTCAAATTGCGTTGAATCTACAGTGAGAGAAAAATTTCCTTCTGAACCAAGTTCAGCGACCTCACTCCATTCAACCGATTGCGGAGATGCTTGTGGTGTTGGTGTATTTGTGTTGCACCATGCATCCTCTCCATCAGAAAGATACCACTGTACAGCCGACACTTGACTTTCATAATCCAGTGCTAGCCCTTCAAACATTACTTCTCCAGTGTATCTTGAATGCTCTCTTTGACCAAGATTCTCGAAAATAATTCTGGCTGGGATTTCAGGTCCATCAGTTGCGAAAATCACAATTGAGTCGAAATTCATGCGACCACTTGTATCTCGTGCAAAAACGATTATTTCGCACGTGCAGGGTACTAATTGTTCCAGATAGTGTGTGTCCAACTCAATTTTAAATGTCCACGCGGAACGTGAGGATGAGGATGTACTTTCCACCCCTATCCATTGTATTATCATGCTATTGAATGCATTACTTTCTGACAAATTCGAACCGTACATCGTATAGTACACTGTTGGCTGACTTTCGTCAATAACTCTACCAGTTATATTGAGACTTTCACCAGCTAAATATTCGTAATCCGCATCCAAAATTATCTGGGGTGGGTCATTAGGAACATTCCCATTATCTCGGGCAGATGTTGGAATACTTTCGGCAAAAGTGCCCCCTAGTGGGAGCAATAGGAATATGATGCAGACTGTCGAAATACGCCCAAGAAGCACCCTGACCATACATTTTGGGCGTACCGAGGGGTTTTGAAGCGTTGCATCAAATGTCTATGGCGAACAAGAGTTCAAACATCATTCCCATTGATCACAATGTTGGTTCTGCCCAGGGAAACTGTTGGCTTCTCGAGGGTTGGTGTACCATTTTTCTTCACATTTGTTTGTGTATCCATCCTGGTCAGAATCAATTGGTGCATCCGCTGCATCAAAAGGATCGAACATGAAGTAATATTCCCAACCGGATGCCATGTCGTCATTGTCATGGTCCATATAGAAAACTTCAGGCCCGTCCTCAAGTCCATCACCTTCAGTATCATTCAGCACTGGAGACGTACCATTCAACAATTCCTCATAATTGGTGTAGTTCTCTAAATCATCATAGAATCTTGCTCCGTTTGTGGTAGCAGGATCAATGTGGCAATTGAACGACTGAGGGTCATTATGAGATGGACAATATCGATTCAGGAGGCTTGTTCTATTGAGACCATCCATATCGAAATCCTCCTCACCATCCTCAATTCCATCTAAATCAGAATCCACCATGGAGGGGTCCATGGGACCACGCGCGCCAAATGCTTCAAGTTCTTGGGAAGAGGTCAAACCAATTTCAAGTGCAACATCAGACCAGTGAACTTCCCAACCATCGGGAAGCCTGTCCTTATCTGAATCATCATCAATTGGATTGGTATCCCAGCGATTTGGTGCTTCCATGGCATTTGTCAATGTGTCATTATCAACATCGAAATTGGCATCGGGTAGACTTCCAAGTGAAGGATCTAGTGCCCATCTGCCTTCAGATGGTACCGTGAACCCGCTCAAATTCATCTCATGGAAGAAATATCTAGGATTTTCAATCCCATCTCCATCAGGATCGCCTCCAGATTCCCATCCGCCAACACCATTGCGCCAAATCCAGCCACCAGCGCCTTTCGCACAATCAATCCGTTCATCGTAGGTAGTCTCACTATTATCTACACATCCTGGTGGATACCAAGTGGTAGGAGATATCCAAAGAGAATGTGAATAGGTGTTGTCAGCGGTAGATTCTACCTGCATTTCCCAACCATCAAGCATCCCATCTCCATCTGTATCGTTGACTAGAGGGTTCGTTGCGGCTTGCATTGGGCGTGGTATGAATAGTACCTCAAAACCATCCTTCAACGTGTCATTGTCTGTATCAGAATTGTTCGCGTGAGTAATGTAATTGTCCTCACCAGCCCAAATTTCTTCACCATCCTGTAATCCATCATTATCAGTATCCTGCATCGATGCATTGGTTGAATAGAAATCATCTTCCCACTGGAAGCTTGCAGTGGATTCAGTAAAATCCTCCAGATTATCATCATCCGTATCCACGTTGCTGGCATTCGTAAATGTCTCATAATACTCAACACTGTCAGTTAAGCCATCATCGTCCGTATCTGAATCTCCTGGATCACTGGTCACATGTACCACATGGACACCCCGAACTACAATTCGGATATCCCATCCCATTACCTCGATTCCATCAATTAGACCATCATCATCTGAATCGGGGTCAAGTGGGTTACTGGACCGTCCTTCACCTATTCCATCGCCATCGCGATCACGGGCATTGTATTCCATCAAGTTCGTGAACATTTCACTTGGTTCTACAATTGTCATCCAAACATAATTACGAGACGTCACTTCATTCTCAACATCTGGATTGTTTAGTAGTTCCAGCGCAGGAATTGAATATACCCAGCCGGAAACCGGTGCTGCCAGTGGTTCGCTGATTCGATTTCCACCAGCGACAGTAACCTGCGCCCATGCCACCGTTTGATTTGCTTCGACCCAATCCATAATATCTACCAGAATATTTTCAACTCTGGCGAATCCGTCTAGTGTAGTCATCCTAACTGCACCATCTCCATCCTGATCAAAGCCATCTCGATCAGGGTCCTCATCGCCATTACTTCCATCACGAGGGTGAAGACCGTTTACGGATTCCCATCCGTCAGGCATACCATCCTGATCGGTATCATTGCTCACTGGGCTAGTGAAATTCGCTGGACCCCAAGTGTATGCAACCTGATATTCCTCTACATTGGACAAACCATCTTGATCGTTATCCATGAAGGCATCTGAAAGATTGGCTGGATTAAGAACATCTCTGTAGCAATATTCGAACCCGTCAGGCATACCATCTCCATCCGTATCCCAATCACCAGGCCCATTTGGCCGACCATCATTATCCATATCTTCGGAAAACCAGTCTAATGAGCCATCTCCAGGCAGTACTGCAGTGAATGGTGCAGGGTGTACGACAGTGCCGATTAGATTGACACCGCAATGAGAATCTAGAGTGGTTGGACCATAACCGACCTCAATCTCATCCCCTATCAAATCACCATCACTGTCCTTAGACCATGGATTGGTTTCGAACAATTCCTCCTGCAGGTTTTTCATTGAATCTGAATCAAGATCAAGCACAGCATCGCAGGAGTGCCTGCCATACGGATCAGCCAACTGAGCCCAAAGCTCAGCATCCTCAAGTATCAAATCAGCCTCCAATTCAGGTGTAATCAAATCACAATCCCAATTTCCATCTGTCGGGTCGATGAGAATGTAACCACCAGTGGCATCAGCAGCGCTCTGCTGATGCTCAACTTCCCATGCATCATTCAACCCATCTGCATCGGTATCCCTTAAATTTGGATTCGTACCATGTAGAGCTTCTTCCACGTTTGGCAAACCATCTCTGTCCGGATCTCCCATTGGACCATTATCTGGGTCTGGAAATGTTTCGTTATTCTCTCCTGTGTTTGATGTATCATCATTTGGATTCTGGCTGGATTCGATGTCATCAAACTCAGCATCACCATTGTCCAATGGGTCAAGTCCACTGGCCACTTCCCATCCATCCTCCAGACCATCACTGTCTGTATCATTGTCGAAGGGGTCTGTTCCGTACTGGGTAAGTTCCATGCGATCAGCTAAACCATCACCATCAGCGTCATCAGTCATAACAGGGGGTCCATCCTCTGACTGTATATCGCATCCTGCACTCTTGAAGCCGCCTAAAGAGTCAGCATCTTCATCATCACAACCGCCACCAGTTGTACCATATGCTGAGTCGATAATCGTGTACGCTCCAGCAAGGCAAAGTGTTGCTGTGATGGCTATTACTGCCCATTGATTGTGTGTTAGCATCTAATCTCTCCATAGGGTGCTACGCACCCTTTTCCAACTGCCGACTCTACACTTCACTCTTAATGCTTGAGTGGGGGCGTGCAAGTCATGATTCAGCAAATATCATGCTAATTTGCAATATCTCTTTTACTTCTCAAATCAATTTCATGCCCTGACATCACAGATTTCCATGTAGCTCTTCCTTGCCGCCCTTCAGAGCGCTCCCAGCACCCTAACAATTTGCCGACAGTCAATGCTGGATGGAAAAGAGCAGGTAAACTGAGCCTGACTCCACCATGGTTGTCTAATGACTCGACATGATTCACAATACCCAACCCATGTTTGGAAAGATGCTGTTTTGAGATTCCAATCCAATGCTCAGGTTCAGCAACCAAAACAAGTTCTCCACTAGCCAAAAATTGCAGTCGTGATGCGTTTGCCATTGCGTCCCAGAAAGCCAATTTGTCATCATCTTCGATACCAATCCACTCAGTTTGGATATCGCTACCTCTTTCGAATTCCGACAGGTAAGGTAAGGACAGGTTTTCAAATCTAAGAATTTGGTCGCGGTACAGAATGATTCCTCTGTTGCCTTCTACTGTCCATACACCCTCTGCTTCATGTCTTGCGCGTTCAAAAAATGCATCAGTATTGATGGTATTGCCCTCCATGTTCCTCCAAGGGGTGGAAATTTCAGTCGGTCTTGGTATCGAACGTAAATCCTCACTAACCTCGATAAGAGTTTCACCGGCACCTCGATCAGACCATTGAAACCGAAATCTCTTCTCAGAAATGCACTCCCACGCAGCATTTGCGATTCCTGCAGAAATTGAACTGTGTGCTCGGTTGGCTACGATAAGCGTCTCTTTATCATCTCCTGATTCTAGAATGTCGAACTGCCCCAATCCTCGCAGTGCCCAGTCCGTGTTGACAATTGCAATCCGTTTAGACTGTTGTCGAATCCAGGATTTTGGGAGGGGAGGTGCATGAATCCAACGCCTCTCTTCAGACTCCGCAGATGCATATGCTAGGCGACGTCCAAGGGTTAGATTGAGTAGCGACTCGAGTTCAGAGAACCATTTTTCAAAAGCAGCATTCGGGCCGCACCAAATCGATTCATCATTCGATTGATTATCGACGATTAGTCCAGTGTCAGTGGTCAAGAATCGGGCGCGTAACCGTGCAACTAAACCTGGAGTAGATTCGTCCATTTCATCATCGATTAATGGCATAAAAAAACCTCAAGCGAAATCTTCAAATTCATCATTTCTTGAAGTCCCTTTGCCATTGGATTTTTTTCGACGAGTTCCTTGTTTTCTTTGTACCTGTTCGGGTCTCGCAGAGGGCAATTTGGGCCCCCCTCCAAATTCTTCGGGGTTGGAGTGTGTTGGTATTCCACGATGTCCTGGAGCAGTATCCATGATTGGGCGCCGTTCTTCTTGCACTCCCGCACGTAATTCCCTACTCCCTCGTCCACCTAGAATACGCCGATGAGCACCACGGTATGCTGCAGGGCCAATTAATCGCTCCAATGTTCGCATGTCTCTATCGACAGGTTTTGGCCTCTTATTCCACCAACTTTCAGGCAAGGGTGTAGTCCTCGCGAGTTTTTTTGTTTTCATGTCGCGCATACGTAGCCGTAATCTATTGCGGAAGGGGCGATCCCTTTCTTTTGGTAAACGAACGATAAGCCATCCGGGGAAACCGACATCGTAGACGTTACCGTTTACAGTGACCAGTAATCCCTTCAAAAGCAGGTGATTTCCAACAGGGATTCGATTAGGGTCTCCCGTAACTTTGTACCTCTTAAAGCGCCTTGCGTATGCTATCATAGCACGCTGATCACGATGTCTGATGACTCGACGTTGTTGTCGCGAAAATCTTCGCGCGAAGATGTGTGCTGTGCAAAGCAAACTCGTTATTCCAATTCCGATGACATTGTTACCAGTTTCCAACCACGCCAGCCATCCAAGGACAACCCACGTAGGGAACAAAACTAGCCAATTGAAAAGAATAATTGGCAAGGGCGTGGTGTATGAGGGTGGCGCTCCTCTTTCAATTGCCTCGTGCGCTATAATCATCACATTTGCATTGAGGGCCTCATCGATACCACCCTTTGAATTCAATGCAGCAATCGGATTAACAGGTGCTTCATCGACCCAAGTCGCCTTTTGTTTAGCATCGCCTACAGCAAGGGTTGTCTCCAATTCATCAGTTGAACAATGGAATCCTAAAATTCCAGAGAGTGCCTGCACTCTTGGATCAGCGGGGCTGGCCTCGTTCACCTCTTCAAAAATGTCCAGCGCATCAAACCATTCACCCATATCGATTAAACAAAGAGAGCAGGAAATTCTAGCCAAGGTGGAATTTGGATGCTGGCGAACCATATCGAGGCTCAACTCTAACGCATCTTCACTTCGTCTCTGTGCGCGTAGCATGGCAACACTCGACAATTGTGCATGCAATGACAGGCGGTCAGTGTGTGCATCTCCTAAATTGGTTTCAGGATTCCATGATAAGAATCGTTTCTGTAGTTCACGCAGGTGGTCTACGGTCGAAACATTCTCCCAATCGTAGAGGTCATCCTGAGTGATTCTACCTGCCCATGGATCTAACCATTCTGTCATAAGAGCGAGTAGTTCAGGTTCATCATATCCCTCAGATTGTTGCATTCCTCGCAAGGCTTCCTTCGCTGCGTCAAGTCGACGACAGGCTATGTGGCCCACAGCAATTATCATACGAGCCTCATCATCATCACCACCTTGCTGAGCGAGAACTTTCCGTGCCTCTTCAATCGCCCTTGGCCACAACCCTCGTAAGGCACATTCGAGCATTTTCGCTCGCCCTTTCTCAAGTCTGACAACGGCCTTATCACCCTCGATTTTTTCATTTTGGAAGGTTCTCAAAGCAGCGATATCATCATCTCTTGCTGCTAACTCAATATGCTCTCGCATCCAATCCCCACCACCTGCAAGAATCAACCCCTCCCGTCTTTCATCGGGTGAAAGGTCAAACTTCAAAGAACGCAATTTTTCAAATCGAGAAATCGAAAGTAGCCATGTTAGTAGAAATATCGCTTGACCTGCAGCAATAAATTGCCAAGTTTCTTGCAATAGTAAGAGTTGTCCATCATCATCTAGATGAGACCCATAAGGCATTAATCCACTGAATTCTTTGTATGTTTGTAGTACTAACAAGAGGATGATGTATCCAGAAAATCCTGCCAAACCAAAGAATAGAATTCGTCCCTGAACATCCCGCTCTGTTCGAATGTCGCGTGGTTGTGCTAGAATAACGCCTCCAATACCTCCAAATGTTTGACCACCTAGGAACAGGTTCCTAGTTAACTCAAAGATGAATGCTAGTCCCACAATTGCAACATTCAACATCAAATAACCTGCGAGAACTTCCTCCAATGTTTTCAATGAAATGATTTTTTGTAGTAGTGGTTGATTCTCAACCATGGTGTAGATTGCTTCACCAAGAATACCCCCTACATCTAGCAATCGAGCAGAATCCGCTGGCTGATTGATGGTGACATGTACCAGTGTAACAATGCCATTGATTGCAGTCAATGGCATTGTAGCAAGGAAAATAACTAGGAGCAAGGAGATAAATCGACGCATAAAACTTGGTTTATCTGGGTCAATAGGCGTCCTCCATCCCTTCACTGTCCTCCATTTAGATAGAATCAGTGTATTCCAAGATGCGCCCATAATTCGGCCGTAGGCTAGAATCGTGGGTGACATGAAAATTAGCAGCGCATAACCAATCCATTTGATCATAATTGCAGAATCCATATCTCCGCTAGCATTTGCAAGTGTATATCCATAGAAAAGAACTGATGAGACAATCACAATCATCGCCACAGTGGTTCCAAAATATCCAACCATTTGAATCGAGATATTTTGCGAAACATATCGCTTATTCATGGCCCTAATCTGGGCGTACATCGTGACGATTGGAGATAGAATAATCGGTATAATAATCATCAAGGCAGTGACGATAAGGATGGGTTCAAAATAAATTGATGGCTCGATAAGAAGTTCGACGATAATCAGCATCACTCCTCCCATTGCCATCAAGTAGGCGATAACTCCCATTGACACACCACGGAGGTCGAGTAAACGGCGCGACTCTTCGCGAGAACGACTCAATCTATGCACTTCATACAAATCATCATCAACTTCAAAGGCAACTTGCAAATCTCGTAAGCTCAAGGGTAGCAACCATCTCCAGAGTACAAAAATACCAAGCGTTGCGATAATCATGGGTATTAGCAATTGTAT
Source organism: uncultured Candidatus Poseidoniales archaeon (assembly GCA_964441035.1). Classification (GTDB taxonomy): domain Archaea; phylum Thermoplasmatota; class Poseidoniia; order Poseidoniales; family Thalassarchaeaceae; genus MGIIb-P. The sequence continues at coordinate 9,096 of CAYYKF010000024.1, forward strand.
GTCAAATGATGTCATGGGCATAACTTCAACTTCAGCCGATACAGTTGGCATCAAGCAGACTAGAAAAGTGATGCCAAAGAGACCAAATGAGTGTCGCATTAGCACGTAGCAGCAGCACTTTGGTTCTAACCATTGTGCCTAAACGCTGCGGGAACCGCAGCGTGCGACACGTGTGCACGAGTCTAACGGTTTTTCTTCAAAAATCGTTCAATCCGATTGAATGCCTCGTCAAGTATTGATGTATCAGCCAAAAATACCAATCGAAAATGTCCAGCCCCCATCTCTGGTGAAAATCCACTTCCATGCACAACCAAAACATGTTCCTGATGCAGTAAATCGAGAACGAAATTCTTGTCATCAGTAGCCCATTTATTGTCTGTTAACTTGACGAACATGTAGAACGCCCCTCCGGGAGATTGAACCTCCAATCCCTCAATTTCTGATATGCGCCGGAGGCACAAATCTCTCTGTCGGACAACCTTTTTTGAATAATCCTGCATCCAACTTCGATCAGATTCTAATCCAGCTAAATATCCCATTTGAGCAGGTGTCGATGCACACAACCGGGAACGAAGTAGACGCTCAATTCCATCGCGAATATTAGATAATTTGTTAGTTGGATCATGAATGGCCAAATACCCAATTCTCCAACCTGGTGCATAGAATACCTTTGAAACTCCATTCAGTGTAAACACAGGAACATCTGTTGAGAGTGATGCGACACTTACCTGATTACCAGTGAAATCTAATCCGTCATAAATTTCGTCTGCGATAATCATACAATTTGGCCACTTTTTGGCAATTTCTAATAGTTTACTAATTTCATCGGAATCGGCAACATTTCCGGTTGGGTTATTGGGATTGATTAGTACCAGTATTCTGACGTCATCATCCATCTTTTGTTCGATATCGTCAAAGTCCACTTTCCATCCATCTTCGGATTGAAGTTTGTATTCAATCGTTTTTGCACCATACATCTGTGGATATGCCATGTATGGAGGATAGTGTGGACCTGGAGCCAGAATTTTAGAACCATCTTCAAGAGTAGCACTGAAAATAATTTGTAGAGCTTCAGTCACACCATGACAAACATAGACATCATCAATGCCACAATCCCATCCCTTTTTCGATTCATCGTCCGCGATTGCCAGTCGCAGTCTAGGGTGGCCATATGAGGGCCCATAGCCCGATTCTCCTCGCTCCAAGGATGCCTTGAACGCATCCACCATATGCACCGGAGTGGGTAGTCCAGGGTAAGCGATAGGATCACCAATATTCAGCTTCAATATTTCGTGTCCCTGCGATTCAAGTTCGTTTGCTGGAACGACAACATCACGAATCGCATATTCAATGCGCGATGCTCTCACAGCAACCGGTATCTCGTCGACCATCGAGCCCTACGGGCTCGTATCGCTTTGATAGACTTCACCATGTGTCGTCCGCTGAACCGATGAGCACAGCATCGTATGATTCGGCGGCATCTCGTCGCGCTGTAATGGCCTTTGAACCCCCGGCTAAACCAGCACGTCTCTGCATTGCATCACCTCCACCCGACAACCCCCATCCTTGCTTAACGAATGTAGTGTATATTGCTGGCAACAGTATCAGTGCACTAAGTGCAGCAAATGTCAGCAGAATGATAATTACAGTTACGAATGGCTTGAGCGCTGGAATGGGAATGAGGTAGGCAGTCATTAGCCCGGCAGAGGTAACAACCGTTGCCTCGAAAAGTGACATTCCAGTACTTGCACAAGCATCTTGGATTGCTTCAAGGTCACCTCCCAATTCACGAACTCTATTCGCAATATGGATTGAGAAATCAACACCTACACCAACTAATATTGAGCCAATCATAACTGTAACCAAAGAGAGTGTTACATCCTGTATGTCCATGACGAACCATTGCATTGCGACGGTAAATACTACTGGCATTGTAGTAAGGATTGCATACTTTGCATCTCTGAATACGAATCCGAGCGTCACGACAGTGAATAGCAAGGCGAACCCTAATGATTGCCACTGGCTACCGACGATGAGATTGTTAACATCAATCGTAACAGCGGCCACACCAATCAATGCTGATGATTCAAAGGGTGGATCGTTTGACTTCATGCCGGCGCTTGCTTCGTTGATTTTTTCGGCTGCAGACTCCGTTTCCTTGACAGGCATGAATGGCATGTCAATGTAAATCAAAGATCTTTGATAGTCCCGAGAAACAAAGAAATGTCGTGTTTCATCAGTTAGGCTGTCATAAAATACAGAAATAAGGAATGATTGTGCTTCACGACCTCCTGTGCTGGTATTTTCAAGTGCAGTCAATACATCCCAGAATGTGCCTTTATTCTCAAAATCTCGATCAAACATTATTCTACATGCTTCCTCAAGGCCAGGATCTACTAAGGCGGAACAACCTTCAGCAATATCGCCGCCAGAGACATCGAATGACGCACCAATTGCTTTCATCAGAAACACAATAGAAACAGCAGTTGTTCGATTCACTTGATTTGCCTCTTTAGCTAAAACCTCTATCTTGTACAAACTTTCATACGGGTCTGAAAAATCCTGATCTGAAAATTCAGGGTCAGCCTCGATATCTGCTTCAACCAGAAGCATTCCAACTTGGCCCGCTTCAAATTCCTCGGAATATGTGATCATTTTTTCGACAGCTGGCTCATCTTGTGGTGCCATGCTAAGCAAATCGACATCTTCGACGACCTGTGTACGGCTAACAAGGGCACTAAAGAGCATTAACAAAATGAACATCATCAGGGCAACCTTGTTCCATCTTATGGGTGCACGAACAGCAGAAACGAAGACCTTAGGTGGAGGGTGGCTTGGTTTTTCAAGATCTAGCAGCATTGTCAGATTTGGAACCATCACCATTGTGAACAAATATACAATGATGATTCCCCCTGCCAATGATACACCAACCGTCTTGATTGGTGCCATAGGAGTCAAGATGAGTGACACGAATCCAATCACGGTCGTAACAGCAGATAGGAATACCGCACGCCCTGTTGACTGTAACGCGAGAGCCATCTTCTCCTGCGGAGTGCCTTTGGATTCAGCATAGCGATTTGTAATGTGTAAACCATACGAAACGCCTAGGGCTAAGATAATTGGTCCAACGATAATCACTGTCATCGTGACTTCGTAATTTGTAAGCCCAATGAGTCCTAAAGTGGCAAAAACAGAACACAAAGTTGGCAATCCTGCAATGATGACTACTTTGATACCCTGCACCACTCGAATTCTGCCAGTTTGCAATACATCGCAATGGAAGATGAATAGAACAAGTGCAACTGAAACAACGCCAACAGGGAAGATTTCCCAGAACAACGCGAATGTGTATTCTGTCACGGCGTTCGTGATTGGCACGGGACCCGTCAGAGTCATTGTAAGACTCATGTTATCCCACCCGTTTTTTTCGGAGATTCGGTCAATTTCACCTTGCGTTTCCTCGATTAGTGTTGAAATTGGTGTGTCGGCAATACCATCTCCATCAAGGTCATTTTCTGCAACACCAACGATGATTACTGCTCGATTCCAACCATACCCACTTTGCTCACTAACCAATTGACCGTCGATTACAAGGCCGACGTCTCTCACCAATTTATTTCGGGCATTGTCGGGAATTTCGGCAATAATATTGTCAATTCTCTGTTGGTCATTTGGGACAGAATATCCACCCACAAGTTCGGCATTTTCATTTATTAAATCGTTGAGTTCATCAGTTAAATTTCCGAGCCCAGTACTCTTTCCAATATTTGATACGAAGGCAGTGGCAACTCTTGGGGCGCTTGAGTTGATCTCTTTGACAACAGAAGAAATACTCAGAATGTAAATTATGTCATCATTGACACCTTGGTCAGAAGGATGTGTATTCAGAGCCTGTTCAATGATATCCATCTGGGTTAGCACAGTTTGGTTTGTAATATTCATCGCACCAGATTCGACATAGATAATCATCACATTCGTAGTCCAATCTTCCTCGACCTTGCTAATGTCATCAGCAACTTGACTGCCTTCAGGTAAGAACGCAGCAAGGTCACCATTGACATTCATGGAACGCTCGCCAGTATATTGATCGGTAATTCCAGATTCAAGCGCAAGAAAGATTGTAATGACGAGGCAAGCTATGACGGTGAATGCTGGAAATCGAGTCAATGCTCCGAAGAATGACATTTCTTTGAGTTCACGGCGTATTAATTTGGGAGCTGAAAGAATTGCATCCATTGCCTTACCAGCCTCAAATTCAGCAACTCTTTGCTGTACCTTGGCTGTAAAATCGGATAGACGGTTGCTTTTGCGGCGAGAGTCAGCCCCGCCTGAATCGTCCGACATAACGCCCCTCCGGGGCGATGTGTTTTGACTTGCCCTTTAATCTCTGATGCCGTTTAGGGTGCGGTAGGCTTGAAAACGTGGAGCCACGACGCGAGGCCGGACCTGAATCGATTCACCGTTACAGGGCCCCGGTGGGAAACCCAATGGCGCAACCAAAAATTGCAGAAAAACGCTGGTCTATTGACCTTGAAAAACGGATTCAAGAAGCACATTATTCTGATGAGGATTTGTACAATTTGAGGTATGGATTCAAACCAGAATCTGGGAAAGAAATTTTTGTCATCGATACGCCACCACCGTATCCAAGTGGAACATGGCACATTGGTGCAGTTGCACAGTACTCGATGATTGATGTTATTGCAAGGAGTCAACGATTACTAGGGAAGGAAGTATTTTTTCCATGGGGTGTTGATCGAAATGGCATCAATATCGAATTCACGGTAGAGAAGAACACTCAACGCAAGATGAAATCATATGACCGTGCAGAATTCTTGAGATTGTGTGAGCAAACAATTGAGGAATATACGGCTGCAATGCGCAACACAGCACGCAGAGTCGGGCTTTCATGCGATTTCGCCAAGGAATATCTCACCGACGCACCCGACTATCGGGCAGTTACACAAGCAATTTTCGTGGATTTATTCAAGCGTGGAGAAATTGTTGAAGATTTACGACCCAATATCTTTGATCCAGTTGAAGGTACCACTATTGCGGATGCAGAAGTTGAACGTCTGCAAAGAATGACACGACTGGTTGATGTCAAGTGGGAGACCGAAAGTGGCGAAGAAGTCATTATTTCAACCACAAGACCTGAACTGATTTGCGCATGTGGTGTAGTCGTAGTTCATCCTGACGATGAGAGATACCAGCACCTTGTAGGGCAGCGAATTCACCTTCCGACGGATGTAGCTGAGCGTGATTCGACAGTCCCCATACAGACACACCATTCTGTAAAATCTGAATTTGGTTCAGGAGTATTGATGGTTTGCTCATTTGGTGATCAGAATGACGTTGCTGTATTCCGCGAAATGGGATTGTCACCATTCCAAGCAATCGATTTGGAAGGCTGCATGACCTCTATTGCTGGACCATACGCAGGCATGACAGTTACAGATGCCCGCGACAAGATTATCGATGATTTGAATGAGGCCGGAAGAATCTCTCAAATCGAGGAAAGAGAGCAAGAAGTGCCGGTTAGTGAGCGCGGGAAGAACCCCGTCGAAATCATTCTACTGAAAGAATGGTATGTCCGTCAGACACACATTCAAGACCGTATGAGGGAACATATCGAAGAGATTCAATTCCACCCTCCTAGAAACCGCCAATTCCTTCTGGATTGGATGGAGAACATCAGCATTGATTGGCCAATCAGTCGCCGTCGCTGGTACCATACAGAAATACCGATTTGGTATTCCACTGATTCGACCAAGGTAATCGTTCCACCTGCTGGAATTTATGTGCAACCATGGCGTGAATCGCCACCCTCGGGTAGTCGTGTCCTAGACCGAGAATCACGAGAGGATCTAGGCAGTTGGGATGAAATGAATACTGAGTTGGGGGATGTAACAGGTGAAGAGAAGGTATTCGATACTTGGATGGATTCATCAAACTCGAATTTATTCGTTTCAGGATATATCAATCAGATGAGTACTTTTGAGAAGGCATTTCCGACTGCTCTCCGCCCACAAGGCAAGGAAATTGTTCGTACATGGCTGTATTACACGCTTCTAAAAAGTGCATTGGTACTAGATAAACCGGGATTCAAGCACGTCTGGATTGACGGACTTGGAATGGATCCATGGGGCCGTAAGATGTCGAAATCCTTGGGCAATGGGATTGATGCCGATTCCGTTCTAGAATGCGGCGCAGGAGGTCGAACTGGCTCTTGGAAAGTTAAGGGGCCAGAAAAGAGCGTCCAGTTGAAGGCCAACAAAATTGGATCTGAATGCTTCCGATTGTGGAAGGCATGTGACGCCCAAGTTGGAGATGACTTTCACATCAATCCAGAAGAAATCGAAGCGAAATATTTCGGTGTCCTAACAAAAATATTCAATGTGGCAAGATTTGCTTCGCAATTCGATGTACCTGAGGACATTGAATCCCTTCCGGCAGATTTAGAGGTCTCAGATAGATGGATTTTGTCAGAGTTTGCCGGTGTACTAGACCGAGTGAAATCAGCATGGATGAATATTGACATTTTTACTGCGGCACGCACCATCAAAAATTTCGGCATCGATGTTTTGCCCAGTCACTGGCTGGAAATGGTCAAGACAAGGTTGTATGATGGCGATGCGAATGCTGCTTGGGTCATTCACAGAATTGTTCGAGATTTACTCTCAATCTTCAGTCCAATTTGTCCGTTCTTTTGTCACCACATTAGTGAATCCCTGTATGGTGTGAGTGCAGTTGATGTTGATCAATTTCCTAATTCAGCCATTAGTAATGATGCTGAAGCCTCAAGATTGCGGGAATTGACAACCGCACTTTGTGAATTCAATTCCAGTACATGGAAGGCCAAGAAGGAAGCAGGGTTGAGCTTGAAATCAGAAATAGAAGGAATATCCGTTCCAAATGAATTAGAAGAATTCTCAAGTGCATTGAAGGCAATGCACCATCTTCAGTAAATGCCAGGAATCAACACACGTCGATTGCTTGGATAATCCTCAAATTGTTCTTGGTACCACATGTGATTGGCCCTTGCCCGGGGTGCAAGGTTTGCAATTGTCCAGAGTGCAAATGACAATCCCGCAAGAGACCATGTTGCTATTGCCCAACCAATCCACTGAATAATTTCACCAAGATAATTCGGACATGATACCCACTTGTACATTCCACCTTCTGGAATGCTGTACCCCGAATCCCCTCCACCGCGCAGGGAAAATAGAATATTATCTGAGGTGATGTTGATGGCCATTCCAATGAAGAAAATCATCGCCCCCAATCGGAATTGCCACGCAAAGATCCAGTTTTCTGGGTAAGGGTGATTTAAATTATAAATCCATTCAGCATTGAACCAAGCATTAATTCCATTGAATATGATTGCAAATAATATGATACTGACTGGCATCAATTTGTGGGTGATTTTTGCTCGCACTGGCCAAATGAAACTTCGATGAAGGTAATGACCAATCCACATTGCGAATAGTATGATAGCAGCCCAATCAGTGCCATCCCACTTTGTAGCATAGAGCCAGAAAAATGCAGCCATTACAATGACACTTGGCGCTTCCATCACAATCCAACCGATTCGGGATGATATTCGTGGACCCCAACCAGGTCGTTCATGGCGACCATATGGGGCTCGAACAAACATTAGAGTTAGGAATGTAATGCCGGCTAATACGATCCAAATCCATAGAGCTAGATTGTAATGATTGGCAGCAACACTCATTATTTCACCCCAATATGCCTTGCTCTCTAAACCAATTGATTGAATCATTTACCGTTTCCGAAAGTGGGCGATTCTGGTGTCCCAGTTCTTCACGCGCAAGTGTTCCAGGGATTTCTTTGCACTGGACAGCAAGTGCATGCAAAGAACCGCGGCTGAAGGATGGCCTCTTTCTGGTAAATGTAGATTTAATCGCAGCAAAGGGTAAGGCGAGATAAGCAGACCAGAATGGTACCGTAAACCATGGTCTCCGTCCGCACAAAGTCGAAATTTCATTCATCGTTTCCCATTGGCCTGGGACCAAATAATGTTGCCCAGCCCGCCCCTTTGTGATTGCAGAAATACAAGTATTGGAAACATCTCTGACATCCACCCAATTGAATCCGGCATTGATTGCGATTGGCATTTTACCACGATGCATGTCTAGTATCACCTTACCCATTCGACTCGGTTTCCAATCATAGGGGCCAAGGATGCCAGTAGGGTGCAATATTGTTGCATCAAGGCCTTGCTGTACTACTTTTTGGAGTTCATGCTGGCCCGCAGATTTTGTACGATCATAAGGTGCTGCTTTGACAGAATTAACGAGCGGCCTTGATTCTGTAAGTGGCTCGTTGGTAGGGTATTGCGAAAAGGCATGGACTGATGAAATGTGTATGAATTTGTCAACACCTTGTTGGAGTGCTCCTCTTGCCATGGAACGAACACCATCGACGTTGATTTTTTCCATCAGTTTTACATCTGATTTTTCTACAGCGACGAATGCCGCAGCGTGGAATACAACATCACAATCACGCATGTTGGCTGCCATATCGTCGACTGAAAGCAAATCTCCTCCAACTCTTTCAACACTCAACCCATCTAGAGCCCTGGTATCTTTTCTTACAAGGCATGATACCTCATGGCCAGCATCAAGAAGCCCTCTAACCAAATTTGCACCGAGGTGGCCGGAGCCACCAGTCACATAGCAGCGCAGAGACTCCATGCCTGCCGACAATCAGTTAGACTGATAGGTTTCACTCTTCTTCATCCAAAAATTGCAGTGTAGATTGCCGATTAGGTGGGGCTTCAAGTTCACTCAATTTGACCCCAATCAGTCGTACAGAGCGCGAGGTATCATAAATATCGGAAAGCAATTTCATTGCAATTCTCTTGAAGACTTCAAATTCATCCATTGATACTGGCAACGACTGGCCGTGGGAATATGTCTCAAAGCCCTTGTATCGAATCTTAACTTCTATACTACGTGCTGTAATCTCAATCGCTCTCAGTTTCGTAGCCACATTTTCGACAAGTTTGGGCAATGCATTCATGACCGCGGCTGGGTTATTTTGGTCGGTTGAAAAGGTCACTTCTTTACTAATCGATTTTCTTGAACGTAGCGGGGATACTTCTGCTGATGATTTCCCCTCCAGTATGTTCCACAGACTCGAAGCTCTACGTTTTCCCAGATATTGCTCGAGAGTATCGGGGCCCTCACGATATGCATCCTTTAGGTTGACTATTCCAACTTCGCGCAATAATTGTCCAGCCTTTGGTCCAATTCCTGGAACTGCAACACATGATTTAGTCTCAAAGAACTCCTGATGCCCCCCAAATGGGACCATGAAAATACCATTCGGCTTTCTCACTTCGCTAGCCATTTTTGCAATAACACGATTTTGTCCAATTCCAAACGAGGCCGTCAATCGTATTTCATCAAAAATTTCCTTCTGAATGTCTCTGGCAATTCTTTCTGCAGTATTCCAATCTCCATCACTTGATTCTGTTACGTCAAGATAGGCTTCGTCTACACTAGCCTGTTCAAACTGATCTGCGTGTGACGATAAGATGCGCATTACACGTTTTGAAGCCCGTCGATATAATCTAAAATTCGTTCGCATGTACAATCCATTTCCAATTGGTGGCCCTGGGCACCGCCTCCATGCTTCGGAAATTGGCATAGCAGAACGTATACCAAATTCTCTTGCGGCATAATTGCATGTAGAAACAATACCACGTCCACTGCCAAATTTCGGATCTGAGCCAATGATTAGTGGAATGTCTGGACTTAGATTTTGATGGATGGTTTCAACGGCAGCAAAGAAGGCATCTAAGTCACAATGGATTAGAATTCGATGCCCCATGCACACATTGGCACATTGGTGGCTCAAGAACTATCTGTCATTCAAGAACATCTCTATTGACAACAGATTTTGGAGTTCTACCTGAAAAATAGTCAATCAAGAGGTCAGCCATTTCAACCCCAATTCGATTCTGAGCCTCTTTTGTAGCAGCTCCAATATGAGGTGTCCCATGAAATGCAGGGTGTTGAATCAAGGGATTATTTAGAGCGGGTTCAACTTCAAAAACATCGAGCGCACATGATGCAAGTTGGCCTGATTCAAGGGCAACCAAAACTGCCTCCTCATCGACGACACCACCCCTTGCACAATTCACCAAATGGTTACCACAATCGATTCCATCAGCCCCAACTCCAGGCATTAAGCCAATATTTTTCTCATCGACCAAATGGTACGTCTCGTCACTCAGATTACAGTGAATCGAGATGTGAGTACATGTGGAAAATACTTCATCCACACCCTTGTGCAATATACAATTTTGTGACTCAGCAATATCAGGTGGAACATATGGGTCATAAGCATGCAATTCCATCCCCAGTGCTCTGGCAATTTGGCCTACTCCCTGTGCAATTCGCCCAAAGCCGATTAAGCCCAAGCGCTTGCCAGAAAGTTCTGTTCCCCTGAGATCTTTTTTTGACCATTTGTTGGCCTTTAGATCTCGATCACCCGTGACGATATACCTCGCGGATGAGAGTAAATGGCCTATGGTTAATTCAACGACAGATTTAGTCGATGATGAAGGTGTATTACATACAAGAATACCTGCTGAAGTGGCAGCATCTAGGTCAATATTATCTACACCAACACCTGCCCTTCCGACAATTCTTAGTGAAGGTGAATTCGCAATTGTTTCAGCGGAAATTTTTGTTGCTGAACGGATTACAACCGCATCGAATCCATCGAGATTTGACGGATTTAAATTTACGAGATGCCCGGCTTTCCTTAATTTCTCAACAGCCGCATCGGCCATGCCATCTGTTACAGCAACACGGGCCATGTTTTTCCGACTTTGAATTCGCTCCTTCAACATACGCATGTTGATAGGCAATAGCCACTCGCTTAGGCTCAGGGAGAACTATGACATTTGAACTACCTGAACTCGGATACGCATACGATGCACTAGAGCCACACCTCGATGCACTAACTATGGAAATCCATCATAGCAAGCATCACGCTGGATATACTGCAAAATTAAACGCGGCAATTGATGGCACAGATTTGGCATCTAAATCAATTGAAGAATTATTGGCTAATCACACTGACAATGCAGCTGTGAGAAATAATGGTGGAGGGTTCTGGAATCACAGATTATTCTGGGAAATAATGTCACCAAATGGTGGCGGTTCTCCAACTGGTAATCTCGCTGCTGCAATTAATGATAAGTTCGGTTCGTTTGAAGCAATGCAATCTGAATTTGCGAATGCTGCAATGACTCGCTTCGGTAGCGGCTG
>CAYYKF010000025.1:0-20045 GCA_964441035.1 uncultured Candidatus Poseidoniales archaeon
GGACTTGGATCGCTATTTACGCTACTTTGGCTCTTGGAGCCTCGTTTATTTGTTCGATACTAGAAGCAGTTTTATTATCAACAACTAGAGGTCATGTTGCAGTTTTGGAGTCCCGAGGTAGTCGTACTGCGAATCATTGGCTGAAATTTAAGGATGATCCGGAAAGGCCATTGACAGCTATTCTGACATTAAATACAATCGCGCATACTGTAGGGGCACTAGGTGTAGGCTCACAAGTAGAGTCTCTAGATAGTGGAAACTATACGATGGCCATTGCATCTGCACTGCTAACAATAGGGGTCCTCTTATTCAGTGAAATTTTGCCCAAGACACTCGGCACCCTATATTGGAAGCAATTGTGCCGACCGTCGGCATATGTGTTACAAGGGCTAATTTTGATACTGATATGGATAGTTGTCCCTATCGAATATCTTCGGCGGATATTCCCCAGCCCCGAACAAGAAACAGTTTCTCGGGAAGAATTGGCCGCATTGGCTGAAATTGGTGAAACTGAAGGCTCAATTGAGGAGGATGAAGAGAAGGTTATCACAAACCTGCTGAGACTTCGTGAAATCGAAGTACGAAGCGAAATGACTCCTCGTGTGGTTATGACGTCAGTACATGTCGATTCAACTGTGGAGGATGTACTTCGTGAAATCCCAATAATGACTCACGGCAGGATGCCTGTACATGGAGAGTCTATTGATGACGTACTGGGGATGGTACTTAGGAATGACATATTGCGTAAGGCAGCTGTCGATGAGGATGATGTTACCATGGGTGAATTGATGCGGAGCATTAGTAGTTGTTCTGAAACTCAATCTGTCGATGTCGCATTGGACATATTGCTTGATCGCAGAGAACAAATTCTCATTGTGAAAGACGAATTTGGTGGTACAACCGGACTTATTTCGATGGAAGACATAATCGAAACATTGCTTGGTGTAGAAATTGTTGACGAACATGATATAGATGCAATCGAAGATGGTACTGGTGCGGAAGACATGCGTGAATTCGCCAAAGAAAAGTATGGTACTTCAAATGGCGACAGTGAATAACTTCCGACTGATTGATATCCCGAATGCGCAGCCGATGGTTGAGGGCGTTGTATGGTGGATGAATATGTCCTAATTTGCGTTGCATGGCCTTATGCGAATGGTCCGCTCCATTTAGGCCACGTTGCTGGATGTTATCTCCCACCAGATATTCAGTATCGTTATGAACGCGCAATTGGGAATAGAGTGCTCATGGTCTCTGGTTCGGATGAACATGGCACTCCGATTACTGTTACTGCGGAAACCATGGGTGTTGGGCCACAGGACGTTGTAGATAAATATCACAAAATCAACACAAAAGCACTGCTCGATTTAGGGTGTAATTGGGAACCCAATATTGATTCCAGAGGCATTGATTATGGGGGTGCATTGTTCAACCGAACAAGTGACCCCATACACAAAAAATTTGTCCAAGAGAATTTTCTTTCACTGCAGCATGCGGGATTGTTCCAACAGCAAACAACTCAGCAATATTACGAAAAGCGTCCCGACGGTGGCCGATTCCTTCCAGACAGATATGTTGAAGGAAACTGCCCACATTGTGGAGATTCTAATGCTAGAGGTGACCAGTGTGATGAATGTGGTTCGACCTATGAGTCACACGAATTACTCAATCCTCGCTCAAAGATGAACCCTGATGCGGAAATTGAAATCAGAGATACTGAACATTTCTTTTACAGATTGGATTTATTTCAACAGGTGCTTGAAATCCACGCTCAAAGCAGGCAACAGGTCTGGAAGTCTAATGTGCGTGCTATGACTAAACAATGGCTTGACATGGGTCTTAGGCCACGTGCAGTAACTCGCGACTTGCAATGGGGTATTTCTCTTCCATTGGAAGGCGACGAATGGTCTGGAAAGTGTGTTTATGTATGGTTTGAAGCAGTTCAAGGATACTACACCTGTGCGAGAATTTGGTCTGATAGATATGGAAGTGGAGATGAATGGAATAATTGGTGGCGTGTATCGAACGAAGGCATTGCTCCCCGACACCTATATTTTCTTGGCAAGGACAACATACCATTCCACACTGTGATTTGGCCAGCGCTTATACTTGGGCTGAATCATGCCGAAAAAGGACTTTCTGACAGTGATGTAGTTTCCCTACCTGGTCCGAATGAATTGGCACTGGAATCTAATGTACCTGCAATGGAATACCTAATGCTTGCAGGCGGTCAATTCAGTAAGAGTAGAAAGCATGCAGTATGGCTCCCTTCTTTCCTTGAGCGGTTCGACCCAGATATGTTGCGATATTATCTGAGTATTAACATGCCTGAGAACCATGATACTGACTTCAATTGGCCTGATTTCGTTGAGAAGATCAATAATGAATTGAACGGGGCATATGGAAATTATGTTAACAGGATCATGAGTCTAGGTAACAAATTGGCTGACGTAAACCTTCCTGAAGTTTCCAAGCAAAACCCTCTTGCCACCTTTGACGATTTGGATATGTGTGTGGATGAAGTGGAGCGTCTCGAGCAAATCTATATTCAAATTACGCACAGCCTCAATCGGCATAGATACAAAGAAGCTCTTCGCCACGTTATGTCAGCCGCACAATACGGCAACCAGATTATACAGAAAGCTGCTCCATGGCAGGCGATTCGTGAAATTCATGATAGTGAATCTAACTCACGTGAAAGTATCGCTAAATTGGTGTTTGGATGGAGATTAGCTCGCTTTTTGGCTATTACCAGCCACCCATTCCTGCCATTCAGTGCCCAACGTCTATGGGCAATGTTGGGACAAGAAGGGGATATTTCTCAAGCCACATTTGAAAGTGCAATTGATTGGAAGGTACCAATAACATGGTCTTCAATTAACGAGCCCCTATTTACGCGTCTCGACCTTGATGCTATTCTTGAGTATGAGGAATCGCTTGCAGAATCTCAGAGCGAGTCAAGGCATGATGACCCCGGGCATGGCGTCAAGGGTAGTGGAAAAAAATCTAAAATTAAGGAGAATGAAATTATGGAAAATGCACCTGAAGGTACGACGTTTTTAGACTTTGAAACATTCATGTCTGTCGACTTACGGACTGGTACGATAATCAGTGTTGAAAATCACCCAAATGCGGATAAGTTGTATGTGGTTAAATTGGATGATGGTAGCGAAAGTGGTAGAACGGTATGTGCGGGGTTAAAAGAATACTACAAGCCCGACGATATGATTGGTAAATCCGTTGTTTTCGTTGCGAATTTGGCGCCTAGAAAATTGAGGGGTATAATGTCTGAAGGTATGCTTTGTGCTGCAGATGATGGTTTAGGAACTGTACGATTGATTACACTTGATGGTGAGATAAGTAACGGGTCCAGGGTTAGGTAGAATCATTCGGAGAATCAAAGAATTCCCACTGTGTGGATATGATTTCCTCTCGAGTCTCACATAACCTGTATGCTTCCAAAGGTTCGCTATTCAGTTCGAAGAATCGGTCTCCCCACGAAAACGCCGACAAAAGTATCCTAGCTTGTTCTTCTCTATTCATAATTACAAGACATGATGCAAGTGCTTCTGCAGTACTCAATCTGCCAGGCTTCCCCCAAGAAACTGGATTTGCCGCCAGTAGTATAGGCAACGTTCTACCTTCTAAATTTGGTGAAGAATGTTTGATTGTTTGTAGGGATGAATCCAATTGCTTCCATGAGCAATCTAATGCCACAATTGCTGCCCCTCTTTCAATCAAAGGCATGTCATCTGGACCAAATATAATTCCAGATAAGGGGTCTAGTAAAAAACCACGTCTTGGAGGCCTATTGCTGTGCTCATGTAATATTACTAAATCTCTCTTAGCCAATTTCCTTGCTGTGCATTTTTTTGGATCATCCTGATTAAGATGAATTATGTGAAGCGGCACATCTTCAACCAATATCATCCCTCAAAGATTTTCCTTCGCCTGATCAAAGTAGTCAGCCAAGGTCATTGATCTTGCAGATGATGATTTCGAAATTTTTCTTTCATCATCATTTGCCCGTAATATCATCAATTCGACATTTAATATCCGCTCAAATTTACGAATTACATCGTCAGTAGGTCGCTTTCCACCTTCGGTTTTTTGGACTATATTCACTCTTTCAGCCATTCGTTTGGCCAATTCCTTCTGATCCCAGTCTAAATTCATTCTAGCATCGCGAATAATGGTTGCAAAATCAGGACGTAACTCCTTCTCTTGCTTCAGCATGATGTCCTTTCCACGCCTACCTGTCCCTCTATATCCACCACTGTTTCTTCGAATTGGTTTACCTGTATGAACGACGGCTTTCTGTTGCACAGGCTCAGTTGTGTTATGTCCAGATTTCTCCATGCATCTAATGCAGGCTTCTACATTAGCTCGACTCAGAGAAATTTGTCGTGTACTGACACCAATCGCTCCGCACAATTCGCAATCGCCCATACTGATACCACTATTGCGTAATGGCAAATTGACTTGAATGTCACCATTATGCATCTACTTCTCGTAGTTCTTATACGCAATTGTTACTTCAACGATTCATGGCATCTGACTCAGACTCAAAGAGCAGTGATGCGGATAACCGTAGCCACCATAAGTCTGAGGAGGCATTTGAGACACAATTACGCCGACTAGAGGATGACTTTCGTGAATTAACTGAGAGATCACAACAGCTTCTAACGGAACGAGTGTATCTTGAGAATGAGGTCTCCCAGCAAAAGAAGAAAGTGGGCAGACTAGAGGAGGAGGTCCGGTTACTTCGCAGCCCGCCACATATCATAGGTCACATTCAGGATACTCTTGATGGAGACAAAGTAGTAGTTAGGTCCTCTAATGGTACTGTTTTTTTGGTTGGCGCCAACCAGCGTATTGATTCTGAACTATTGAAACCTGGTGCACGAGTTGCCCTGAATCAAGATTCACTATCTGTAATTGAAGTATTACACGATGCTTGGGATCCACTTGTTACTGGGGCGGAAATGTTCGAGAAGCCACAAATATCCTATTCTGACTTAGGGGGGTTAGACGAACAAATACAACTCATTCAAGAGTGTATTGAGTTGCCGCTAACCTCACCTGAGGCTTTTACTCGATTTGGTATTTCACCACCAAAGGGAGTATTGCTAGTAGGGCCACCTGGCTGTGGTAAGACCATGTTGGCCAAGGCTGTTGCATCGTCCACAAGTTGTACCTTCATTCGCCTCGTTGGTAGTGAGTTGGCACAGAAGTACATCGGTGAAGGAGGTAGAATGGTCCGTGAATTGTTTGATTTGGCCAGAGAAAGAGCGCCTGCCGTTGTATTCATTGATGAAATTGATGCTATTGGTGCTAAGAGGCTGGATACCGCAACTAGTGGTGACCGTGAAGTACAGCGTACTCTGATGCAGTTACTAGCAGAATTGGACGGATTCGATGCGCTTGATGATGTCAAACTCATTGCAGCAACTAATCGACCTGATATTCTTGATGAGGCATTACTCAGACCTGGTAGATTTGATCGAGTTATTGATATTCCATTACCTGATGACGAAGGACGTAAGGCAATTCTTGATTTGCACATTGGCCGCATGCCTAAGACAAAGGCATTATCCGTAACAGACATTGTATCTCAAACCAAGGGATTTAGTGGTGCGGAATTGAAGGGTACTTGTGTTGAAGCAGCGATGGTTGCCATACGTGACGAACGCAAATCAGTTTCACCTAAGGATTTCAGAAAAGCAATATCCAGAATAAAGGAAAAGAGGGATAGTGCATTGTCTGGAAATGCCCCTGAACACCTGTTCCATTGATGATAATTATCAAGACATAATCGCTACTGGCCGATTTATGCGCCCACTTGTTGAGTGTGTTCCGAACATTAGTGAGGGCCGAAATTCAGATATTATCGATAAGGTAGTTTCAGGTATTGAAAATATTGATGGTTGCACATTACTCTCCTGTGAACCTGATGCTGATTACAACCGTACAGTCATCACAATCGCAGGCAGTCCTGAGGCAGTGCTGGAGGGCGCTTTTGACATTATTTCAAACGCATCCGAATTGATTGATATGAGAGGGCATAAGGGTGAACATCCCCGTCTTGGTGCGGTTGATGTCTGCCCCTTTATTCCATTGAGAGATTCCTCTTATGATGACTGTGTGGAATTGTCTCACAGATTGGGTGCAAGAGTATCTTCTGAGTTGAATTTACCTGTTTTCTTCTATGGGCACGCAGCAGCATCAGAAGAACGTCGAGTACTATCAGATATTCGCAAGGGCGAATATGAGGGTTTGGAAGGCAGGCTTACCGATGGTAATTCTGAACATCCAGGTAGTACTAGGTTACCAGATTTGGGTCCATCATTGTGGGATGAGAATATTGCACGCTTTGGGGCCGTCGTAATAGGAAGTAGGCCAATTCTTGTCGCATACAATGTGAATATCAACGAATCAGATGCTCGAGTTGCCAAGATTTGTGGCACAATTGTTCGTTCATCTGGACGTTTAATCAAGTTGGATGGTAAGAAAATGCGTGTTTCTGGAATGTTGGATAAGGTACAGGGTATGGGTCTTCCACTAGACTCGCATGGCATTAGCCAGGTCAGTATGAATTTGCAGGATGTTTCAGTAACTGACATGCATGAGGCCTACGAGTGTATCAGCTCACTAGCCTCGGATCATGGTGTCGAAGTTATTGGAAGTGAATTAGTAGGACTAGCCCCCTTGGCTTCATTCCTAAATGCAGGAAGATGGTACCATTCTAACCCGAATGAATGTAGTGAGGAGGAACTTGTTGCTGCTGCTGTCTCTGGTCTTGGTTTAGATTCGCTTGGTCCATTCAATGCAAATGAACGAATTATCGAATATGCGGTGAGGTGAAGTTATGACTGAATTTGGAAATATGACCTTAGATCAATATAGAAATGCGCTTTCATCTAATGCACCAACACCTGGTGGAGGCAGTGCTGCTGCTGTAGCATTGTCCCAAGGAGCTGCACTGGCAATCATGGTTTGCAATCTGACTGAGGGTAAAGAGAAGTGGAATCAGGGCTGGGATGCTGCTGCTACCTGCCGTGAAATTGCACAACCACTCCTTGAGAGGGGTCATGAGTTGGCTTCAGATGATGCTCACTCTTTTGATGATGTGATGAAGGCGTACTCTATGCCGAAAGAGACTGAGAGCCAGATTGAGGAACGGCGCAATGCAATTCGCGAGGGGACTCTGAATGCTGCTTTGGTCCCCATGGAAACCGCAAGCCTAGCGTTAGAATTGCTTGAATCTCTGCCAGAATTGGCAAAGTTGGGTAATGCGAATGCTGTAACAGATGTTGGCGTAGCAGGTCTGCTTGCTAGTGCCGCATGTAAGGGTGCACTATTCAATGTTGAAATCAATCTCTCCTCCATGCGCAATCCTGATGTTGCAATGATCGAACGCATGGATAATATGAAATCAAAGTGCCGCGAAATTTCCCGTGAGATCATGCATGCTGTTAATGGTCGCATGCAGAACTAAGTGCGGATTCTAATCGGTTCATTGCCCCATAAATATCATCAATACTTACAGCACCTATACTGATTCTAAACCAACCTGAGTCCTCCTCAAGACCGAATGCTTGGAAGGGGACAACTGCTACACCTGCCTGCTCAAGTAACCATTGCCGTATTTCCTCATTGGTATCAACATTCAACAATTCAAATAGATCGAATTGTGTTGTTAGATATATCCCTCCTTCTGGCTCAACGTATCGAATCCCATAGTCCCTCATCCCAGTAAGCTGATTTTGTAGTATATTCATCCGTTCTGCAATTCTACAGTCCAAGTTTGTGAAAAATTTCCCTAGAGACTCCACATCTGTGTATAGATTAGCTACTGCTTTTTGAATCGGGCGTGCGGGCCAAGCCCCCATATGACCAATGAGAGCAATTACTGGTGGAGCTAGGGTAGGTGGCAATGCCATCCACCCTAGGCGCAATCCCGTACCGGTCAATGATTTGGAAATTGCATCTAGAGTGATGGTATAGTCAAACATTTCTGGGCATACTTGTACAGGGTGGAAATGTTCTACATTTTTTGCTGTCATCGTTGAATATACCTGATCATAGATTAACATTACAGGCTTTCTAGCATTGCCTTCACGTGACCTATTTTCAGCTAATATGACCTCGCAAATATCTGATAATTCCTGACGATTGTAGCAAGTTCCAGTTGGATTCAGAGGGCTGTTTAATATTAGTACCCGGATATCCTTGATGTGCTTTTTTATTGACGACGCAGTCGGCAAAAATCTACTCTCTGCGGTCCCTTTTATTGGTATTGATACAGCATCATTCAAATGTACATAATAGTGATTATTCCATGCAGGTACACCATATGCTAACCCATCTCCTGGTTCTAAGAATAATCTGAATGATGCATATAGAACTGGGCGTGCACCCGAACCAACTACAATTCCATCACTACCAACATCCAATCCATACTTGCCTTTCATCCATCGTGCCAAACTTTCACGTAACTCGGGAATACCTGCTGCAGGTGGATAGTTAGTTTCCTTATCATCCAGCGCATCAATGATTCCGGAAATTAATTGTGACGGTACCTCAAATTGTTCTGTTGAAAAATCACCGACAGTAAATGGAGTAACTTCATTGCCTTGGGAAATCATCTCTCTTACACTTGCCGCTATCGTTAATATTCGACTCCGTTCCATTCCGTTGGCCATATCTGAAAGTCGCCAATCACCATCGGCCATGACGCCGATTCCTAGAGGCCGTTCTTAGCCTCAGCCCTCATTGGCACAGACATAAGGCTCAAGGATATATGTGCCTGCCCACGTTCATGAGTCGAGAGTATCTTTCCGAGGGAATACCGGAAAATCTGCCGAATCATCCAGGTTTTGATGATTCTGTAGATCATGCACCCCCTCGACGATCTGTTCTCAATTATCACGAGAAAATATTGGCATTGCAAAATGCACTTAGATACTTTCCACCCCACACCCATGATGTTTTGATACAGGAATTTGCTGATGAATTGAAAAATTTTGGGCGTATTTACATGCATAGATTTCGTCCCACAAATGAAGAAATGCGGGCATATCCAATCGATACATATCCTGCTAAATCTCGGCAAGCTGCTGCAATTATGTTAATGATTCAAAATAATCTCGATTCAAATGTCGCACAATTCCCACACGAACTGATTACATATGGTGGAAATGGTTCAGTATTCCAAAATTGGGCGCAATATAGGATTACTATGCAATATTTGTCTAATATGACTGAACAGCAAACGCTGGTCATGTACAGTGGGCATCCGCTTGGTTTATTCCCAAGCCATCCCAATGCCCCGCGTGTTGTTGTAACAAATGGAATGGTAATCCCCAATTATTCATCACAGAAAGAATATGAGAAAATGAATGCTCTTGGCGTTAGCCAATATGGCCAAATGACTGCGGGTTCATACATGTATATTGGCCCCCAAGGTATCGTTCATGGCACCACTATTACAATACTGAATGCTGCTAGGAAATATCTCAATGTTGATAATTTAGAAGGTGTCACATTTGTCACCTCTGGGCTAGGTGGTATGTCAGGTGCACAAGCAAAAGCAGCAGTAATTGCCGGTGCGACTTGTATTGTTGCTGAAATTAATCCTATTGCAGCTTCCAAACGGCATGCACAGGGTTGGGTTGATGAGATTTCTGATGATGTAGACTTCTGCATTAATCGTATGATTGAGGCGCGAGATAGAGGTGAGGCAATATCTATCGGATATGTCGGCAATGTTGTCGATTTATGGGAGCGATTGCTTGAGAGGGATGTGCGGGTTGATTTGGGTAGTGATCAAACAAGTCTCCACAACCCGCTTCAGGGTGGATATTTTCCCGTAGATTTATCGCTGGAGGAAGCGAAAATTTTGATGGTTGATAATCCTGAAAAGTTTCATGAATCTGTACGTTCAAGCCTATTGAGACATGCAAGTGCAGTCAACCAATTATCAGATAAAGGGATGCATTTCTGGGACTATGGTAATGCATTTTTGCTTGAATGCTCAAGGGCAGGTGCCGATGTTCTCCAAGAGGATGGTAAATTCACATATCCATCATATGTTGAAGATATCATGGGCCCAATGTGCTTCGATTATGGTTTTGGTCCATTTCGCTGGGTTTGTTGCTCAGGAAAGTCTGAAGATTTGCAAATGACCGATTCCATTGCTATCGAAGTATTGAAGGATATTTCCGTCGATTCTCCAACTGAAATCAAACAGCAAATATTGGACAATATATGCTGGATTGAAGATGCAGACAGTAACGATTTGGTTGTTGGTAGTCAAGCAAGAATTCTGTATGCGGATGAGCGCGGACGGATTCAAATCGCTGAAGCGTTCAATCAAGCGATTTGTGATGGTCGTATTTCAGCACCTATTGTTTTGGGACGTGATCATCATGACGTTGGTGGAACAGATTCACCCTACAGGGAAACTGCGAATATTCGTGACGGATCAATGTTTACTGCAGATATGTCAATCCATAATTTCGTTGGCGATAGTTTCCGCGGTGCAACATGGGTAAGCATACACAACGGAGGGGGTGTTGGTTGGGGCGAAGTCATTAACGGTGGATTTGGGATGTTACTAGATGGAACTGATGATGCTGCGTCCAGAATACAATCAATGCTTAGTTGGGATGTTAATAATGGCGTCGCACGACGAGCTTGGGGTCGCAACGAAGGTGCTGAATTCGCTGCACGTATCGCCATGGAGAATGATACTAATTTGCATATTACAATGCCAAATCATGCAGATACCGAAGCGATTGAGAAGGCTCTGCAGCGCTGATACGGTTATATTCCGCACCTCAGTGGCGTGTTTGATGCCTGTTGAATTGACTGGCTCTGGTTTGAGCATTCATGATGTTGCAGCTATTGCCCGAGATTATGATACTGTTTCTGTTTCACAAGAGGCGTGGAATCGTATAGACAATTGCCGTTCAATGATCCAATCCAAGATTGAGGCGCATGAGGTTATGTATGGAGTAACCACGGGGATTGGCGAATTTAGTGAAGTTGTGTTATCACCCGAGCAGGTTAAAGAATTTCAGAAGTACCTCATATATTCTCATGCTGCTGGAATCGGCAACCCAATGCCGGTGGAGGTCGTTAGAGGAGCCATGGCTGGTCGTATCAATGTGCATTGTCATGGGAATTCGGGCGGTAGGCCTGAAGTAACTAAACAAATCGAGAATATGCTCAATCGTGGTGTCACGCCTATCGCTGCAGCTAAAGGGTCTGTTGGTGCGTGTGGTGACCTTTCCCCTATGTCTCAAATTGCAATGGCGATGATGGGTGAAGGTGATGCCATTTATGATGGGAAACGTTTGCCTGCCAATGTTGCTCTAGAATCTGCTGGACTGAAGCCCCTAGAATTACACGCTAGGGATGGCTTGGCAATAATCAATGGCAGTAATATGCTTACAGCCATGGCAGCATTGAGCCTCTGTGATGTTGAAAAGTGGTTGAAATACCACGATATTGCAGCCGCAATGACACTGGAAGCTCTCAATGCAAACATGACTCCTTACGATTCAAAATTACATGAATTACGTGGTTTTGCAGGTTCTGAGGAAGTTGCATCAAATCTCCGTAAACTGACAGAAGGTTCTGAAATATTGGCAAATGAAGGGAAGAAGGTGCAGGATGCATATTCACTAAGGTCCACTCCTCAGGTAATTGGTTCTGTCCGTGATGCAGTTAAATTTGCCAGAGAGCAAGTCGAAATTGAACTAAATGGTGTTGGGGACAACCCCGTATTCATACCAGAGCAAAATCGTGTCATTACCGGTGCTAATTTCCAGGGTACACCAATCGCACTACCAATGGAGATGGTTGGAACAGGAATGTCGATGGCTGCAGTGCTGTCAGAGCGAAGATTGAATCGACTTACAAATCCCGCGTTAAGTTCGGGCCTACCACCATTTTTGACTGAAAAGGCAGGCATGCATTCTGGCCTTATGGTTGCTCAATACACCGCATGTGCATTAGTCGCTGAGACTCGAATTTTGTCACATCCTGCAGCTAATCAGAGCATTCCTGCTGCTGCAGATCAAGAGGATTTTGTCAGTATGGGTATGACGACTACTCAAAAGACACGGCAAATTGTCGAAAACTGCTATGGCGTGCTTGCCATAGAGATGATTGCAGCAGCTCAAGCCCTAGATATCCGTGAGGGATCGCCTGGTGCAGGTGTAAATGCAGCGCATCAGATTATTCGCAAATATATCAGCCATCTTGATGAAGATCGGGCTTTATTCCCAGATAATGACACGATGGTTGACCTGCTACTTTCGGGAGAAATCCTCGAATCTGTTGAGTCAGCGGTTGGTGCTCTCAACTGATTTCCCTTGACCCTTTAGTATCTGATCAAGCGTATTTTCTATTTGGGTGAGGCCAGTAAGTTGCATGATTCTGAATCTCATCTTAGCTGCCTCCACACTGTGCCCGCGTATTTCGATCATCTGGATTCGTTTTTCACATTCAATGGCTTTTCGAATAAGTTCTTCATAATCACGATATAATTTGAACCTTTCAGATTCTTCCATCGATAGTCCTCTGTGTAAGCCACTAACATCAACCCCCATATTTTCCCATTGCAGAATTCTGCGTTCCAATACTGCTGGAGTTAGTGCTGATTCAGATATGCTGGAAAGCATCGACAATCCGCCTACCTGTGGGACGAATGCATACTCGGCGTCTGACTCGAAAATATCCTCAGAATTATCATTAATCTCATCAGGAACCTCTTCAGTTTCAATGTTAGGTGCACTAAATGACTCGGGTAGTGGAGGGCTTCCAATTTCGAGAGGTACTGCTTCACGACGAATGTGGGCCAACTGTGTATCTTCCATAGATAGTGGTGAAAATGGAAAAATTAGAGTCCAATCTGTACGGGAGATTTCATCTGCCAAACTCCGAGTAAATGATAGGAATGCGTCGAACCCCTGTCGACTAATCAAATATTCAATTGCGTCAAGCCAAATAATTCCTGAATCGGTTGAAATTCTAGTGCTTATCGAATGGTGAATGTGTTCGAGCGATGGAGATAATGCATGTGCATCCATAGACTCAGACAACCAATGGAATTCAGTTGATTTGAGATTGATGTGCTGCGAAAGTCTTTGCGGGGAAAGTCGACTGTAAATGGAAGTGCTCACTGTATTTTCATGCTTTAGCATTGCAAGCCAGTGTAATGGCGCGCGTGGCTCAGCTGAAATGATGCTAAAAACGCGGCCCTTCGGCGGAATTTGCAGGGAATAGTGGTCGCTTGCACCCATGTGAACAAAGCCTCCTCACATTAGGAGATTCTTAGGGCATTCGGAACAATTTCCAACATTATTGCTATTCGATTCAGTCATACCTATACCGAGTGAACTGTTATATCAAGATGAAGCGTGGTCGGGTCGGTGTCGGCATGAGCGAGGGCGAAGACGAATCCAATATTGATGCCGAAGATATGGCAATATGTGGTGGCTGTCGAGCACTTATCCCCGCTGATTCAACCTCTTGTCCTGAATGTCAAGTCTCCTTCACAGGTATTTCTGAAGACGAATTAGGTGAATGTGGATCCTGTGGTTCATTGGTCGCTATCAATTCAAAATCCTGCTCGCAGTGCGGCGTTTACTTTGTCCTAGATGATTTAACAACGGCACTTACAGATTGGATGAAGGAAGAAGGGATTTCTATATCTGATTTATTTGATGCCGTCGATTCAGATCATGATGGCGAACTTACTGCTCTAGAGGTGAAGGATGCTTTACTTTCTCGAAACCTTGCGTTTTTGCCTCATCATGACCTTGATCGATTTTTGAACCAGATCGATTTAAACAGCGATGGTGTCATTACTCTGGGAGAACTAGCTGCAGCATTGTCGATGCCTTGGAGTCCTCCTGTCATTCTAGAACCTGTAGAAGAAGATTCAGATGGAGATGAGCCTGTTGATGAATCGGAAGGGGATGAAGCCGAAGACGACGAGGATGAGTCAGAAGACGACGAGGATGAGTCAGAAGACGACGAGGATGAGTCAGAAGACGATGGAGGTGACGATGAAGCATTCGAAGCCACAGAAGCCTTCCAACGTCTCGCCGATGGCATCGTCGAATCCGGTATGACAATCCGTGATGCGTTTGAAACCTTTGACATCAATGATGATTGGAAGATTGACGGACCTGAATTGCAGTTGGCCATGGAGAAATTCGGTGATGGTCTCCTTGAGCCTGCGGATGTCATCGCTGTGATTGAAGCATTGGATAGTGATGATGATGGACACATCGATGCACAGGAATTCATAGTTGCTTTGGAGGCTGTAGCGCCCGTTTTGAAGCCTGAGAAGGTGAAGCGAGAAGGGCCTGCTGATTGGCAGAAGTTCCTAATGCGACAGTACGAGAATGTTTTCCCCATATTGTATGTTGTAGGTGTTCTCTTCGTTGGCTTATGGTTGCTTAATGGAATCATTGGACCAGTCGATGGATCTGGAGGTAACGTTGTTTACGATGGAGATTCACCTGCTGTTACTTCATCAGGAATGGAAATTCTGCCTGGAGATGTTTATCCCTGTGATAAGTCAATTCAAGCGGATAAGTGTTCAAATTCATTGACGCCATTGGCGGGTGATGATGGTGCCAGTTCAATGCCTGTTGGATTCTATTGGGATGGAATATTCTTCATTATTCTTGGACTCCTTTGTTTAGTTGGCATTGGTTTCCTGCAATATCAGGTAAAGTCGTGGCGTGCTGAACATCGACAGAGTAAATCAACTAGTGATGATGAAGAGGATGAGACCAGTGATGATTGGGTTGATTCTGATGACGAAGAGGATTCTGATGACGAAAAGGATTCTGATGACGAAGAGGATTCTGATGACGAAGAAGATTCTGATGACGAAGAAGATTCTGATGAAGAAGAAGATTCTGATGAAGAAGAAGAAGGGGATGAATCAGATGATGAAGATGATGATGAAATCACTGTAGGTTCCCGCGTCGGCGTTGAAGATGAAGATGGAGATTGGTACGGAACAGTCACTGGTTTCAACGATGACGATGACACAGTCACTGTCAAGCGTGAAGACGATAATGATGAATACGACGTTGACTGGGATGCCCTATTCTTAGATTAAATGAGATGATATGGTGTCTGATGAAGACCCATTGAAGATTTTTGACGGACAATCCGTATGCCCTAATTGTGCAGCCATTTCACCAGTAGGTACTGCAAAATGCCCTGAGTGTGATGTATTTCATATTGTAATTGAAGAGGAAGAATCTAGAGATGATTTTTCAGAACCAAGCGCTCAACCTAGCCAAATTCCTGAAAAAGAGTCTCGAGATCCTGGATTTTACAGTATTAATCCACATGAGAGTATTCCTGTCGAACATTTCGAAGCCGATGAGGACGCTGTAACTGATTGGGAAGGATCTAGTATTGATTTTGGTTTAGAGGACGATGAATGATGAGTAAGCTAGGATATTTGGAGCAGCATCCGGGCCTAGACCCACCCCCATTTCAGGCAATTGTTGAATCAATCGAAGATGATGACATTACATTAAACAAATCATATTTTTACCCAACAGGAGGAGGGCAACCTTCAGACAGGGGCACCATTTCATCCCAGTCATTTTCTTGTGACATTCATGCTGTCACTAATCGTGAAAATTACAATCATAGTATGATATCTGTGACTGGAAGACTTGAAGTCGGTGCAACTGTTATGTGTGAAATCGATGCTGATTGGCGTAATCGTATGTGCAAGATGCATACCGCTCAGCACATGATGAGTGCACTTGCTAATGAGGAATGGGGTGCTATAACTGTGGGAAATCAAATTGGCTATGAGAGAACTCGCATAGATTTACAATTTACAAATAGAGAATTATTTGAAAAAGAATTTTTTCAAGCACTCATAAACGATGAAATCTCCAAAGGACATATCGTAAAAATGGATTTTCGTAGCACTGAGGAGCTATTATCTGACCCATTGGTACGAGTTGACATGTCAAGAATGCCAAAAAATATTGATACTTATAGAACAATTTCGATTGGAGAGGTCGATGTTTGTCCGTGCGCTGGGACACATGTAGAAACGACCTTGCAGATTCCTGAAATTCATATCTCGAAAGTAAAAAGCAAGGGTTCGGGAAAATTAAGAATTGAGTATTTGTTGAAAGAATAATTAATTCCTTGCAAATCGCTAATATATTTATCTATTATTGATTGGTTTTAATCATTTATTCATTAAGTGAGTTCTACATCGAATCGTTCATATCATCCATTCAGCTGAGCAACATGTTGGCATGGCTGAATATCAAGGGTTTTGTCTGAAGTGTAAGACATACGGTCCAATCTCGGGCCCGGAGCAATTTACCATGTCAAATGGTCGCAAGCGTGTGGCCGGAACTTGCTCTCAGGATGGTTGTGATGGCAGGATATCCAAGATAGTAGGATAACTACTCTGTTTTGTGCTACGAATCATCCATATACACTATGATTCTCGACTTAGCAAGGGCCCGTGGTCTAGGGGTTATGACGTCGCCTTGACATGGCGAAGATCGCCAGTTCAAATCTGGCCGGGCCCACCAAATGCTAATTTTCGAGTTTTTATTGCTACTACCCCCTCATTAGAGGGTTAAATTTACAGAATTATGCAAATATGAAATACATTCGTGTCACTGCAAGCCCATAAGCGGATAATGCAGGAGATAAGGTGTGACCTAAGGGCGCATAACATGGATTATCAGCCCAATATTTCGGCCGTTATGAAATATCGTTATTCATAAACACATTTTGTAATATTGTTAATATGTTCTGAAAAGTAATAATCATTTATTCATGATTCAATATTTTCCCATTTACCATCGTTGAAATAAACGGACTTTGTCCAGGGGTCTGACACCAGCCGTCTATTTCAGTTCCCCACAGGACATTGAGATTTGCAATCGCACCCTCGGCTATGACGCCATGACTGAGACCATCCTCTCTTGGCAATGTTGATGCAGCATTACGTGAAACTGCTACCAATGCTGCTAAGGGATCAATTTCCATTCTATGTGTTACGATTGAACCCACCATAGGTAATGATAGTGAATGACAATTGGGGTTGAAGTCTGTTGCAAGATACCAAGCCCAGCCATTCTCTATTGCCTCCGATATTGGTGGCCAGTGATTCGATCCCAAAACGTATGGAGTTCCGGGCAAGAATCCTTGGAGTGTTCCTGATTTATCTGCCGATATCCTATCTTCAAATGATGAATGTATAGCATGATCTGCCGTGATAGCATCTAGTTCAGATGCCAATTGCAATCCACCACCGTTGCTGAATTCGTCAACATGTAATCGAATGTCCATACCCAATTCTTTTGATGCTTGACAAATTCGTTCGGTTTCGTCAAGCGTAAACCAGCCAGGTTCACAGAATACATCAGCGAATTTTGCGTGTCCTTGATTAGCAACGGCAGGCAATTGGTTGCAAATTAATTCATCAACATATTCTGAATGTGCTATACCAGCAGGTGTGTCGTGTGCCCCTAACCAAGTCAGTGACAAATCAATATTGGATTCAATATTTAGTTTCGATGCAATATCAAGTAATCTCAATTCAGACTCGGTGTTCAATCCATAACCAGACTTTACCTCCATCGATGTTGTTCCATTCCTCAGCGCAGTCGACAATCGACTTTTGCCGAGATTAAACATTTCATCAGTTGTCAATGCACGTGTGAAATTCACTGTCTTGTTTATTCCACCACCTTCATTGGATATCTCTGTATATGTCATTCCCTTTTGTCGTAATTTCATCTCTGCAGATCTATCGCCACCCCACAGCAGATGAGTGTGTGCATCTACCAAGCCTGGAACAATTGCCTTATGATTCAAGGAGATTGCACCATCCCCCCCAAATTCAGCCTCTATCTCCTCACTGGACTTGATTTGAGAAAATAGACCATTCTCTATAACGAACCCCAGCCCAGGTTGGTGAACAAGATCCGGTGAAGTCATTTCTGCACCACGCAATGGCGATAATGGATTACCTGACGACAAATGAGCCACAGGACCTGCATCCAACAGAACGGTCCGCATGCCCACCGGACGAACATCAGGCTTGAAAGGGTACGTACACTCCGAAATGCATGGCTGTCGCTAATTTTGCTCCATCTTGTGAGGCTAACAAGTCCCAAGATGCGGGAGGTGTTATTCTTGGCATCGAGTCTACTGCACATACGTTTTCTGTAGGATGGGTGGATGGACTAGGTGTTCCAGGGAAGTCGATCTCGGCATTTGTACGACCGGTCGAAGGTGGAATACACCCTCGTGAGGCAGCTGATCATCATGCAATGCATGCTGGACATATATTGAGGAAGTTGTTTGCTGAGGAATTTTTTTCCCGTGAGGATATCGTGGCAATTTCGTTTTCCCAAGGGCCTGGTTTGGGCCCCTGTTTACGGGTTGGAGCGAGTGTTGCTAGAGCGTTATCTCAAGAATTGGGTGTGCCTTTGGTAGGCGTGAATCATTGCGTCGCACACATAGAAGTTGGACGCGAGCGATGTAATTGTGATGACCCAGTATTGTTGTATGTCAGTGGTGGAAATACTCAGGTAATTGCGCGTTTAGAAGGACGATATAGGGTACTAGGAGAGACATTGGATATTGGAATTGGCAATATGCTTGACAAATTTGCTCGAGAACAGGGTATCCCATTCCCAGGAGGGCCTAAAATTGAGGAATTGGCGCAAAAATGGTTGCATGATAATCCAAATCCAAGTTTGAAGGGATTAGAACTTCCATATGCTGTGCAAGGTATGGACTTAGCATTTTCAGGTATTTTGAATGCCGCACTAATCCTCGTTGATAAGGGCAAACCATTGGAAGCAGTATGCTGGTCTCTGCAAGAGCATGCATTTGCCGCTTGTATTGAGGTGGCTGAGAGGGCTCTTGCACATACAGGGAAGTCCGAATTGCTTCTTGGAGGTGGTGTGGCATGTAATACTAGGTTGCGAGATATGTCTGAATGCATGTCTGAAGCGCGGGGTGGAAGCTCCCATGTCCCTGAAAAATCACTTTGTATTGACAATGGTAGCATGATTGCCACTCTCGGTCGCTTGCAACTGTTGTGGGGAGATCCGACTCCCGTAGGCGATTCGGCCGTGCGGCAAGATTTGCGTACAGATGAGACTGATATTCTCTGGAATTAGTAGTTAACCATTGACGAAGTCTTATGATGGGGTGGCTTGAGGAACACTTGGAGGCAGGACTGATTTGGCGCGCAAGGATGAACCATCTAATCCGTTTAAGAAGTCAGGTAGAATCGAATCGAGTCCAAAAAATCGGCGTTCAGTACCCTCGCGTCGTAAATCTACGCCCCCAGCCCCCCCCAGTCGCTCACCATCTCCGGCCATTCCACCAGGTGGAAAATCTTCAGATAGTGGCAAATCGAAGGTGTCACCAGATGCTAATATCCGTGGGCCAGCGAAGGCTGGAAGAAGTGTTGGACTCAGAAAGCAAGAAAAAACTCGCAAACAAGAAAACAAGAAGATTGATATTCCAAAAAATCAAGTTTCTGATGGTCGTACTTCACCCGCAATTGTTGCGCCCACCGAAGTAACATCTAGTTCACCTAAAGCCAAAACGAATGAGCCTCAAAACCCCTTCACGAAGAAAAAGGCCCCCAGAACAAATACACGCCCTAATTCTCGACATGGTAAGAGGAATAGGCCGCAGGCCCCTTCTAAGCGGATTCGAAAGTTACACCGTGGCAAGTACATGGAGTTCAAATATGATGTCCGACGGATTTTGGATGAGGAAAACGTAGAAGATGAGCATCGTTCAAATGTACTCGGTCAAACATGGGCTAAGGGTGAACGGCAGGGTGTGAACGAAGCAAAGGATTTCTTGTCAGAGAAGATCTCCAGCAATATTATCTCGCAGAAATGTGCGGACCGAATTATCAAGCTAATTGATACGTTGACAACACGAAGGTGAAAAATATGGAAACAATAGAAAAAGATGCAGTAGCAAGT
>CAYYKF010000026.1:0-2957 GCA_964441035.1 uncultured Candidatus Poseidoniales archaeon
CAATGATCTACAGTGAACTGAGTATCCCATTCAACGATGTTATTCGCTGTATCAGTCGCACGTAAGAACACACGCTGATTTGATCCTAAATCGACAAAGGTAGATGCTTGCTCCCACCATTCAAAGACGAGAGTTCCCTCATCTCCATCATATGGACTCAAGTCGGTTACATTGGTCCACTCAGTATCTCGTTTGAGTCCATTTTCATAATATGAAAATCGGATTTGAACTGATTCGACACCGACATCATCACTCACTGCGCCATAAACATGTATTGATTCCCCGTATAGGTAAAGACTGCTCGCAGTCGGGGCATAAACCTCTATCGTTGGAATTTTTGCATCTATATCCCACCCAACTAAATCTATAGTGGCAACATTCAGAGCCGTATCCGACACTGTGAGAATTAGTCTTAATTGCGATGTATCCGTTGTAGTAGGTATTTCAAAGTCGTATTTGAATCCATTTTCAACATTGGCAAGAGGCGTTGCCCGCACCGTCGATGTTTGCTCCGAAAATGCTTGACCTTGCAATACCGTTCCCAGTTGGTCAATTATCAAATCAGTTGTAGTGAGGTTGACAATAGGATATTCACTGAGCGGTTCATTAGAGTAAACATGTAATCTGTACTGACCAGCATGGAGTGAATCTACAACGTCGTCGCCGCCATCTTCTTTGATTTCGATGGTTATATGCGCGGGCGTGGTATCTTCAATTACCGCCCTTGCGTTTGAAGAAATGGAGAATTGGGTGTTTGTATTTCCCCATACATCTGTGGTTGTTATCGCATAGTATGTAATTTGGTCAAGGTTTGCCTCCAGCGTCACGGTTCGAGTGAAATCTGGGATATTATTGTATGGCGCACTTATTGGGTCGAGAATAGATACCCAACCCGAATCTAGAGCAATATCACCACTTGAGAGAGATGAGTTTCCATTGAATGGGTCTCCGTGATGAACCCATATTTGGTAAGTTTCTTCGGATTCTGTAATATCATTTAGCCAACGCAAGAGGGTAATTTTCTCTCCTGCTTGATCAGTCATACTCGCTTGTTGCAGGAATGGCAAAGAAGGACGCAAGGTATCTTCTTCGATTGTTCCGTAACAATTGTTATTGAAGCGCAAATCTTCGTAGGGCTCTGAAGAGGAACTGTATTGAGCAAGTGATGAAACACAATAGTAGGATAGTCGGCTCGCTTCATCAGGTACTGTAACAATCACAGATTCAACACTGTCGGGAACGGTAGCAACTAATTCTGCTACAACTTCAAGATTAGACAAATGTGTGAGTCTCTCACTCGCCCTCCACACATGATATGTTTCACCTTCGACACCGAGTTGATCAGTCCACGTAATTCTTGTTTGACTGTTACCCAAAAATTCAGCGAACACGTTTGTTGGTTCAGCAACCCATGGGTCAAATGTATTCTCAGTTACTGGAGTTGTAAGGCCAGCAGAAGCCAATACAGAATTGTTATGATTTCCATTTGAATCAGAAGCGGTTACAGCATAGTAGGCATTACCTAAATTCCCTCTTTCAATTTCATTTCGGTAAAATCCGAACCCTTCTCCTATTTCGCCTACAGATATAACCTCTGGTAGAGTCGTGTCGTTAATGGGAAGTCCAGACCTCCATATGTGGTATGTCTCTCCATTTTCATTGGGAATTTCATCCCATGAAATCGTTGTGTTTCCAGTTCCTCCAAGTGGTTCAGAAGCGAAGTTAGCTTGAACATTTGTGATTGATGCAGGTGCGATATTATCTTCATGAATAGGATACTCCAATGTGTTGGTTCCAAGGAAACGCACATCTTCGTACATGTTTTGATAGTATGTGACAGAATAATAGGCATTCTCGTCAGTACCAACTGGCACATCATATCGGTACGATGAAGTCATTGCAGGCAAAGTTTGAATCAATTCCTTATTGAGGAATTCCCAATTCGCACGGTTTGCTCCAAACGTATGCCTCCAGACATTTATCGTATATGCTGAGGGACCAACTTCAGGCAATGAATTAGGAACAATTGTATTGAGATTAATCCATGAAATATCTGTTGCAGACAAGTCGGAATCATAATCTGCTTGAACGAAGAAAGGCGCAGTGATGGTGTTGGTTATTTCTTCAATCCCCTCGGTGACATTTGACTCACCATGAACTAAATTAGCGATTGTTGTATTTGTGGGTTGATAATAGGTAGTAATTGCGTAGTAAAATGTTCCGTTCGTACCAGCGGGTAGTGGATAAGTTTCTGAATGACCAGGATGATTTATACCCCTACAAAGACTAATGCTCATCTCTGTACAAGCGGACACATTCGCCCATAATTGCGCCTGACCTAATTCAATTGTCGTTTCATTAATTGGTGCATCCGATCGGTAAAGCAGATAGTATGTATTGGTTAAGTTCGTCAATACATCAATATCATTCGAATCAACATTAGTCCAAGACACTATTGTTTGCTCAGTAATGCTATCGAAGAACACATTGATCTGTTGAGCTTGCATGTCCACCTCATCACTAGAGCCTCCTTCGGCAAAAGCAGGGGGTGTCCATGTCACCAGAGCACTCAACATAAGACCGACTAATATCAATGAGACTGGTGTTGTTCGTGTGTGCATGGCATCGCCTCTGGATGCCCCGTGCACCAGTGGCCCATTTGAGGGTGACGCCCTCAAACCCGCCTAAAGGCGGGTTGAATGAGGGGATTGAATAAGCGACTATTCGTCCTCTGCAAGAAGTGCTTTTCTAGCACTTGTAGCACGCGTAGTGAATGTCCAGATACCACCTAGCAATGAGATAATTAGAATTGTGTTTAGGCCATTCAGTGTATCGATTCCAACAATATTTCCGATACTTTCTGGAACGGTTAGGTCCCCCTTGTCGAGAAATACCTGCATTGCAGCCACAAGTGTACCAATAGCAATCGTTACCAAGCGATCAGCGCGGCTAAATCC
>CAYYKF010000026.1:3057-19431 GCA_964441035.1 uncultured Candidatus Poseidoniales archaeon
ACGCCACTCATTTTATTGACAATTGGCTGTTGAATTCGAGTCAATATTCCTCTAGCCTTTTCAAATGCCATTCACCCATCTCCATGAATTATTGCAATCCAGTCAACAGGCACGTCAGGCCTAGAGGGTTTGAAACCATCTGCTAACCAATCCTTCAAACGCTGGAAAATTTCGGTTGTATCGATATCCGTAGAATCAATTTCGAGGCATGGTATGTCAGAATTTTGGAAACATTCTCCAGCAATACTGCCAAGAAGTTCACTCTCGATATTTTGATTGATTTTTTCCTCAGAATAATTGCGATTTTCCAAACGATTCTGTAGTACTTCAGGGTGACATCTCAGTAGGACAGTTGCATCTATTGGAAGATGATGTGAAAGATGCCCATCAATCAACAGCGGATATTCTAATTGTTTCCATTTTTCAAGCAGAATTAAGGATAATTTTTCGACGTCCACAGGCGCAGCCCCATCGCTTGCATCAATCGGTTCTAGACATCCGTGTTGTTTTGCCAATTCCATCACACTTTGGGATTGCCAATTTGAAATTGAACAGAGTGCAGTCTTTCCTACACCTGGGGTCCCAGTTACGGCAATACGTGCTGGTGATTGCGACATTGCCTCACATCATTAGGGATGAAGGAAGAAAGCAATTGCTAGAATCGCATATGTTCCAAGCAACATTGCTCCTTCAAGCCAATTGCTCTTACCATCGGCTGCTATTGCATTTGCAATCAAGACTGAAAGGAAGACGACAATCGTTTCAAACAAACCAAAGTTGAAAGATAACTCAACACCTTGTGTCCATGCTAGAAGCACCATCAAAGGTGCTACGAATACTGCGATTTGAGTTGATGAACCAACTGCAATTGCAAATGACAAATCCATCTTATCTCTGGCCGCAACAGTGACCGCGGTGAAATGTTCCGCAGCGTTACCGAATAAGGGCAACAGGATGACGCCAATGAATAGTGGTTCTAACCCCAATTCAGTCGCCCCGACTGAAAGTGAATGGACAAGAATTTCTGCCATCCATGCGACCATGACCGTCGCAGTAATCAGAAGGATGATTGCCTCTTTTTTTGACATGTGAGCCTCTTCATCATGTGTACCATCTGTTGCAAACAAGTCCTGATGGGTACGTAGTTGGAATAGTAAGAACAACCCATACAATCCAATGAGAATGATTGCAGCAGCATGTGATAGATTCAATCCCCCTTCAAATGCCGCAGCGTCATCATTGGTTGTGAGTACGAATGCAGTTGGAATTGTAAGTGTAATTACTGCTAATAATAGAAGTGAGCCGTTCGCTCCGACAGCGGTTGGGGAGAATTCCTGTTCTTTGTGATGAATTCCACCCCAAACGAAGGCTAGACCAAGAACCAGTAACAGATTTCCAATTATTGAACCAATCAATGATGCTTTGACCACTTGAATCATATCTTCTGCGAGATCCATATCGCCGTCACTTATTGCATCGGCTGCTGCAAAGATTGCGACGGCTGCGATAATCATTTCAGCAGCGTTTCCGAATGTTGCATTAAGCAATCCACCGAGCGCCTCACCTGTGCGAAGTGCAATTTCCTCGGTTGCTTGACCCATTAGGAAAGCCAATGGCATTATAGCAACCATTGAAGCAATGAATGCAAGGGTTTCATTGTGAGCAAAATACGCGGCATAAATCGCTATAGGTACAGCCAATAGGAGAAAATTCAACTTCCCTTTTCGAGGATCAATCGCATTGTAAAAACCGGTCCAACCTTCGAATTGTTCTTCATCAATTTCAGCACCGTCGGACATGCTTCTCATCCTCATCGGGGTCAATTCAATTCATCAAGGCATCCCCTCTCAACTTGACATTGGAGTGTAATTTCCCCACGGTTCTACCATTCGGGTTGTGCAATGATTGGGAGCCGTATGGGGGTTACACATCACAGGCCCTTCGGGAAGCCAAATTGAATAATCGATTTCACGGTCATTTCCAGGAAAATCGGTTGTAATAAAATGGGCACCGGATGAGAGGGCAAGTTGAAATCGAGTGTAATTTGCTTCACGCGCCTCAACCGTATCTGAATCTGGACGAGTACGGACCATGAAACCGTCCGCGGATGCGGTTTTCAACCGCTCTTGTTGGGTTTCTGGATTGATGAATGAAATGACTGATGCCAACGGTTCAGCCTCATCTACGATTGCAAACATCCACTGCTCTTCAAGAGTAGGATAACGAGTAATATAGAGATCACGAATCTCTGTTTTATCTAGCATCACAAACAGAACCTTGCCACGGCTGCTCTCTAGTGTTGGCCATCCAAATTCAAGCACGGCTTCACGCAGTGTATCGGCTTCACCTTGCACATCCGCAGGAGTAATTGTTTGATTGCGTGGCCAAGTTTCTTCAAGTTCAGTTTGAATCATTTCAATGATGTCAAATTGTTCTACAACATCTGGTAAATCCTTTGGCTCAATGAAAATCCAAATAGGGGCATGATTGGGATTTTCAGTTGACCAATTCAATAGAACTTGCAAACAACCAGAAAACCCCTCACAGTTGGTATTCGAATCTCCAACATGATGGTAAACGCGTAATCCCATTCCAGGGATGAACCATACGTCCAGTTCGAATTGTCGTACTCCGAGTCGATCTGCTTGCACATCTAAATCTGCATGTGTATAGTTGATAGGTTCATACAAAGAAACACCTGGTGTCTTGACGTGATAGGAATTGTGTGAACCTTTCATTCGAAGATGGTTGATTCTGATATCTTCAGGTTCATCTTTTTCATCATCATCATTACCAAAACAACCCGTGAAAGTTGGAATCAACATTAGAGAAGTCAGCAATATAGCTAGACCCCATTTCCCCCCCATATTCAGGTGAAAATTAACGAGGTTCTCAGATATTCTGGTAATAATCGGCAATTACATCTTCAAGTTTGGACATTACATTGGTTTCATCAATTGTGATAGTCGTTCCCTCTTTCCGCAGAGCTTTACCATCAACCCACATGTCCATACAGTCGGCTGAACTGTAGATTAGATTGGATAATAATCGACGCCCATCTTTTCCAATGGGTCTCATTCTGATATCATCCAGATTCCATGTGACCCAGTCTTTGGAGCCCCGAACGGCCAACTCATATGTTTCTACAGGGTTTAGAATGGTAGAATCCCAATGGTTATGCCGTTGGATTAGACTAGCAAATTTCATCTCATTACGCATATCTAGCGCATTGTTACTGCCAGCACCGTCCGTTCCTAGGCGAACATCTACTCCCGCTTCGAGCATCGCAGGGTACGACATGGTTCCACCGGTTGCGAGTTTCATATTTGACACTGGACAATGAACTGCATGTGCTTCGTTCGATGCTAAGATACGCATTTCTTTCTTTGTCACCCACCCACAATGTGCACAAACAGTTCCGTCTTGGAAATAATCAATGCTATCGAGGTATTCGATTGGATACATTCCATGCTTGGCATGACAATCAGCAACCTCTTGTCTTGTTTCACTGGTGTGAATGTGTAATCTACAACCACGTTTTTTTGCTAATTCAGAGGCTGTTAGCAACGTTTCAGTCGAGCATGTGTATACGGCGTGTGTTCCAATGCCATATTCGATACGTTTGTTTGGACCACCTTGGGCCAATAATCGGTCCATGTTCTGTAGAGCCTCTCCACTTCCAGTTGGATATGAGGGTGTGGGGAAATCGGTGATAGGACCACATACAACCGCTCTCAATCCACTTTGGTCCAAAGCGCTGGCAACAACATCCGGATGGTAATACATGTCACAAGCAAATGACGTACCTGTTGCAATAAGTTCGGAGGCAGCCGCCAAAGTTCCAATTTCAACAAATTCTGCCGTCAATTTTTTTTCAGTTGGAAAAATACTCTCTTCAAGCCACCTCATGAGTGGTAATCCTTCACCCATAGAACGGTTCAGAATCATTGCAAGATGTGTATGCCAGTTTTGGAATGAGCGAGTAATCAGTCGTCCCTTCCCATTCACTTCATGCTCGACATCTTCATCGCCGAGGCTACGCAACCAATCTCCATCTGGTTTCAGTAAGAAGTCACCTTGGTGAGTCTGCCCATCGACATCGATGAGCCAAGCATCTGTATAGCGCACGACCCCCGAACTGTCATCCGCCATGCACGATGCGTCGTACAGTACGCACATCAGCATTGGCTTTCAGCCGCAGATTCAAGACACATCATCGCTGGGCTCTGACCGATGGCGGGTGACCCGTATCAGGTATTGGGAGTCTCAAGTGATGCTCCGCATGCTGAGATAAAACGAGCGTTTCGTAGATTAGCTAGACAGTATCATCCAGATCGAAATCCTGATGATACCGCCGCAGAAGAACGTTTCAAGGCTGTACAGAATGCTTGGGAGCGACTAGAGACCCCTGAAAAGAGACGTCAATTCGATGAGGAAGAACAGATGAAGCAGGCCTTCGGTGGATTTGGGGGCATGCCTAGTGGAATGGGTGGCATGGACCTTGGAGACATGCTTCGTCAATTCATGGGCGCCGATTCTCGTCATTCATCCTCACCATTTTCTCAACACTCTAGGCAAGCTCCAAGTAGTCCAGTTGAACCATCTAAAGGCACAGATTTGACGGCACCTCTTGATATTGATTTTGAAAGAGCAATGAAGGGTGGTAAAGTACAGTTTACAATCAATCGTTTACGTAGATGCGACGAATGCAAAACAAGAGGTTGTGTTCATTGCAACAATATCGGTGTGCGACGTCGGAAGAGCAAATTTACGATTGATGTTCCTAAAGGTGCAAAACATGGGCAACAACTCAAGTTGCCAAAGATGGGAAATGAACACCCCACAGGTGAACCTGGAAATCTAACCGTTACTTTGCGAATTGATGCCGATGAAGGTAGACGCTGGGAAGGCGATCACCTCATTCAAGAAGTTGCAGTTCCTTACTCTACATTGATGCTCGGTGGTAAGATTAGAATCACTACACCTGCCGGCAGCACAGTATCGATATCAGTCGCTCCAGAGACAAGGATAGGAGATAGAAGGAGATTATCAAAACAGGGTTTTGCTGGTGGTGATCTCGACATAGAATTCATTCTATCGGAACACGAGTCATTGACTGCTGAGCAACGTGATGCACTCGAGGCGCTTCGAGACAAAGGGCTGTGAACATCGGACGATTGATATCGGGGCCACGCCGACCTAAGGTCGGCGGGTACGTATGCGAGACTTTCCGACAGTTGCGAAAATGGTCTTGAGGAAAAGGAAATATTTCCACCTCGCCATTTTGTTGATATCGCTCCTTATGATTCCTGGTTTAATCAAGAGCCTGACACCGATTGACATTGAATCATATGATCTTGAAAGTCCGGAACTGACTGCAGAAAATGTCATCGACGAAGGCTTTACTTCGACAGAGCACACAGTCGGTTTCATGGTTACAATTAGAGATCCAAAATACATCGATTCAGGTAGTCAAGCACCCCACGTTGATTCTGATAATGAACCCTTATTCCTTGACCTCCCCAAAGCAACAGAATTCGTTCCATTTCAGGGAGAAGGTGCAGGTTTATCGGGCGAAGGAATCCCTTTGGGTGGAGTAATGAACCTCACTTTCCTCCGTGAACTACAACAAAAAGTGACAATTGCAAGAGATGACCCTCTTGCCGAATTTTACCGACCATTGGTCAGTGAATTAACTGGTGAGGGTTCGGACGGTGTGTTATCACTTGTTGAACAATTTGATTCATTCATGAGCAACCGGTCGATGTTGACCCGACCAAGCATAGATGTGTTGGGGAATGTAATTCCACCAAGGACAAATTGGTATGATTGTGGAACACTTGAATGTTTGACATTTCAAGATGAAAATTTGACACAAGCTCATATCGATCTTGCAGCTCATCGAATGATCAATTCCAGCGCTAGTATCTTCATGCGTTGGACGTCCAATGATCGTGCCTTTCTTCCCGATGAAAATAGTCCGGTCATAGGTCCATACGGTGGTGACGTTGGTGAAAATGGTAAATTCAAGAATGCAGCATGGATTCCTGGAAGATGGTCAGCGTCATCCACATGGATTCTTATTCAACTTGATCGCGAGGCAATGGAGGAAAGTGGCTACACATTTTCTTGGGCAGAAGCTCGTGATGAGGATGGAGGTTGGACCTATTCAGGACTAGATCTCCACACAACACCTCCCAAACTTACACCCGAAGAATGTCTTCTGAGTGTCGAAGAAGGAGATGGACCTTGCTCAAAGGAATGGGCATTGTTAGCGCTTGAACGTTCGATGCGTGTTACAGACCAATACTCCGTGACTTTGATTGTCAATGAAGGTGTCAATGTTGAAGTGAATCGAGAATTGCAAGAATCGCTATTCCTTCTAGTATCAATGTTTCTTGCGGTTCTAGTATTACTCTGGCTAAGCCTGCGTCGAGTGTCTGATGTTGTAATTGTTGGAACTACCCTTGGATTCTCTTTATTGTGGATGCAGGGACTAATCGGGTGGTGCATCATTTTTGGTAATGCTACCGACATCAAAATAATCAGCAGAAGTCAATTTAGTAATCTCTTACCGATTCTCATTCTAGCTTTAGGTATTGATGATAGTTTGCACGCCTTACATCGCTACAAGGAGGAGAGAAGAAATGGGCTCGGGATTGAAAAATCTGCAGAAATCTGTCTGTCGCGAGTCGGCCGAGCAATCATGCTGACATCTCTGACGACTATGGCCGCTTTTGCAGCCAATCTAACATCCAGTATCCCTGCTTTACGTTCGTTCGGAATCGAAGCAGCTCTCGGTGTTGGTTCAGCTTTCATTTTGACGGGGATTTGGGCTCCATTATTACGCTTAGATTTGGATAACTTTCTTGAGAATCGAGATCGGTTGAAAGATGAGGATTCCGGTAAAATTCACATGGTCCCCGAACATTGGCTTGCTCGAATCTCTGGTGGAGCTGCTTGGGGCGCTCCATTTGTTTTGATTTTAGCATTGATATTGACCGTCATAGCAACTCCAGTCATGCTTTCACTTGAAGGCGATTTCAAAGTCGAGGATTTCTTGGATGAAGAATCGGATTTCGCTCAAGGGGTATTTGCAATAAATTCACGATTTACCAGCGAAGGTGAGCCTGCTATGATTCTAATTGAAGGAGATGTATTGGATCCTCGGGTATACGATTCAATCGATGAACTTCGACAAAATATGAATGACATCAGTTCTGAAGATTCAGATAAATACACTAGATTACCTACAGGCCAAGCGGAGTTACATGGAATCGATGAGTTGGTTGAGTTTGCAATTGCTAGTTGGGCTGTTGACAAAACACCATTTATTGCAGGAGGATGGAATGAAAATGCTTCAGGAAATGGAGTGAATTGTTCATTGACGGCAATTGTTCCACTTCCAGATACATCTACCAGAGGTTGTCTACAATTTTTCTATGGATTTTTGTTGGTATATGGTGTCCCAGCTGGTGGCATTATTCCGAGTATTCCCTCTAGCATTCCAGCATTATATATTCTGCCAGATTGTATATTGGACATAAATCAAACACATCTGTGTGAAGATGGTGAAGTTCCGAGATATGAGCGCATGGTCATGCGATGGGGATTGGTTCAACCCGAGCAATTTACCTCGGTGGAACTTGCTCTAGAAGAGTTACATAGAGACATGTCACCTTTCGCAAATCTTTCCTCTAGCAACCTTCGTAATCGAGGTGATATTGAATCTGCATTCAATGAAGATACAGAATATCCTGTTACATGGGGAATTGAAACAGGGTCACCAGTGATACGATATGTTGCAGCATCTAGCATGCAAAATGAGTTACAAGGCACCCTCATTTTGGGAGTTTTCTTCTGTGTGATAACACTCTGGTGGGGCTTTAGACCAAGTGTAAATCAAGCCTTTGCAGCATATCGTAGGGGCATGGAAGAATTTGCTTTGCTTACAATTTGGGGTGTTCTAGCAGGTTTTGGTCTAGGAACGGTCATGGCAACAATTTACGGCGGTACAGTCGGTGGTCTTTGTGGCCTCGCAGTCTTCTTCCTCAATTTCTTGTGGGGTGAACGCTCACTTGGTTTAGCCCTCATCACCACATTTCCAATTCTAGTTGTTGTAATATGGTTGTATGGATTGATTGCAGCAGCCGGTTATGGTCTGAACATGGTCACAGTTGCAATAGCTGCGATGAGCCTTGGTGTTGGCATAGATTACGTAATCCATGTTGTTGAACGATATCGAGAAGAGCGCGACAAGGGTCGTAGTGTACATTCTTCCCTCGTGGCCATGGGTGGAGCTTCTGGACTTGCCCTCGTTGGTTCCGCGATTTCTGATGTAACCGGTTTTGCTCTAATTTCATTATCACCAATGGGATTCTTTTCAGCCTTCGGATTATTCTGCGCTCTGATGATTGCTTTGAGCTTCGTAGCTTCTATGATAATTACAAGTAGCGTTTTAGGTGCATTTTCATGGCGAGAGTTACGTGCCGAGAATAAGCAAGCAGGTGGTTTCCGTTCGCTTCAAATCGAAGCCGAGAAACGCTTGGGAATTGGTCCAAAGAAGGTGATTTCAAGTGACTAATACACCAAACCTCCTTGAATTGGAACGTCGTGATACATACCTGATAGTTCGCTGGGACGATGAAACTGAATTTGTCATCACATACGAATCTCTACGCTATTGGTGCCCGTGTGCTAATTGCAAACCTCGTCGTGACGATATGCAGCGAAGTGAGTCTTTACGGGATGAGATCAGTCGATTACGCAATGAGAAGCCGAAGGCCGAAATGGTGGGTGGATACGGCCTTCGATTCACGTTTGATTCAGGATGTAATTCTGGGATTTTTAGCGTTGATCGTTTACATGCAATTGCGACAGGTGAACCGAATCCTGATACATTGTGAAGAAGGAGAACAGTCATAGCAGGTAAGCCACCCGCTAGAATCAGCGAGAACGTGGGTGGTCCCGCGTTTTCGCTTAGATAGAGGTGAATATATGGTCCCCGACCCTGATGATGATGAGCAGGATTGGACCAAGTATGCAGATGCTGGTTATGCATCTGAATATGACCCTTGGTCAGATTTAGTCGAATTGGAAGAAAATGGGGATGAGATTGAATTTGAGGATGATTTCGAAGATTTTGATGAGGGGCAGCGGCAGCGTGATGTGCCAAGATGCCCCTCTCCCAACGGTGTTGCTTATGTCATTGAAATCGGAACTTGTGATGCATGTCTTGGCCGAGTTTCAGGTACTCGCATAGCTGGTGATCCATTGCATGTGGCCGGCGCACGGGTGCGTGATGAAGCATTGCAGAGAGATGCCAGTCTTTCAGTCAATGATGATGTTGAATGCTGTCCTTTCTGTGAAAATTTGTTTGTAGATTTAGATTTAATCGTGAAACGAATCCTTCGTTCAACTGAGGGTATTGAATTCACAAAAGCACAATTGGGAACCCATTTTTCAAAAGAACATGTTGCGGCCGAAGAGTCGATACGCACTTCGCTTGCAGCAACTGGTTCACGTCCCCTCAAGGCGAGTTTGACCGCAGCAATTCAGGCAGCAATTATGGAGAAAAAGCCAGGTCTCAAATGGGTCAAGGAAAAGCCAGAGGTGATGCTTTTAATTGACACACTTACCCTCGGTGTGAATGTAGATATTCGTGCACTTTTCATCTATGGGCGTTATCGAAAACTCTCTCGAGAGATACCTCAAACACGTTGGCCATGCCGTTCGTGTAGAGGTAATGGAGAAGGTTGTCAGGCTTGTGAAGGAACTGGACAACAATATCCACAATCAATTCAGAGTCTAGTGTGCGACCCCCTTGTTGAAGTTTTCAATGCAACCGGTGATGCCTTTCATGGAATGGGGCGTGAGGATATCGATGTTCGGTGTTTGGGACAAGGCCGACCGTTTGTT
This sequence comes from uncultured Candidatus Poseidoniales archaeon, assembly GCA_964441035.1. GTDB lineage: Archaea > Thermoplasmatota > Poseidoniia > Poseidoniales > Thalassarchaeaceae > MGIIb-P. The sequence continues at coordinate 12,976 of CAYYKF010000026.1, forward strand.
GCTGAAATCAAGCGACCCCTCACTCGAACATTGAATCTGGAAAAGATTTCAGCAGAGATAAATAAGGCTGCAGAAGATTTTGTAGAAATTGATAATTTACGAATATCGAATAGAGCAGAAGTTGCTAGAATCAAAGAGACGAAGGCCGAAAAATCGTACACCATCCGATTCACTTCCGAGCATGGATTATCAGAAGCAGAAGCAGAAGCTCGTATTCTCACACTTGATGGTAAGGTCCTTGAGCAACAAACGCCACAAAGAGTTGCACATAGACGAGCTGACAAAATTCGCAAGCGTAAGATTACTGCACTAGATAACGTCTTATTTGAGGATGGTGAAATTCAATTCAGAGTGCGCTGTGAATCTGGCACTTATGTCAAAGAATTAGTGCATTCAGATGAAGGTCGAACGATTCCTTCTGTAGCAGGTGTTTTAGAAGCTGAATGCGAGGTCATTTGGCTCGATGTAGAGGATATTCATGCAGATTAACAGCCTTCCTACGGAAGGCGGTGCGCTTAATTAGGGGCGGCAGGTCGCCCGGTTCCCCCATAGGGGGAGTGGTGCACTGTATGCGTCGAAGTAAGGGAACCCGTCAGGGCACACGTAGTATTCTAAAGCGTTCCAAATCCGAACGCGGCCGAATTAATATCCGTCGAGTAATGCACGAATACCAAGAGGGTGACCGCGTGGCAATTGTCCTTGACGGTGGTCAACAGAAGGGTATGCCTCATCGCCGCTTTCAGGGAAGAACCGGTTTTATCCAAGAAAAGCAAGGCAGTGCATACGTAATTTCTGTTAAGGACGGAAATATGCAAAAAACGGTGATTGCTCGTCCGGAGCACCTTCGCCCATTGGAGTGATTATGATGTCAGAAGAGATAAATTACACAGATTTTGCTAGCGTTCGCGATGCTCTATTGGATGCACAGAAACGTCGAGGCTTTCTTTCCTACGAGCAGAAGATGGCTTTGCAACATGCAGAATGGGCTGCCAGTGAAGACCGCGGCGGTATCAAGACAGACCCCAAGGTGTACAAGTCACTATACAACAATCTCATGGAGATTGATAAGTTGGAATCACACCCTGACATTTGCGCAAAAATTGCTGAGATAATGCCGTTGAGCACTGACGAAGCACGCGCAATACTGTCAACCAAGCGTATTCCTATGGATTCTGACGAACTCGAGTTCGTCATTGATACAGTACGAAAGCAGGTTCTCTAACACGATGAACAACCGCTCGATTCTTGAGTAACGACCACCTTCGGAGGTATGATACGGATGCAGCCAAGAGACAATTCGCCTCCGGCGAGCGACTCGGGTCCATTGGATGAAGAGACCCATGCGCGTGTTTTGGATCACCAAAGTAGCGGCATGATTCATGCTATCTCTGAGAAGGGATTACATTTGGTCAAACTCCGTGTTCCTGCCGATGGACGTTCGCATTCACCGGGAACGAGATTTTCTTTCAGAGATACCGAGGATGAGGATGAGAGTGCTTCACTACTAGGTACTATGCGTCATCGCGACCTTTCTAATATGGCACAGTCTGAATTAATGTCGGTTGTAAAATCAATTTTAGTTGATAATCCTGACAATTGCCTTTCGTTTTACAATAAGGCTGGTAATCTGACACTGAAGAAACACGCATTCACATTGCTTCCAGGAATTGGTGATTCAAAGGCCATGTCAATGGTTGAAATCCGAGGCCGAGTGGGTTGGGAACAAATCAGTGATCTCGATGAAGCATGTCAAATAGATAGTGCTGGACTACTGGCAGAGAGACTATCTCTAGAGATTGTAGATCATCACATGACACCGAGCCTACTCAATTTGCTCATTCGTGCTTGAGGTGTTTTGATGGAGCGCGATGCGCGCCTTTTGGCTGATTTACTGAGGGACCGTCAATCAACTGAGAGGGGCCTTGGCCAACATTATCTCATAGATGAAGATGTGTTGGAAGCATCAATTGAATACGCTGGCGAATTATCTGGAAAACATGTGCTTGAGATTGGTTGTGGCCCAGGTACATTGACCAATCATCTTCTAGCAAATGATGCAATCGTGACTGCAATCGAAATTGATGCAGGTTCAATACAACACATGGAATTGCAATTCTCTTCTGAGATTGAATCTGGTGTTCTGACAATCACTGAAGGTGATGCCCTCACTGTGAAATGGCCAAATAATGTTGATGCAATCGTTGCAAATATCCCTTATCAAATTTCCAGCCCATTACTTGAACGTATACAGAGGGAACTGCGAGAATTACCAATCATTGTTTTACTCGTCCAAGAAGAATTTGCAAATCGAATGTCTATGCAGTCTGGTTCAATGGATAGGAGCCCTTTGGGCCTCTCACTTTGGCTAGATTTCGATGTGGAATTAGGGAGACGTGTTACTCCTTCCAGTTTTGTGCCACAACCACGAGTGTATTCGCGGCTCGTGCGCCTGACTTGCCATAATCGATTACAAGAAACAGGTTCGGATGTTGACCGTCGTTTGTTCCGGCAAGTTGTAGCAATGTGTTTTGAAGACCGTCGTCGGAAGTTGAGGAATTTACTGAAGCGACCTCCTCGACGTCTAAACAGATTGCCGGGGTGGCACCGTGAACGCTGGCAAACTGCTATCGAGACACTTTCTTCAGACCCTCTGATGGATTTACGTCCAGAAATTCTCAAACCGGAGGATTGGATATCTCTCTGCCAATCAATTTCAGAAAATTAAGGTAAAAAGATGTCCAATCGGCATTGACTTGATAGGGAAGCCCCCTTTCCGGTGGACCGGGTGCGCATGCGCTCACGGGTGTAGGTCTCAAAATCCAGCAGTTCAAGTAGGTCGGAATACACTCTTACGACATAATGGGATGATTTATGGCAAAGAAAGACACATATCTCGCGCTTCTACGTAGAGGTGTTGACGAAACCACGGCGATGACGCTGGCCGATTCAGGATTGAAGATTGGAGATATCAAGAAACTCGATCAGGAACAACTTATTCAGAATTATGGCCTCAAAGCCGAAATTGCTCGTTCAGTCCTAGAGGTGCTGCAGTCAGGATCAACCAAGGCAGGGAAAGAACGTTATCTTTCCAACGTTCTTTCAACTGATGCGACAAAGAAACCGATGGATAAAATCGAAGAGCAACGATTCAAACGTCAGCAAAAGGACATCTTACTAGAATTACAGGAGCAACGCGAGCGTCTGAAATTGGCCAAGGTCGAACAATTCCGCAGTCAAAAAGTTGTCATGAATCGTCTGGGTAAGACAATTGAACTGATTGTGAAACTTGAGAACAATTTTGATGATGAATCAAAGGAGGAACAGCGCTCAAAGATTCGAGATCAACTAGAGACGAGAGGGCTTGAAGCCGCTCGAGACCATGAATTACTTGAGTTGGAAGGTACCCCGCAAGATATCGTTGATTTTCGCCGTAAGATTGTCCCCTCACTTTGTTTTCATTCATGCCCAGAATGCGGAGAAGAGATGGACCCCCGTTCAAACGTGAATATGGACAATGTGGAAGATTTTAGTTTCATGTGTTGGGATTGTGGTACTAACTTTTCCTCACCTATGGCCGATGTTGTTCAATCTCGCATGGCCAAAAAGAAGGATTGGATTAAAATCGACTCATCTCGTAAACCTCGTGAGAAGGTTTTGCGACCACCGAAGGTAGTTGTAGATGCTAGTGTGCAGGACATGATAGCGGCTGATTTGGCAGCTACGGGTGCCAATGCAGATACCATTGCTGCAGCAGTAGAAGAGAGTAATTTGACTAGCGGCCTCATGTCCATCAATGAGTGGATTGACCAAACATTGGCGGTAAAAGGTTACATCCAGGCACAAGAAGATCGCGAGGATTTCATTATCGCAACTGGTGCGGGGGCAACCAAGTTCAACAAATGGATGAAAAAGGCAGGATTGGCATTCAATAAGCAGACGGGTCGTTGGACTCGTTGGGAAGATCGTTGAGATCAACATTTTTTCTCAACAATTGATGTGCGATAAAAGGCACAAGTGTCGTAACAAGCATCAACGCGTACAGTGAGTCCCATGTTGTTTTGAAGACCAAGTGAGGTATGTCTGCAGCATATGAGAGATGTAGCCAAAGCAGAGATGACCGTACTAATAATGCTGCAAATAACAGATGTAGTGGCCAACCTATACGGTGGAAAGTTCGCCACATGACGAACATTATTCCGACAACTGGTCCAGCGCCCATGAAACCAACCCATTCGTTACTTGGTGAGGTGCGGTCACCAATGTAACCACCACGCAGGAAGATATCACCAGGGTCAATTTCCCTTGGATACAAGAAGTCCCAAGAGAATCCTTCCACTTGGCCAAGACTCCACCAAAGCCCATACCAAATTGTCATCGGGAAGAGGATGATGAGTATGATTCTACACATTTCTTGCATTGAATCTGTACGCTTTTCCATGATTTTTCCCCATGGCCCTGCTAACATACGTTCAGTGCATGCAATTACGATTAGACAAACAGTACCACTCCATGCTCCCCATGACATCGCCATCCAAGCAAGGGCTGCTGTGTAGATTAATCGTTCATCATCACTTCCTTTGCGAATCATCATAGTGATGCCGATTAGAACTATACCGATAAGAATTGAAAGAACAATCCAATCAATTGTGTTCGATTGTTGAAACATTAAGATGGGCAAAATCGCAAATCCTAGTGAATGTATCATTATTCGTTTCCAATCAAAATCATCAATTCTAATCCAGGTTGAAAAACCTGCAGCAAATCCAACAATCACTGATGAAAAAATTGCGGTTGACCATTTGCCCCAACTATCTGTTGGAGTTGCAACAACAAGACCACGTGCAATATCGAAGCCGAGCAAACGCGAATGAGAGAGAAGCATTGCTGGAATGAAAATCAAAATTAGAGCAATTGCGGCGAAATTGATTACCCGTTCATTTGTATTGTAATGACGTAGAAGTAACATGCAGGAAACCCAAATGACGTACATTCCCAGAGAATGTCGGGTGTCAGGGAACATCAAGACAAAGGCCGCCATGCAAAGCAAAGGAATTGGAGTTCCGAGCAGATGTCGCCATCGACCTGACGCAGCATCCTGATGGGTCCATTCTGATCCATGATTCATTCCGAGAGACCGCCAAGATAATCCGAATAAGAACATCGAAGCTAGACCTCCTACGAGTAGATTGAATCGCATCGGGAATTCTCTTTGACCATACGACATCACCACTGCAAAAGCAGAGAGTGAAAATAGCAGGAATGTAGCAATGAGAATTTCATCTCTCGGTCGATTCTCAACCTTCATTCTCCAGCAAAAAACAAGCAAAATAAGTACCGTAGCAATCGAGGCTATAATCAAATCAGAATTTCGAACTCCAAGTTCATCATCAGGTAATTTATCCCATTCGATAACTTCCCGGGTTAAACCCTCGACGTAAGGCCATCCTTCTTCTTCCAACCATTCATTTCTTGCAACTGCAGCATTCCAATTCCATTGCTCGATTGTATCTTTCTTTTCTTGGCTGATACTGAATGCCTCAAGTGGAATTCTTCCATCAACTGCATGCGGTAGCGGTAGTGAAAGCAATACAGAAGGTAGTGTAGCCATATCTCGTTGCTTCACTCCTTCAATAGTGACTCCTTCTGAAATATTAGGTCCCCACATTATCGTCGTAACTTTGCGCAGTACTTCTTCAGGTGAACCGTGCCTTCCATCTTTCGTTTGGCCATGATCTGCGGTCACAATAATCGCCCAATCTTCAGGCACCAAATCGAAGATTTCCTCAAGATGTTCGTCAGTCCACACCATCTTGTCGATATAATCTGATGATCCAACAGTTCCATATCGATGTCCAACATGATCAGGTCCTGAAAAATGTCCAACGATAACGTTGGGAGTGCCTCCAGAAGGTGGGCTATCGGTCAACCAACCTTCTAGAACTTCATATCCTTCATCATCACCTCGATAGAAATCAGCATGTCCATAATAATGCTGAGAGAAGGGAATGACACTTCTATCTGGATACAAATCACGCCAGACATAATCTCCTAGCATTGCTACTTTATTGTCAGCCACTCCGTCACCATCGTTGTCATGAGTGCTGGCCAGTAACCATCCATCTGGGGTACCGGGGTGTTTAGGATGAAAATTATTCAGTCCTTCACTGGGCCGTGATTGGACGCCAGTCGCGATCTCTCTAACACATGACCCAGTCATCGTTAAGGGTCCAGTTCGAATCTCCAAAATGGTCGCTTTTTGCTTTCTCTCATTCAACAATGGCATGTATTCTGAATCCGTCATGACGTCCGCACGTACCCCATCAAGAACTATCATCAAGATACCTTCAACCAAACGGTCATCTGGGTAAGGTGATTCTTCCATTCCTTCCTTTGGGGCAGGCGTATCCATCGATATGTATGAACCAGTATAGAGTGCATTTGGAAGACAGATTAGCA
>CAYYKF010000027.1:0-17229 GCA_964441035.1 uncultured Candidatus Poseidoniales archaeon
ATCGAACAGCGCTTTGTTGTAGATAAGGGATAGGCAATCTCTACTCGATGGAATCCCATACAAGGAATTACCAAATCTCATCGAATTCAACGCATCGATATCAAAAGACTCTCTTTCTGCTGGAGTTAGATGTGGGCGCAAATCTTCCAATAGAGGATATCCATCTACTCGAATATCACCAATTCCACCCAATTGGTCATTTGAAAGGCGTACCAAATCCGGAGCCTCTCCAGCAATGGCTGCAATTTCAAATTGAGTATTCATGTTTGCAAATGCCTTCTGTGTGACATCAACCGTGATATTCGGATGCAATTCCTCAAACGATTCTACGGCATCAAGGAAGGTGTCCTCCTCCTTACTATCTGTCGTAAAAGAATACCAGACATCAAGCGTAATGGGGCCCTGTTCTTCGTAAACAACACTGCTATCCTCTGACTCATCCTCATTGCCAATGCAGCCTGGAGTCAGCAATAACAACCCGAACAGGAGAACCATCCAGCGCTGTCTCATCAACATGAACGAGCGTGATTTACGTATTGAGTCATTCCCCGTCTATGACGGGGAATGACTCATTTGGAAAAATATGTGGCCAAAGCGCACGACAATCCTTCTCTCGAACGTGCGGAACACCGGCTTCTTCGAAACCACGAATTGCACTCTCTTTCAAACCATTGAATCCAATGAAATGACTATCTGGTATTTGCATTGATAAATCGGTCACATTGTCGCCAATGCTAACAATCTCTGATGGGTCCAAATCATTAATTCGTGCGAATTTCTCAACCATTTCTCCTTTGTAGTGTGCAGGAACTCGAACGACACCATCATCCAATAGATATCCATTCTCATCATATTGGAATCCATTTGACACCCAATCATCAACCTTTAGCATCTGTGCAATTGAGCCGATGAGTAAATCCACACCAGCACTTACAATCGCTATCACAATACCTCTTGATTTGAGAGCCTCGATAAGGTCCCTGGCACCATCCATCAATTGTACACCTTGATAACACCGCATAAGTTCATCACGATGGATAGGAGATTGTACAGATTTCCATTTCTGAATATCATCTGCCATGAATTCTTGATCAGACACCCCACCTCGAATGAAGCGATCGAGCATTTCACCACTATCTGTGCCAAAATGATCGTGAATAATCCTCCATGAAGATACAACATCGATGAGGACACCGTCGCAATCAAAGCAAACAGCCTTGATAGTCATAAAATCACCAAGCAAGGCCATGCTAGCGCAGAAAGGGTTTGTTGACGGGAGCTTAATCCCCCTCCCTCAGATAGGGAGGGGGACTCAGGGGGGCGCTCAAAGAGCGCCCCACCTGCCACCTTTTGGTGGCCCCTGTGGTTATCCGATTCGCCTCAGAATTGTGGCGAGATGGATGGCGGGTTATATGATGCCGTCCAAGTCATCATTGTGTACGAAGTGCCTCCAGCTGGAGCGTAGTACATCGTAATGACTGCATCCTGAATAGGAGCATTTCCATCAAATGGATCTGTCATTCGGATCTGGACGAAATCACTCGTACCGAATCCTGCAGAACAATCCACTGCACAATTAATCGAATCCTTGTATGTCACCAAATTCGGACTGTTTGACGGGATGAACCCGTACACACCAGATGAATTCGCTAGGTTTGTCGAATATGTCTTATCGACACCACTTGCATTCATCCACTGTACCTTGACAAGAATTGCCTGAGAAGCCAATTCTTCGCCATCAATCACGTTAATCTTCCAGTACCAGTTCGCTTCGTTGTTGCTGTCGAATCTCGCTTCTTGGTCGAATGACATCCTTGGAGTCGCGCTCTTACCTGTGGTCTCGGAGGCTAGGCTCTGAGCCCACACGTAGATGACGCCAGACAGAACGACCGTGATTGCAACAAGTAGAATTGTTGCAATTACCGGGCTCACTGCCTCTTCGTCATCTGCCATAGCTTCGATTTCCTCAGCATCTTCTTCCTTGCGTGACTGCATGAGCAGTGCGCCAACAAATGCACCGACCAAACTGACTGCCAACAATCCTGGCGCAAATCCGGTTACGGAGGTTGTTGCACCTCGTAGACGTACCATCGATGGTAGACCATCATTGGTTTCAGTCGTTGTCAGGTTGTTGTTATCCCAGTTCAACTCTTCAAGAGCTGCGCGGCGTTGTATATCGTTGATGTACTCGCCCGTCAATGGGTTAATCGTTCGCACTTCAATGAAGGTTCGAACAGACTCAGTTGGGCTGGTCAGAGTCACATATCCACGGATGGTAATCGCCTCACCAATATCTGGCACTTCGTTGTCATTCCACGACAAAGTGACTTGGTCCTGAATTAGTGTCGGGTTGTCATCTGTGTAGAAGCGAACCTGCACATCGTGTGCATAGTTGTACAATGCTGGATCATCACCATCGTTGGTAATGTCGATTTCTATTGGTACGCGAGTACCAGGTAGAACTGCATTGATGTTCAACCAATCATAGCCCTTGAGCTCATCGAACTTGTAATCCGGGCGTGCTTCTGGCGTGTTGTGAACCTGGATGCTAATGGTTTCACGAACTGATCGTGGTGTGTAAACACCTGACGAATGCTGCGCATAGTCGATGTGACTTGGTGCGGTTGCAGTGTCATTCAGCCATAGGTGTACAGTACAATAGACACCGCTATTTGGCTGCATTTGGTGTATACCATTGTCAGCTACTCCATCACCATCTGCATCTTGTAGGAAGTCAATCTCTGATGTTGGGGCATTGGTTGCCGCATCAGGGATCAAATCCAGCGCAAGTGTGTCAGCAGTGTTGTCAACTGTGATTGTGAAATAGTTCTCATAATCACAATTGTCAGTAGCCGAAATACTCCAAGTCAACTCATCCTGACCGGAACCATCGTTGCGATCATAGTGATCGTTGTCATGCATCAATCGATGCAAGTCAAACGTTAGGTTCGCAGCGTTCTCATCATCTTCCATGACATCCCAGAACCAGTCCAACTGAAGTGAACCGTTTGCAGTTTCAACGTACACTGGGGTGGCAGCATTTGCATCGAACTCCTTGATAACCGGTGCGTCGTTGACTGGGTTTACGATGAAGTTCACAGTCACATCGGTAGCATCCGAATTCTCGGAGGCACCGTCGCTTAGACTCAATACAATGTCACAGTTACCACCTGCTTCGTTGGCAGTATTCTCAGTAATCACAATGACGTTTTGATTGACACTGGTGCTGAACGGAATACAGTTTCCTTCATCCGCAGACCATGTGTAGGTCTGTGAGATGGCTTCATTGTTCCAATCTGACTGTGTCTGCTCATTTTCCATATCCACAATGAATGAACCTGAGCCAGTATCATTGGCTGCATCGCCCAATCCCAACGTTGGTGGGGTAAGGAAGTTCTCATCCTTGACGTTGATGTTTCCGCCACCACCGTCATACAAGATTGGCAAGCAATCAGGACGGTTTGTGTTACAGATTACTGGTGCATCGTTGACGTTCCAGATTCCAATCTCAAGAGATTGCTGTGCTGTCAAACCATGTTCGTCAATCACAGTGAGAACAAGTCGGTGTCCACCGAATTGATTCTCAAGCGTATTGACATCCAGCGATGCGCTACTCAGACCACCAGCAGTACCTGTTGCACCTTGCAGTGTGTACGTGTACGGCGTCGGGTACGAATGCGTATTACCAGGATGATCTGTCACAAACCAACTGAGAGATGTCGAAGCATCTTGCATATCAGATGCCTTGTCGACCAGTGTAATCGTGTGACCTCCTGAATCCTCATCGTACGATACATCCACTAGGTTCTCGATAACTGGTTTCGCACGCAGGATGTTCATTGTGACATCCTGATTCGTGGTCATGATTAGAGGCGCATAAGTACCCCAATCCCAGTAATCACCCTCAAGGTTGCGAGTCTTCGCAACAATCTGATAGATGTGAGGTGCACCAGGTGTTCCAGAACCTGTGTAGGTTCGGAATAGCACCAAGTGGTCATCAAGCGTTCCATCGTCGAGGTCATCTCCCTGGAGGTTGAAGGTACCAAAGACTGGGAAGTTCTGTCCTGAGACTGAACCTCCTGGACCTGCAACAGCGAATGGCTGCTCTGGGAATACACCAGCAACTTCGCCAGCATGGCCGAAGCCAGGTACGCCGTCCCACTGTATCAAAGCGGTCCAGCGAACTGCGTGCGTTGGTGAACCAATGCAATCCCATGGCAAGCGGAATTCGCTGACTGGGATCTCTAGATTCGGGTTTCCTGAGAACAGATAACTGTCAATTCCATTACAGCTTGCTGTAACATCTACCCAGTTACCTGTTGGCATGACCTTTCGGATACCCCAGTTGTTGAGGTCCTCCATCCATAGCATGTAATCCGCTTCCATTCCTAGAGTGTGGGTTACGTGCCAACTGTCACCAGTGGATGAACCACCTGGACCTGTGTCCAAGTATGCCATACCATCTGTCAGAGTGAACGTTGGTCCAATCAATGCGATGTACATGAAGCTACTATCCCATGTAACGCGCATCTGCGCGAGCGTCGAACCATTGATTGCAACAATACCAGGCTGCATATCATCAGCGATGTTCAGTAGGTTCGCTCCTTCCCAATCAAGGTAGTTACCGTCAATTGCAATTCCCGCACCTGCGTTAACTCGCCACGATGGGCTCACATATTCAGCACGACCTGCCGGTACATAGTCAACCGAACCGTCAGCGAATGTTGTTGTGGTAAGGCTGCGCATGTACAGACCAACATCAGATGCTGCAGAACACTGAGACGCATCGTGCGGGCAGTGATTTACAGTCAAATCCAATAGGTTTCCTTCATGGATAACCGCATCAGAATCGATGACCAACTTCGAGTAGTTACCTGGTGCGTAGTTGTTCGACGCATCTCCAAGTACACCGTTGTTGAGTACACCGTTACCAATACTGGTGATTGTCGAGTATGCACCCGCGTTAATCACTGTCGTAGGACCGCCACAATCGTTTGGATCGTATGGGTTGCTTCCTGCTGTATAAGCACAAGCAAATCCAGGTAGACCACCTAGCACGGCAAGGTCTCCGCCACCCCATAGGTGAGCTTGACCCAATCCGTTGGTGCTTGACATGTTCTCAATGGTACCTGAAGCACCGTTTGCTGTCTTCAGGACTGTTCCTCCGTTTGGAAGGATACCCAAGCCGAGTGCTGTGTAGTCAACTGCTGAACCGACGTTGCCACCATTCCAGCGGAAGTTCTCATGACCATCTGCCAAGACACCAAGTGCCGCAGTCGTTGACAATTGAGTCAACTGTAGGTCATCATTACCACTCGAACTGACTGCACTGAGTGCAGTACCGTAGTGCCAATCTGCAGAGAGATATGCACCATTGGTTGTCAAGTCCACATCCTCTACATCAACAGCAACCGTGTCACCCGAGATTTGGGTTGGTACGGTCGCACCTCCGAAAGCAGCGCTAGGTCCAGCATTCAGGCTCAAATCGCCACCGGTCATTTCCAGACCGACGCCGTATCCTGAGACCGACACACCATTCAGTGTGAGGTCATCGCCACCACCTAAGATGTCAATACCGACTGTTGCAAGGTTACTCACACAAGCGGTCACGTTGACCGAACCAGTCATCGGATTACCGGTATTCTGGCTGGCATAGGTGAAGTTACCCACACTTGTGAACGTGTGCACGAATGATGAACCGAGGTTCATGCTACCACTGTCCCAAGACTCAGCTTGACCTGCATCCGATGTTGTTGTATGTGTGTTACCGCCGTAGTATGCACGTGCTGTCCATTTTACCGAGTCACCCACACAAACATTGGTGAGGTGAGCTGGGCTGAATGTACCCGAGTTCGAGTCGACGTTCCACGTACGTGCTGCAACGCCTGACATGGCAGTATACGCTGAACCATTGTCAGTTACTGTGCAACCATCGGTTTGCAGAGCGTTCATCACTGTTGACACTGTGTTGTCCTTCAAGTAAACCTCATCCAAACCACATCTCTCAACATAGATACCAATCGCACTCGTTGGAACTCGTCCTGCACTGAATCCGATACTGTTACCTTCGATGTAGACTTCATTACCACTGCGAACACCACTGATGGAAATACCACCATCAGCATCCGTACAAGTGTTGTCTCTAATTGTACCATAACCATTCAAGGCGTAGATACATGCTCTAGAAGGATCAGAGATACCAGTTAGGGAGTTGTTCGTAACAGTGTACTGCCGTGCACTACGGGAGTAAACTGGATTATCCGCGTAAATAGTGTTATCATGAGCTACAAACGAATACGAGGTTGTATCCTGGTTGTAAACACCATAACGAGGCGGAGTACCTTCAACGTCGTTGCCGATAAACTGAGCATCATACACGTTGGCACTGAGGTAGAACCACATAGCGAGGTTCTGAGTGTCCTCGAAGGTGTTGTTCTTGACCAACAAGTCCTGTGTACCTACCAGGGAACCTGATGGTACGTAATAGGACGATGATGCATAGGTGTTTCTTGGAATGTATACACCGACACCACAATCTGTGAACGTGTTGTTGATGATACGCACATGGTCAAATCCAGACGTTTGGATACAGATATCCTGCAATTGACTCGATGATGCTCTAACAGCCGTACGGTAGTGTGTAAACAAACTGTCTGAAATTTCAATGTCACCATCGTTTGCATAATATCCTGATCCTGTACCAAGGGCCATGAATCCTAGAACCTCACTGTCGCTGATGTAATAGTCACCATAACCGTATGTTCCAGAGTATCCTAGCCGGATAGCTGCGGCATCATTGCTCGACTCGGCCTCGGCACTACCCATCGCAATCATTGTGGTGCCGTCCATGTACAGAGCACCTGGATCGTTGCCGTATTGCGCAATGTTATACACGCGAGTTTCACCGTTGTAGGTACCTGTGGTGAAGACTAGCGAGTTGTTCAGCGATGTCTTCACGTTTGTCAGGTAGTTGTACGGTGTGTCCAACAGAATCGTCTTATTCTCCAAGTCGGTGTTGAACGCACTCTCTGAAGATGTTCCTGGGAGAGCATAGTATCCATACTCCTCCATGGTCCCACCATCTGGTCGATCTAGAGTTCGCGAGTTCTGATAATACAATCCGTTACAATTACTGAGATAATCATAACTCGTTGTGGTGTAACTGTAACAAGTCCTAGCATCGAAATATTGGGTCAAGGATGCACTTGCAGTTTGACCTGGAGCATCCGCCAACGTTATTGTTTGCATTGAATAACGGAAGTCACCTTCGTTGTTTGATGAACTTTGCCAGTCATAATTAATCATAGCAACTGTTACCAATTGATATCCAGCGAGATTCTCTGTGACCTTGCCACTAGCATCATAAGTCCATGCAATGAACTGTAGGCCATCCACAGAACCACCAGTGGTTGCACCAGAGTCGATGACTCTGTTACTAGCACTGAGTATCTTGACTGGACTGTCATCTGGGACTGGATTGCCGTCTGCTGTGAGGGTTACATCTAAACCACGTAATCGAGTTAGTTTGGACGATCCAGTAGCCATCACCTTAGTGTCATCTATGCCACCTTCAAGGAAATCAAGAGTTGCCGAACCGGACAATTCAACGTCAAGTACGTTGTTTGAACCCATCGTAATATCATCCAAGAGTACATTACCGCTTCCAGCATGATTGACTCCAACAGTGTTACCATCGATTGCCAAATTACTGAATTCCCAATCTCCTGTGCTTGATGATAGAACCTTCAATCCACAGTAAGCTGCGTTCTGCAGCGTACCTGTAGCTTCCAAATTCATGTCCTTTGCCACGACAAGACCATCTTGTGATTGGCCGTCGAAGTCGACGTTTGTCATGGTCATCTTGCCACCAGCAGTGGATGTCATTCGAGCACCGTATTTGCCACCATTGACGGTTAGCGCATCAAGTGTTGCACCTGTGGTACCATCAATGAGTACACCTTCATTTGTTGGACTCGTGACTGTCAGTGTGCTGATATCAGCAGAAGCTCGGTTACCACCGATTCTAAGACCAGTGTCCGCGCCAGTGATTTGTCCATTGTTGATTGAAGATGTACCAAAGTCGCGCTTGTAATCTGCATCAAGCAAGTTCCCTACAGTACTACCTGAACGAACTACGAAGTCCATGCGGTCTGCGTAGTAGTCTGCACCGTAATGAACCACGTCGACGTAAATCTTCACTTCTTGAATGGCTGGATCGCTGGTGTCAATAATCGGATAAGCCACACGGCCACCGGCTGGAGTTGACATCTGCGAAGCATAACCGTAATTCTGGCAAACGTTGTAGTTCTGCCACATTCCGTTGAATCCTTCGGGAGGTACGAATACTGTGTTTGCATGATAGAAGGCTGGCCAATAACTGCCCCAGAACATGTATGGGTAGTAGTTGGCAGTACCTGAGTGCTCTGCAGTTTCGTAACGGAATCCGAATTCATTCGGCTCCATGTTGTTGTTACCTGCACTTGTGTACGCGTTGTTGCTGTATTGCAAGAAGTAGTAATAGTACGCATACTGATACGAACCACCTGGGTTGTATCGGTAACCATAGATGTTACAATCCCAAACAGGCTGACCACCTACTCCACCGTCGTAGGTGTGTGTACCTGCTTGAACCGCAGGGTCATTGTTGCCCCATGGGTAGTAACCTGTTACACTTGAGTCAGTGACGTTCTGTAGTCCTGTACCATCGTCAACCGCAATTCGATAGCGGTCAGTGGTCAAGAAATACTTCCAGTAGTAAGAACCACGCCGTGGGTCGGAGTTACCGCCCATGTATACCTGATTCACACCAACTTGCAGGTAGTTGCTCTCCTCTGCAAGGCTAGTGATATCAATCTCGTGTGTAGTCCATCCCATAGGCTCACCAGACAGGGTGGTTGAACGATAGATGGTTGGCAAACTCATGCCACCCTCAATGTCCATACCAACCGTGTTGTTGGTGAGTGTGTAACCGTTGATGGCCACTGCTGCGTCATGAACTTCGATACCAACTGCTGCATCCTTTACGATGATGTTAGTCAAACTGCTGGCTGCAGTGTCTTCCAAGTGAATTCCAACACCTGAGTTGGCATTCTGTACAGACGAGTCTGTCATGGTTAGAACACCACCATCGACATTCAGAGTCGCAGTGGCTAAAGCAGCGTTCGGAGAACCGCGGGCCTGTGCACCGTTAATCATGTTCACAGTACCATCGCTAATCGTTAGGCCACCGTTCATATCACTAATCCATGATGCATTAAGTGTTAACAAACCATTGTCACCAAGCACCATTGTCCATGGATAATTCGGCGATGTTGCCTTGATGTGGCCTGTGTCACCTTGATACTCGGTAAGCATTAGTTCGCCACCATTTAGCAAAGTGATGGTTGGGTTTGTTCCCGCATCTCGGTTAACTCTGAACGAGGTACCTTGTAGATGTACCTTACAGCCATCCAACACCATGTCAGTCGACAAGGTGATGATTTGGCGCTGGTATGTGTGATAGACACCAGTGCCATCTGGACCAGGTAGGTCCGATGCAGAATCATTGGCTGCAAAGAACGCACAGTCCTTTGTTGTACCATTGAAGTCCATCGGGAAGGCTTCTAGAGCCAAGTAGATGGATTCACCAACTTCTAGCGGTAGGTCACCAGCAAAGGTCGGTAATGCGAATCCACTGGTGTACCAGGCATCTGAGGGTGTGGTCACGTTCTGACCTGCTGCACCAGCCACACGGATTGTGTGATCGGTGTATGTCTCAGAGGATACAGTTGCACCATTTCCATCACGCTCGTAAAGGTCGGTAATGAGCAAAGCATTTGCTGCACCATTAATATCGGTCGTAACCGTACCAACGCTGAACATTTCAGCACCGCTGGATGGGTCATGAACTGCTGTGGTCACCTTGTGCCCTGGCTGCATTGTATTGACTACTGTTCCAGAGAGTACACTTGATCGGTAAACACTGACCTCACCTGTACCGCCGAAGTAAATCTTCGCAGTTCCAGATGCTGCTTCAACCCAGCATTTGCTGGTATCTGCTGCATTGTTGACGTCAAGACAACTGTGGCCTCGGAAGCTGACGGCAACCAAGCGGATGTCACCGTTGGTGCCAGCGCTGGCCAAGTATGCGTTATTTTGTGTTTGTCCGTCGACAGCCATTGAAGCGAGAGTCAAAATCGAGTTCCTCGCGTACGCGAAGTTGTTTTGCTTACCGGCGGCTGCCGACTTGCCCTCAATTGTTCCATCAGAGATAGATACGACGTTGCTGGTTGTTGTCAAACCACAGTTTGCCGAGACCCAAGAGTCTGCGGTGTTCGATACATCACCAAGGTCTACGTTTGTGAAGTCAATCTTCCAACCGCAACCATTGACTGACAGGCCTTGAGCAGCAACATTCTTGCCAGTCAAGAGGTCCGTTGTCGGACCAGTTCCTGAGAACTTGAGTTCGCCACCAAGATCGATGTCATCCATCGATACTGGCATTGTACGCGCTATGGTCAAGCCACCGTCTGCGGATACATCGGTCATTGTCCAACCTGTGTCACCAACTGTTGTGCTGGCTGAACCGGCTGGAGTAATCCAGTAACCGTTGGAGTCACCAGAACTGTCCAGTTGCTCCATGTGGATGCTATCTGTAGCATGTGTGGTTAGAGCTGCAACGTAGTTCGCCATCTCGACGTTGAACGCATACAAGCTCGTTCCACTGTTAGCAGTGCTCGTTTGAGCAACTGCAGTACCAGATTGCTGCGTATTGAAGCCTGCGGATGCATCAACTGTTACGTTGGATAGATGCAAACTATCTGCTGTACCAAAGATACCATTGACTGCTGCATCTATTACGGTGACGTTCTCAATCCAAACGTCTGTACCGTCACCTGTTTCCACTGCACCTTGGCCCGAGTAGGCGTGGGTGTTACAATCAGTGGCAGAACCTCCAATCCAAGTAATCGTTGAATCATCAGGGAATACCATACAACTGTCTTCGCTGTTTGTGACGCTAACTTCAGACATGTCCACGTTTGTGCCTTGGCCACTACCGTGGCTGATAGCCGTGCTCACGTTTGTGAAGGTTACGTCATTTAGCGTGAAGTCACCAACGTTGCCGTTGTAGTGAGGTGCCGAACCGTGTCGGCTTCCCATACTCAATGCGATTTCCAAATTCTCAAAGTTCGTGTGTGTGAGAGTGTGGCGATCATCAGTTGTTGCACAACCATTGGTGAATGCAAGACCCTTCGCATATGCGCTACCCATGTTCTTAATCGTAACAGGGTGTGTTGCGTTTCCGTTTGCAACCAGCTTGTTACACGCGCCCGTGAAGACGATACCTTTGCCTTCAGCAATCTGTACTTCAACGCCTGCCTCAATTGTGAGGTCTGCAGAGACCTGCAGATAGTCACCATTGGCTGGGTTGACACGGATTGGGCTCTGTTCTGCGTCCCAAATTGTCGCTGTTGTGATATCCTGGTTCACGTCCATACCTGCTCCATCGAATGGAATCACCTTGCTGCGGATGCTGCACTCTGATCCCGAGTTGTAGTAGCAGTAGTATGCGGCATAGTAGCCCCACCATGGTGCCAAGTCTACGTTAGCAGCATATGAGGAGCCGCTTGGTAGTGTTGGCATGGTTGTACCCCACGAAGAGGACATCATTTGTGCACTCTGTGTAGAACTGGACGTACTGAACTGCATTGCACCGTGGCGGATTGCGTGAATCTTGTGACCACTGTCACCGCTGTAAGTGCTGCCGAAGTACTCGAAGTCGAAGCCAGCAGGCAGGTCAATGACCGTGCTGCAATCTGCTCGATAGTTGCTGAAGTAGCGAGTACAATAGTACGTGTATGGTTGACCGTTGTTGTTACCGGTGAACTCTTCATTGTAGTTGAACAATTCAGTGTATCCAGCTGCATAGGTCTCATACGAGTGCTCAGTACCATCTGTTGCAATTCTGTAGTTGTTCGAGAACGGATTCACACCGCCGACGAAGCCAGCACCACGACCGCGAATCTCGTGACCTGCGGTTGCGCTAGGGTTCTGATAACCGATGTACTGGTAATCGTAGTATGCGTTACTGTCAGTATCGTACTCAAACTCAATCTCATTGGTTACGTCATAAAGGCGTACCTGATAATTGACGTTGTATCCAGAGTTGAAGCCTGCAGTCATGTCATGCCACTCAAGCACAAACACCTTGGTTGGTGATTTGAGCTCATACGAATATGCGGTTGTGGTGTTGACAT
The DNA here is from genome assembly GCA_964441035.1 of uncultured Candidatus Poseidoniales archaeon. GTDB lineage: Archaea > Thermoplasmatota > Poseidoniia > Poseidoniales > Thalassarchaeaceae > MGIIb-P. The sequence goes on from CAYYKF010000027.1 coordinate 12,237, forward strand.
TTCCGAGTGTATCCTGAGCGGTCATTCTGTACTCAACAGTGTTTCCGCGCATTGTACCAGGTATACTTGTAGTCCAAGTACACGCAGACATCTCACAGCTCGCAATTGCGGCGCCTACTGGTGAGAATGAACGAGTTGTCCATCCAGTCCAGCCTGCAGATGAAGGATTGCCATCTTGGCCGTCAGCATTCGCAGCCGCCCAATTGACTCGATACTCCATAGTTGGCTGGTTCGCCGTAGTGACGTCCAAACCGACCGCTGGGTCACCAACGTCCTTAATTTGGAACGTCAACGAACGCGATGTGTCAACATAACTGTCCATCAATCCACCGTGATCAAACTCCGGTGGGAATGTGTCAGGTGTCGGCTTAATTGAACTAACCTTTGATGCAATGGACCAGCCATTGTTTACCTTTCCATCATAACCAGGTAGCATGAATCCGTTCCATGCATACTGGTAGTTATAGAAGGAATACGAACTAATGCATGGGTTGTTGTATGTACCATACGTTCGGGTAGATCGCGTGAAAATCAACGGGTGGTTGTTCGTACTAATACAGAACTTGTTGCGGTTAGCACTGTTCAAGTTGTACGATGCGTTCCATGAGAATCCACCAAAGTAACCTGTAATGTCACCAGGAATGTCGACAATAACGAAACCATCATCGGTGCTACCGTAATCCAGTTGGGTGTAAATGTCACCATCACCGTTCGGTTGCCCGATTCCAGTACCACTAGACTCTTCATAGCCCATGACACCAAACTTGGTACCATCATGGAAGAAAATCAAGTCCATACCTGGACCGTCATCAGCTGACATGCTTAGGCCTGGAACCTTTACGACCTCCTTGTTGTTCTGAGCAGTTGATGAAGTAGCGTACCGAATCGTGTTAGGATAGTATCGCAAATCAAGAACTGAGGCTGCGTTGAAGCAAGAATTACTACCCGTACCACAATTGCTCGTGTCCCACTCGATGTGGTATTCACGGCTTGGTTCGTAGTAAGTCATCTGCCAGTCATAGTATCGCTGTGCTGAGTAGTAGGAATACGAGTTCCAACCGCTAGCCTTAAGCATCCACTTATTGTCTCCATCAGCTGCATTGTCGATATGCTCGATTTCGTAACTGTATGGATTACTTGGATGTGTATTCATATTGCTTGGTAGACCTGTTCCACCCGATGGTGAGGTACCAGTGGTACCTGCCACACCACCGTTAGGTGGTGCAGGTGAATCTCGGTAAGCCCAGTAATATTCAATGGTCTTTGTTCCAGTTGTAGGTGCTGTCTGGGCTGGAAGTGTGGCCTTGAAGTAACAAGCGGCACCAGCTGCGCAGGTTCCGAGAGTAGAAGCGGTGACAGCGCTCCATGATCCGGAATCAGCCCGCCACCATAGGTGAGGGTTTCCTGCTGTAGTTGTGTTAATGCCACTTGCATCAGCCAATTCGAGGTACATGGTTCGAGAACCAGTAAGATAGGTTGTCCATCCATCGAAAGGCGTTAGGGTTGCCGCTGGTGCTTGCTGATCTGAACCACCAGTGTACTCTATCTCCAAGTGAGGCTTGTTCGAGTTACCTGTGCATCCGTAGTAGGATGGTCCAGAGTGTGCACACCAATACCAGCGAGGTTCGTTGGTAGTGGCCTTTACGACAAGACCAAGGATGTTTCCGCTACTTCCGGCTGCATTACCATCAATGGCATCTTGGACATCGTCCTCACCAGCCGAATTCATTGTGATTTTCTTGACGGAACCGCCATAGTAGTAGTATCCTGGGTCAGAAATCGTAGTTGAAGACGATGATAACGGGCTGTTCATAGCGCGCTGAGCCCTAGTTGAAGCAGCTCCACTGCTCGGATCAACGATTGTTGAACTCTGTGAAGTTCCACTCTTCAATACCGCTACGGCGTGGTTTCCACTGCCGGCATAATAACGGCCTACATGTGCTGAGAAATCAACACCGCAATTGGAACAATTTGGATCATTCACAGTCGCACCATTCGGTACTACGTTTTGCAAATTAAATCTGTAAATTGTCCAATAAGCGTAGTATTGGTAGATACTTGAAGAGGTACAACTGGTGTAATAATTTCCACTGCCGTAGCAAGTGTAACCAATGCTACTTGTGGAATACGACCTGAAGTAAGAATAGGTGTAACCCCATCGAGTGTATCTGTAGTGATAAGCGTACCATGTACTGGAAGCATATACATCCACTGAAGGATCGATGACGACTGGGTAAACACGAGACTCGTTTGTTAGCCAATCTGAATCAATAACTGTCGTAAGATGTACCTGTTCTCCGATTTGCATCAAGATGTACTGACCAAATACCGGCTCAAGACTACCTGTCTCATTGCTATCGGTAACCAGTGGTGCTGGAATGGTTACCAACAATTCACCAGTCTCGATGTTGCGAATCTCAAGAGTTCCATTGGTCTTCATGACTTCGCCATCACGCAACGGACTTTCGCCGTTGAACACTGAGTATCCAACTGGAAGAATCATTTCTTCCTGAATACCGAAGTACCCCTTAAACCCGTCAGGGAAGTAAGGCATGTCACGGATAATGAGGTTCTGCTTAACCGACGTGGAGGTTACCTGATAGTCAAGGGATACACCCTCACCCATTGGGTAACGCAGCACATTGCCACCAGTTGAAATGGTCTCTGGAGTTTCATCCAGGCCATATTGCAACGGCGACATACCGTCGCCCTCAATCGTCACGATGGACGGATTGAGACCCATCAAGATTGGATCGATGTTTTCGTTGACCTCAATCGTGATACCTCGGTTTAAATCCGTGCTGAACTCGGTTTTGAACGTGTTCTCGGTCACAGCCCAACCCGAAGCAGTCGTCTCAATATTGAGATCTATGTTCTGCCATACTCCACCATCATCCAGATAGTGAATTGGGTCAGTCGTTACCAAGGCGGTCTTACCGGTCTCAGTCACATACGTCTTGGAGGTTGATGTTCGGCTACCAACGAGTTCGTTCTCATCTGGATAACCATACTCGGCATAGGATGCCGGTTCAATTTCCTCCACGCTGAGTGCGTATGGGTCCTCTACAGTTGTCGTGCCATCTTCAGCCTCAGTGGCTGATACAGCGTCATCTGCAGGAGGTACCGCAGCACTCCAGCTCATTCCAATCATCAACAGCGTAAGTAGCAGCCAACTGCCACCCAGCATCTTCTTCTTTCCTTTTGTCACCATGTTACATACCCCAGACTGTCGTATGAACGGGTGTTCCCACGCTTTGTCGCTCATATAACCGTATGGGTACAATACGTTTGAAATCGCAATTACGTTCGGTAAACTGCGTCACATTTCTTTGTTAGAAAAAATGGGCCAAAAAGTAGTGGTACAAACTATTTGTAACAAAATTTATTTTCCAGATCTCAAGCAATGATTTCAAGAAAAAATTTGTCTCGAATCAGATAATTTGGTGACTTAAACCGAATCTCTAATCGTTGTACTAAAGCATATTTCTCCAACATAGCCGATTATGAATGTGTATTGAACCTGGCTGTGAATGTGAAACAAAAAAAGGGGCCGGACCCCCGTAGGGGGTCCGGCCCGGGTCACTGCCCCTGAGGGCAGGTCATGTCTCTTTAGAAGACCTAGAGATCAGTAATCCCACTCTTTGTCTTCGCCTTCACCGCCACCACCGCGGGTGAGGATGAACGCGCCGCCGATAACAGCCAAGACAACAAGAGCGATGATTGCATACATCGCCTGCTTTGGTGTATCACTATCGCTGGTTTCCTCAGATTCCTCTGTTGTGGTAGGTGGTGCTGTGTTAGGATCAGTTGCATCGTAGAAGTAACTGGCCGCAGCTGTATCAACGTTGCCAGTATCGTCAACACCTGCTACACCGAAGTATAGCTGGCCGTTGCACGCTCCACCACAAATGGTCTGCTCGGCTACATCTGACGACATTGTGCTGTCAGTGGTCGCAGCACAGCTGGTTCCACTACCTACAAGCCCACTCCAGTCTGTTGATTCAAACTGATATGCAGCCCAGCAAATCATCCATGTTTCGACGTCACCAGTATCGGTTGCGGACCACGTAAATCCAAGTGCATCAGTGCCCTCGATTGCGCTGTCCAAATCCTTTGCATTTGCACCCAAATCAGAGATTGTTGGAGATGGTGAGACGCTGCCGTCTGCGGTGACCGTTGTGGTACCAACAGAGGTGTGGAACAATGCGTTTCCACTAGAGTCCTCATTACCATTCTCTACGCGCACGACAATGTTGTATGTCGTAGCATCTGTACCCATAATGGTGTGCGATGTCTCTGTCACTGGAACCTTCGTGTGAGTGCCACCTAGAGCATCACAACCACTACCGTCATCCACACAGTAGTATACATGTGTTAGGTCCATGAACACGTTCGCTAGACTTGAATCGGTCAAATCCCAGGACAAGTCAATCTGTGCCCCTGCCTTTCGCATGTGAACCAAGTTTTCGACACCTGTTGCTGGTGGGGTCGTACCATCATTCGAAGTTGCGAATATTGCATAGAGTCCCGATTCCAAGTTTGGGTATCCCGAACTTGAGCGATCTACTGTCAAGGTTACACCGCCACCGCTTGCAGCGGTCTTGTCAGCACCTAATGGAGTCCACTCATCTGTTCCAGCACGATAGAACCAGAGGTCATAGTCGTCATCGACACTTCCAGCATCGTAAGTGACCGCTAATGTCTCGCCGCTTACCTGAGTCGGGCTGAACAAATTCGTTGCGACCACATCGAGTGCTACAACACTGTTGAAGCTACCAGATGTACCCAAATTTGCATCGAGTACTTGAGTTGCATCAGTTGCGCTCATGTTGTACATCACTGCTGGTGCATACACCAAAGAGTACGACAATGATGCGCCTGTCGCCGCAATGTCTACTGAATAACTGTTCCAAACTGCTACCAAGATGTTGTCTGAATCAGATGCTCCATGCTCATCGGTTACTGTAGCAGTAACTTGGCGTGAACCAAGCCA
>CAYYKF010000027.1:17329-19215 GCA_964441035.1 uncultured Candidatus Poseidoniales archaeon
TGCCTCATAAGCAACAAACGAGACTAGGTTCGCTTCGACTGAGAAAGTCGAACTGCCACCAGAACTCGCTGAATCAGTTGCAATTGCACCTCGATACGTTCCAACTACACCGAAATCTGCAACCCTGCGGGTTTGATTGCATGGATTGGCATTGTTAGCACAAGGATTTTCATCATGAGTATCTGTTTGCTCTGGATTTGACTCATTGTGCCATACATCGACTAGTCTGTCTGTACCATGCACAAGTGTGAATGAGTCACCTTGAACTGGACCGCTGCCGGTATCAAAGGTACTCTGTGTGATATCATAACTGCCACCAAAGTCTACGCTGATGGTGACCTCACGAGCATCCCATGTTTGTGAACCGCTTGAGTTCACCATGAGCATGAATGGGTGTGATCCTGCTCCCTGAGCCTGATACACGTCGCTTTCCAAGCATTCTCCGCTTGGACCATCTGTCCAGCACAAATCAACTTGCAAGTCCTGATAATCTTCAACCATCACATCAACTGAGATGTCGTTGTTGGTCAAGTCAGAATCATGCTCACTCATGACCGTTGCGACAGAGATTGTAACTGTGTACCAACCTGGGATGGATGGTGTCCAAGTTAACACATCACCAGCAGGTGTGTGAACCTCGTATGCACCTCCACCAAGATATGCTCTTGGCGCTAGGGTTTCGCCACCATTGCAGCCAACAGCTGTACCACCTGGACATACTGCAGAATCAGTATTGTCGATGATGGTTGGCATTCCGTCTCCTCGCGGAGCGACAGTTACACGAATGTTGAACTCAGTCTGGTCATTGTCACCATCATTCAAAATGATGGGTCGGAAATGGATGGCGTCACCGACGTCTATTCCATTCCGGGTATTTCCAGCGCTATCTTCGTATGTCGCTCTCGGCGAGAGAACATCGTGGAGATTCAGCTCGTAAGCCGCTCTTCCATCGGTGTCCATTTCTTTCGTTTCCTTCAGTTCGTCCATGTCGATTCCAGCGAACAAGCTGGACATCATCAACACAGCGAGTACAATAGGCACTATTTGCTTCACTTTACAGTCCTCCCTCACAGTGGGTACTCCGTCACAGGAAAAAGGCGTATTTATAGTGATGGGCGCATCAAGTTACTTTTTGGGCTTTAAACTTGTATTCCTTTATTAATAATGGAACAATCAATTTGTAACTTATTGAACATCTCGTAGCGCCTCAGCGGGACTAATTGAGGCTGCTTTCAACACTGGCCAAATCGTTGCAATTAGAGTTAGAAGATAAGCACCGAAAACAATCAGTGATATTTCTGCCCATGGCATTACGAAGGATGCACCTTCTTCACGCAAAAATCGGTCGTATAACGCATAGTGGAACCCTATGCCAACCAAGGCCCCATTTAGAATGCCTAAGAAAGAAATCCAAGTTAATTCAATCAAAAATGAAGATACGACCATTCCGCGTTGGAAACCAAGGGCACGTAAAATCCCAATTTGATGACGACGTTCACTGACATTTCGTATCGTGATTACGGCCAGTCCAGCAATGCCAACCGCAAGGCCAAGTGCCAAGAATGCTTGCAACAAGTCAAGCATACTCAAAGCGAAGGATTGCAATTTTGCAAAGTAAATACCAATGACTAACGTATTGACTTGATGTTCAATCATGCCACTTTCAATTTCGTCTGCAAGTTCCTGTTGTGAATCCACATCAACACCATCAGGCACGCTGAATAGAATAATCTCTGGTTCCGCATCAAATCGATCTTCGGCCAATTCTGATGAAATATGGATGCCATTCATGAAGAAAGACGATGAGGGAGTCAATATTGCTGCAACGTCCACTGTTCTGTTGATACCACTGTTGAATGGGTCACTGATGATGATGGTATCATAAA
>CAYYKF010000028.1:0-9407 GCA_964441035.1 uncultured Candidatus Poseidoniales archaeon
CGTAACGCACAAGTTAGCGGTGATTCAAGCGTATATGCCACTTGAATATTGAGTGATTTGAATGCAACCTTCAGGCAACGATAACCCCAACATTACACCTGGGGATTATGCCCGTTTGCAAGAAGAAAATTACTATTTGAAAGAGCAAATCCAGCAATTGCAAGAGGAGTTGCATATGCAAGAGCAGTATCATTATGACTCACTTCTTGAACAACCCTCTCACCAACAACCACATAGGGAGATACAATCTCTGCAATCCAATCAATCAAGCATACATTCACCAATAATTATTGCTGCAGTTGCCTTTTCGATGATATCAGTCATTATTCTTGGATTGTTTACGGCAGGTACTATTAGTTTTGATTCAGATAGCTCAGATTCAGATAGTTCAGATTCGGAAATTTTCAACCAACAAACCGAGCAGCCAGAATACTCTGGTACAGGCAACAGCTACACAGCTGAAGACGCCTTCTCAGAGACAACTGACAGCGACGATGACGGGTTGATCAGCATGAGATGGCAGTACGCTGAGGACGACCTGAACTGGGCGTTCGTAGTGATGAAGCTAAGTGTTGGTGACAATACTTACGACTGTGCACCTGACGCAAGTCAAGAATGCAGAATCGGCCAAGATGGTGACGACGACAGCGTTTGGGAGACAGACGAATTCCTGATTCTCTCAGAGAGCGGTACTGACATCGCTGGTGCAGATGGTTCAACAACAATTGACATCTATGTTACATACCGTGGCACAGCAGTTTCAGGTGATTCCAGCGTTACAGTTGCTTGACGACGGCTTCAAAACAGGATAGATGCCCCAAGGGGCATGAGCGAGCCTATGACTGGTGGTCTTCTTGCCCAACCAGGCAAGGCTGTGAAGGTTCATCATTTGGTCAAGGCTCCTGAAAATTCGATTGAATCCATACAGATTCGTGAATCTTGGAATGCCGATGAGCCCGCCACAGTTTACACCACACCAGAGCGTCTTCCTGACGGCACATTCTGTACTGCAGCAACAGTTATTCTGCGCACACGCGGTTGTCAGTGGTGGTGGAAATCAGGTTGTACATTTTGTGGATATTTCAATGATGTTCGCGACGATGTTACAAGTCTCAATTTACACGCCCAATGGGCTCATGCAAAGGAGCAGTTGAATGATTTTGAAGGCTGTGACATGGTCAAAGTCTACACCTCTGGAACATTCTTTGAAGATGAGGAAAATCCTCCAGATTGGCAAGAGACTGTTCTCAAAGAAACGTATGCGATGGGCAAACATCTCATTGTTGAAGCTCAAGCGCATCTCTGCCATCCAGACAAGATTACTTGGGTTGCAGAACGTCATCCAGGATGTACAGTTGCCATCGGCTTAGAGGCGTTTGATGATGAAGTACTCAAGTTCCATTGTAACAAAGGGTTCCGCACCAAAACTTGGCAAAAAGCGGTGAAGACTCTACAAGACAATGGATTGCGTGCGAAGACCTACTTGTTGTTCAAGCCACCATTCATGTCAGAAGGCGATGCTTTACATCACACCGCCAAATGGATTCGTGAAGTGGCTGAAGAGAGTGATGAGATCAGTGTCAACCCGATGAACATCCAAAGGCGGACCATTGTTGACCGTTTATTCCGCAATCGTGAATATCGACCACCATGGTTGTGGTCTCTGGTTCAAATGATTGAGGATGTACACACAGATATTCATCCAGAAGGAGAGGAAGCCAAAACCCGCTTGATTGTTCACCCAACCGCAGCAGGTTCGATTCGTGGCGCTCATAATTGTGGTAAGTGTGACAAGCATGTTGCTGCGGCAATTGAGCGTTATTCGGTGTCGGGATCTCTGTTGGAATTCGAAGGCATCTCATGTGAATGCAAGGCGCTCTGGAATACTGAAATATTGACAGATAGTATGTTGCCAATACCGCTTGGAAGTGGACTAGACCGCCGTTTGAATCCCATTGAGGCGTTACTTTCGCCTTGAGTCACGGACCCCCTCCGGGGGTCCATTCTCTCGCCGAACGCTTATGAGCGCTCTACTTGTGGCCGGGTTGCCCTAAGGGCAACCCTTCCGGTGCTGATGTAAAATGACAAACGAATCGATGCTTCCAGATGTCACGCTAGGAGACGAAGAACCGACCATGGGTCGAGTGCTACTGGTGCTTAGCATCGTCGCTGCTTTTGCTTTGTTAATCCTGCATAGTATTCTCTTCCCAGATTCAGAATTGCCAGCCTTTGGTGATGTAATCACGCTATTTAGTGGATTGGCCAACAGCGGTATCTGGATTTTCCTGATTGGCATTGTCATAGGGTTTGGAATGATGGTTGCAACCGTCATTGGGGAGGCCCTTGAGGACTAGGAGGTGTGATGCATGTTGATTTCAGATCTCCTCTTGCTTTGGCTGGCCTTCATTTTTACGTGGGTTTTGATTAGTCGCGGGGTTCCAATTTTTCAGGAACTCATTCACGACATGAGTGATTTCTTCATGGAGAAGGCACTCGGTCCCGGTAAGGATTTGTTTGAAGGCAGGGCTGGTTCAGGCCCAGTCGCTTGGATGCTTCACGGTATGCTTTGGGTATGTGTTGGGGCATCGTTTACATTCGTCGGAATGTGGCTTGGTCATGAACCAGATGCCATTGCTAGCCTAAGTGGAGTGGGATATTCTCCATCCACTGCGCAACTCTCAGCAGCCTCCACTCTCGCTGCAGAAGGTGGTATTCTGATGCTTCTCATCGGTGCAGGATTGCACATCAATAGTCGTCTTTCTGGTTGTGACCTAGCAAGTGATACCAATGCGGTTCTAACTTCCTATGGTTACTCGACTGGATTGCTGCTGGGCTTCATTGGAGCACATATGAGCGGCGACAATAGTGACCTGCTTGGTACTGTGAGTGATACCATCGCAGTTCTAATCATTATAGCAATCATCGCAAATCATCTACTCACAATTGGTAATCGAACCACTGAAGGTCCACTTCAGCCAAGTCAGTGGCTCATCATCTTTGGACTCTCAATGCCATTGATTATGTGCGCAGTGTGCTTTGTTTGCGGAATTGATGATGCAGTAACGGAGAGTATGGGTGTACTCTCAATGCTTGCCAGCGCTCTTGCTGTAGCATACTATGTTGTACCCAGTGAAGCAGGAGTTCCTCTCTGGAGTCGAACACTTGCTGGTGCAACCGTGTTATTGACTTTCGTCACTCTAAGTCCAATTGGTGTATCTGCAGCAGAGGGTGCTTTGTCCAGTGGAGACGCCGGTGTGCTGACCATTTTCTTTGCAGCCAGTTTGATTCCAATCATCGCAGCTGCGATGAACGTATTGCAAACGGCTCGTTCAAATTGGAGTGCGACCACGTTCAGTTCAGGTTCAACAGCAGTCATGTTTGGAATGTTCCTACTAGTTGCAAGTGCTGTTGGTAGTCTATTTACAGCCTCTGATGCACATTCAGCCGGAGAAATTTCACACATGCTGGGTCCAATGGATACACTGTTCCTCTGGGGCGCAATGGGTCTTATCGCAGTCGGTGGCGCAATGACTTGTTTCCCAGCCGCATCTGGTCGTAACTTGTACAGTGACCAATCATCACGCACAGTGCTGTGGATGTTTGCCGGTGGTGCCATCCTCGCATTCTTACTTTCAATGAGTGCAGCCATGACGAGTGCAGCCATGACTGATGTTGTCGATGCCAATGAATTGGAGTTGTATGATATGACCGCAGTTGAGAATCTGAATACGCTTGCATCCATCGCATATTATGCTGTTGTAATTGCATCGATTTTGATGATGCTCAACATGATTCGCGGTCATTTCAGTGGCACACCACATGCTTCAGAAGCACCAACGGGCGTTACAGCATCACGCATGGCGCTAACACCTGGAACGACCACCATCCGTCAGTTACTCGCTGCAGGTGCAGGTATCGATACAGAGATTGATGTCGTCAGCGATGCTGAAGCCGACGAGGAAGAGTGACCATGCGAATTGGATTGGTTGGCAAGCCCAATGTGGGCAAGTCTACCACATTCGCCGCTTTGACTGAAAGTTCAGTTGAGATTGCCAACTACCCATTTACTACCATAGATCCGAATGTCGGTGTGACATTCCTTCCAGCAGATACTCCATGTCCCTGCGTTGATTTGCGAGCAAAGCGAGAAGCAGATGGTCGCTTGGAACCAACATCTGATGGTGACCCGCGAGCGGGTAGTCTTTGCGAGCCAAGAACCGGTGCATGTATCGCACATGTTCGAAGGATTCCTGTGACGCTTGTTGATGTTGCAGGTCTCGTTCCAGGTGCCCATGATGGCAAAGGTCGAGGAAATCAATTTCTCAATGACCTCGCTCAATGTGATGCTCTAATCCAAGTTGTGGACGCTTCTGGCTCAACTGATTTGGAAGGAAATCCAATCGGACCAGGTGCTTGTAATCCTGTAGATGAGCACAATTTCCTAGTCGATGAATTGGCAATGTGGATTCATGGTATTTTGGATGCAGGTTGGAATCGTGGTGTGCGTCGTGTCCAAGCAGAGGGTGAGAAAGGATTGGTAACTTACATTCACAGTCAGTTGACAGGAATTGGAGCAACTGAATTGATGGTTGCAGCCGGTTTAGATTCTTTCAAGCGGGATTGCGAGCCAAACGATGCAAATCCATGGGATTGGAATGCTGGCACGCGTGAGAGTTTATCGCATCATCTGCGCAGAGCCATTTTCCCGCTTTGTGTGGCTGCAAACAAGGCTGACGAAGCAGAAGATGGAGCATGGGATGCTTTGCAGTTACAAGTTGAGTCAGAAGGAGGCATATTGGTTGCAACCAGTGCAGACAGCGAGTTGGCGTTACGTAGGGCAGCAAAAGCCGGTTTCATTGATTATCCGCCAGGAGCCACCAACTTCACCATCAATGATGTAGGAGATTCTCAGCTAACTGATGCGCAACGCAAGGGACTTGATGCGCTCCAATCACGACTTACGCGTTTAGCAGGCACCGGTCTTGTTTCGCTAGTATCTCGCATTGTTCGTGAGCGCTTGAATCAGATTATCGCATATCCCGTTCAAGATGAAACCCATTGGACTGATGGCGATGGTCGCGTACTACCCGATGCCTTCCTTGTCGTGAATGGTACGGTTGCAAAGGGACTTGCTTACGCCGTGCATTCAGATCTTGGTGATGGTTTCATTCGAGCAGTTGATGCTCGTTCCGGACGTATCATTGGAGCAGACCACGAACTTTCAGACAATGCAGTCGTGAAAATCGTCGCCAAGACTTAATCAGAGTTTTTCTGGTAAATCAAAGCCATCAATTGACGTTGGCTTGTCCGTTACAGGTATATTGGGCAAATCTGTGGGTGGTGCGGTAGGACTTGTTGCCATTTCGATGGCTTTTGCTGCTTGTGTTACATCCTGTTCATCTAGGACTACAACATCAACTTCGTCCAGACTGATACCTAGCGATTCAAGGTACGCGTCATTATCTGCATCAGAGAATTTCTTGTCATCTCCTGCACGACCGCCACCAAGGTGTCCATAGTCGTAAGGCAATACCAACGTAATGAGTGTACTCTGTTCCATACCAAGTTCACCAACAGTCTGCAGGCGACGTAGTTCCAGCAACTCAGGGTTCTTTGCAAGTGTGTGGGCCGCATGGCTGAGATTCTTCACCGCTTCGACCTCACCTTGTGCACGAATGAGTCTTGCACGGCGTTCACGTTGTGCTTCAGCTTCTCTGGCCATTGCACGCTGCATGTCGTGAGGGATGACCACATCAGTGATATCCACACGTGAGATATCGATTCCAATCGGTCTGCTGAACGCATCGAGTAATTCCTCAAGTCTGTGTGCGATTAATTCACGCTTCTGCAACAACTCATCTAGTGTGAATTCACCAATAACCACCCGGAGGTTGGCCATTGTAGCGTTGCGAATAATCGCTCCAGGGTCAGATACGGATAATACAGCGTTTATTGGTTGGAAAACCTTCCAATAAACGACACCATCGACCTTGATGGATACGTTATCTCGACTAATGCAAACTTGATTAGGAATATTTTCAGGACGATCTCGGATATCAACAGCAATCAATTCCTCCATGATGGGTACTCTGAATCGAATCCCGACTCCAGTTTCTGTAGTCACTGCTTTGCCCCAACGGAATCTTACACCACGTTCGTACTGGTCAAATACTGTCCAAGGCCATCCAACCGCTCTTCGCGGCCAAGTTCCTCTGGGAGCATGTCCACCTGGAGCGGCACCGGATGGTACGAACACTGAACTCCCACCACTGATGAGCCATCCCATGATGAAAAAGCCGATGGAGAGGGAACAGAACATACCACAAATAAATGCGATATCATCCATCACTTACCACCTCCTAACAATTTGTTGAGAACACCTGGACCGACTTCAAGCAGGGTATCAGGCAGCATCATGATTCGAGTTGCATTGTGTTCTGCACCGACTTCAGTCAGTACTTGCAGGCGACGTAATTCCATTAGCGCAGGGAAGCGTGTGAATAGTTCCTGAGCCTCTGCGAGTTTGGTAGCAGCCTCACGCTCTGCGCTAGCCTTGATGATACGAGATTTCGCTTCCCTGTCTGCTTCAGCCTCTTTGGCCATTGCACGTGTAAGGTCATGTGGTAATTGCAAATCCGTAAGCTCGATATGGCGCACATCGATGCCCCAAGGGTCGGTTGCATCATCCAGATTTTCACGAATTCGATTCGCAACCATTTCTCGCTGTTGAAGAACTGTATCCAACTCAAGAGAACCAATGACGTCACGCAATGCACCTTGTGCAGCCATGGCAATCATTTCTCGGGCATTTGTCACCTTGTTGACAGCATCCATCGGGTCTCTCACGCGGTAGAATACAACAGCGTCGATTGTGAGTGAAATGTTGTCTTTGGTTACCACAGATTGACCAGGTACGTCATTAATCAACATCCGTACATCCCAGCGAACCAGTTTGTCAAATCCAGGGAGTACCATTCGTAATCCCGGCTTCAAGACACCTTTGCAGACACCAAGTCGGAAGACTACAGCACCTTCCCATTGCTTGATAATTTTCATTGTGGAGCCAATGAGCCACATTAGTAAGGGCGTACCGATGATGAGCATAAATCCAATACCGTCGTTCATGGTTTACGGTAGAAGGGGTAACTTAACAGCGTTACGACCTACAATTCAATCGAAGTATCGACGTATGCGGTCACTTCGACTTCAACAGAAACAGCTCTCCATGAGATGGTTACAGTTTCTCCGTTATCGCGGTTACTTGTCGCTCCAGGGCCAGGTCCACTACCTTCGTTTACAGTGAGTGTGATTTCAGCTTTCCAATCACCTCTACCTTGATCAGCATCATCATACATTGCAAGGATTGAATTCTTTGAACCGTCAGTCTGATAATCCTGACCTGTGTAATTTTTCATCATAAATATTCGAAGAACCTGTGTACTCGGACAATCACTCGATGAACTTGAGGTCGTGCTCCCATCCTCAATCCAACCATTTACGTCGTCCATGTCTAATTCAACATCAACAGTATCGCATTGTTCTTGCCAGGGTTCTATGTTCCCAAATGGCCCGGGTGCAGGACCTTGTTCACCACTTTCGGTATGCTCAACAATGACTTCGATATAGGCTAGATTCGGCGCCATATCGTCAAAGGAGAATTCCAATTCGTAGGTGTCTTCATGTTCCATATCCTCGATGGTTTCTTCACCATCCTCTTCATTTTCGGTGAACGTCACACTCCAACTACCTGATGAATCACCACTGACAACAGTCGCTCCACCGGGTAAGAATGAGGCCATATTTGCGAAGTAAAGTGGGAATATGATGAGGAAGACCAGACACACACTCCATGTAATCTGTTGCTCACGTGTGGAGAACCATTTCGAGATGATTGTATCCATGTCCATTTGGGTCCCTCCGAACAATGCAGCCAATGAGTGGTTGATGAACCTGCCTTCTCTACGCTTTTCATTCCTCTTCTCTTGCATCAGGCCACCCTACGGGTGGCCAATCAGCCTCAAGAGGCCATGCTCGTCTGCGTGTATCAATCCCAAATTTTCGGAATTCACGACGACTTCTACGCCAAACAGGTAACAAAAATCCAATCATTGAACGCTCTGCGAAACTCCACCGCCAAGGACACCTAGGATGCCGAGCACTCCATGCTTTCAGTAGTTCTTCTAGTGGTTCGCCAGTTAGATATCCTGGAATAATCCATTCCGTTTTTGAGATGCCTCCTTTGGAACCACTTACTTCCTCCCAAGCAGAGAGGACGATGCCTTTACCTGCACCTTCAGTGATGGCCAAACGAAAACTGCGGGTTTTTTGCGTCAATGGCATCACAATCAACCATCGATCAACCAATCTACTGCCCTCATCGCGTTCCCAATCCCAACCAGCATCATCTGCAAGTTCCCTGAACGCACGAACCGCTTGGGTAGGTGTAATTGAGACCTCAAGTGTCACTCTACGAGGACGGGCCATACATCGAGACCGACGTCACTGTGTCATGAGGATGCCGCAGTGACGAGATGACTGCTAAGCAAGACACGATGGAGGGGCGCAGACCGGAAAGCCGGACGAGGCGCGGGTGAATGGCTGCCCCGGCAACCGTCCAACCTACAGTCAGACGGCCAGCAAGCGCTCGGAGCGCCCCACCATCGTGGTTTGTGTTATCTTGAGTCGTTTTGATGCGATGCGAGAGATCAGCCAAAGAGGGAGCCCAGACCTTCGAAGCCAGCACCATCATCCTCTTCTTCTTCTTCCGCAGCAGCTTCTTCCGCAGCAGGTGCATCTGAGCCACCACTAGCAGAAGCAGCCGCTGGGGCCGCTGCGGCCGGGGCCGCAATTGCTTGGCTCATTGCATCACCGATATCAACGGAAGCAAGGCTAGCGACCAGTGCTTTCACACGTGCGTCGTCAGCCTTTACACCAGCAGCCTTCAGAACGGCGCCGACCGATTTTTCATCGATGTCTTTCTCTGCAGAATGCAGCATCATAGCAGCATATACATATTCCATTTTTTTTCACCTTTTATTTTGTTGTTCGATTTAACCGAACAGATCCCCTAGGCCTTCAAAGGAGGCCTCTTCCTCAGGTTCTTCCGCTTCAGCTTCAGCCTCTTCTTCGGCTGGTGCTTCAGTGGCAGCGGGGGCGGCTTCCGCAGCAGTTGCTGCAGAGCCTAGTGCACTGGAGAGTTCATCATCCAATGCAGAGGAATCCATCTGGCCCGCGAGAGATAGCATGCGGGCGTGTGCTTTACTGATTAGAATGGGCAACGTTTCATCGTTTGTGATACCCGCTTCAACAGCCACTGCTAGCGCTTCTCCAGCAGCCTTTGAAAGTAGAACTGGCACAGTTTCGTTGGTAAACCAGCCGATATTACAAGCGACATTGAATGCACCACT
>CAYYKF010000028.1:9507-19041 GCA_964441035.1 uncultured Candidatus Poseidoniales archaeon
GCACAGTTTCGTTGGTAAACCAGCCGATATTACAAGCGACATTGAATGCACCACTGGTTGCAGATTTCACCGAAGCGGTGAATCCATCTAAATCTAGATCCAAATCGCCGGCTGGCATGAAAACGCCACCTTCAATCGCACCTGAGAGAATAAGTCCAATCTCGATAGGATTGATTTCAAGTTTTGAAAGCATAATCCCTAAATCTGCACTAATTTCTTCTCCTTTCTCGACCGCAGTAACGGTCTTGACGATTGCAACCTTGCCTTTCTCAATCTTGGCAGGAATACCAACCGAATTGAATTCACCAACGATTGGTCCAGGAGGGAAACTCGTAGGTCCTTGCTCAATTATGATATCATCAGGTGCGATGTCGCCACCCTTCGCAGGGCGCCCAGTGCGTGTTTTGTCTAGTTCCGCATAGAGTTGGAATGCACTCATTGTATCGGAATGCACAAGCATTGGAAGTCTGACACCATTCAGTAGAGATTCAAGTTCTTCCTCTGAAAGTCCGGCTTTCTTCCAAGCTCTGCGGACAAGGGTCTTTTTTGCCATTGTCAACGTCATCTGCTCGCGTAGTGTTTCACGCATTCCAAGCATTGCAGTTGCAGGCACTCCTTCGACATCAATGATGCCAACGACACCGTCTTGCTTGAGCAAATCAGTAAGTGTACCTACTCGGTCCTTCTTCCAAGATGCTGCCTTAGGAATCAAAGAACCACCTCCGTTTTAACGGATGGACCCATTGAGGTCTTGACATAGAATGAACGGATATTTCCAGCACCGCGTTCAAGTTTACTCGTTACACGCTTCCAAACTTCCATACCATTTTCTGTCAGCGCATCAATACCTTGCTCACGTGTACCGACAACGGTGTGGAAGGTTACCTTGTCTCGGCTGCGTACGATTGCTACATTCTTGAGACCCGCAGCAATCGCTGCAGGGTCTGCGACAGGAGGAACTGGCCGCGGCATCTTACCTCGAGGACCTAGGACAACACCGAGGAATCGTCCAATTGGCCCCATATGCGGAATTTCAGAGAGGAAGAAATCATGCCTACGAGCGAGTTTTCGTGCCTTTTGTCGTGTACCACCCAATTCTTCAATTTGTGAAGGGTCAATGACAATGATACCAGCATCTTTTGCCTTTGCGGCCATTTCGCCATCTGCGAACATTGCGATACTGGGCACGCGTCCCCGTCCTGCAGGAAGACGGATCTCTTCCTGGATACGGTTGGCAGGATTTTTCAGGTCGACGTCTTTAATCGTGAATGCAAATTCAACCGATTCAACGAATTTTCGCTCAGGAGCTTCTTCAAGCGCCTGTTCTATTGCTTTTCTGATGTTGTTTTCCATATTTTTCACCCCCGCGGTCCACGAGGGTGACCCCTCTCCCGCAATCCGTGACTATTTTCTTAGTTGAAATGTGAATCAAAATCTCCTTTTTTTACAGCTACAATAGCTTCCTTTGGGCGCATACCTTCTACGTGAACACGCATGGAGACGCACGTACCCATTACTTCGAGTGCGCGAGCCTTCTTGGAAGCACCTGTGAGTTTGTCCTTCTTGGTTTCAGAGACTTCGATTACCTGCTCCATTGTCAGGTTTTCAGTCGACGCATCCCAAGACCCATTGCACTTCTTTTGCCCGAGCGTTTTGAGCACGGTATGCGGGGTTTCGTTGCGTGCAGACATCAGTCTCATCTCCTGTTTGGGTGCCTCGCGACCTACTTCCTGTATTTAACTCGCGCGCGAGACCTCTGATTCTAATCCACCCGCTGTGTAACGCGTACTTGATCTGCTCGAACAGTGATGGGAATCGGCACAGCCGCCTCGAATAGCTCGACAGTAACCTCTTCCTTGGTCTCAGCAATGTTGGTCACGCGCGCACGTTCGCCCTTGAAGGCCCCAACCCGAATTTCAACAATATCTCCTTCTTCAATACCAGCAGTAGCAGCCTTCGGTTCTAGATAGGGCGTTACATCGCCCAGTGGTGCAGTGCCCGGTAATACTCGGCTGCAATTCTTGAGTGGAGTTGTTCGACCACCTGCACGTCCAATCAATTTCTCGACATGATGGAATGCGCTTGCTTCAACAAAGATGTAGCCTCGCATTATTGTAGGATAGAGTACTCCATAGATTTCATCTTGGATATCTTGCAATGAACCTGTGCCAGAAAGTCGCGCTTTCATTTCTCTGGCAACTTTTTCTTCCTGTCCAATCGTTGTTTTGACAATGTAGAGGTAAGCGGAGACATCGCCGTATAGTTCTCCTAGTTGTGATACGCAGTAGGATTTTTCCTGTATTAGCCCAGGATCAACCCACTCTGCATTCTTGTACAGAGTTCGTGGCTCAACTTCAGTCGCTTCGGAGAGGAATAGAATGGGGGTAATATCATACAAACGGTTACCCATTTCGACTCCACGTGGCTTGCCGCTACGAACGTGCGTCAGTGCAGCAGCAGATATGCCGGTTGCTTGTTCGATTCTAGTAACAACAGCATCAATGTCACGAGAGTCTCCAACTCCGTAAATGCCATCCCAAGCAGCAGGGAAATCAGCCACTCCATCAGCACGCTGCATTAGCAACACTTTGTCTTCATGACGAATGAATGCAATGAATCCATCAGAACGTTGTGAGTATGTCTCTACAACGGGTTCTTCTTCCACTGCTACTTCCAGTTCTTGTTCGACCTGCGAGTCTTCGACTACGACAGGCTCTTCTGTGACAGCAGGAACATCTTCGATAACATCCGTCTCTTCGCTGACGCCTTTTTCATCTTCTTCGAGATCAGTCATTTTCTCAACTCCTTCAGTATCCGTCAGTCAACCAATTGAAGAAAGACGGTAGGACATTGTCCATTAGAACTAACAGTACGAATCCGATGAACCCTAGAACAAACATGCCTATTCCGCAGACGATGCAGGTTTGCTTGAATTCCAATGATGTAGGCTTACGAGCCATCTTTAGAATTCGAGCCCATGAGCCCTTTCCAAGGCCACGGAAGCCCGATTCAATTCGATCTTGCCAAGCCTGTACTCGGCTCTCAAATGAACTTCCTTCCGCGCCTTTGTCTTTGCTTTCACTGGACATGGTATGACCTCAGAGGTGCCTCGCGACCTGCCTTCCTCTCTTAAACACACCGTGCCCGACTACGTCGGGGCTTCTGAGATTTCAATTTACGAATTCGATTGTTCGATTACGCAAGGTTCGCAATTGTTGGTGAGCAGCAGCTCCAAAAATTTGCTGTGATTTAACTCCAGTCAAGACAAGCATGACTCGTATTTCACTTCCCATTGTTTCATCAACAGTCGCACCCCAGATGATTCTGGCATAGGGATTGATGCGGTCACGTATTTGTTGTGCACATGCTTCTGCTTCTCCCAATGTGAGGCTTGAACCTCCAATCACATTGACCAATGCTCCACGTGCATCACTTACATCGATGTCCAATAGGGGACTATCTAGTGCCTCAAGTGTTGCATCAATTGCTCGATCAGGTCCACTAGCTTCGCCTAAACCAATCATTGCCATCCCGCCACCATTCAACATGACAGCTCGCAAATCTTCGAAGTCAAGATTGACTAGTCCTTCTTTGGTAACCAATTCCGTTACACCTGCGATTGATCTCATGAGTAATTCATCAGCAACACGGAATGCTGCTTCAATCGGTAAATCACGAACCCCTTCAACTTGGAGTAATCGCTCATTTGGAAGAACCACCACTGTGTCGCAAACTTCGCGCAATCGTTCCAAACCCCACTCAGCATTTTGCCTGCGCAGTGTCCCTTCAGATTCGAATGGGTAGGTGACAACTGCGATGGTGAGGGCACCGGCATCTTTTGCCAATCGTGCGACTACATGAGCACTTCCTGTTCCCGTGCCACCACCCAATCCAGCAGTCACGAAGGCAAGGTCACACTCCTCAACCGCCTTCTGTAGTGTACGCTCTGATTCAAAAGCTGCTTTCTCGCCTTTTTCAGGGTCACCACCAGCACCGCGTCCTCTGGCTGTACGACCGATTAGCATCTTGTTGCCAACACCAACCCTGAGCAAATGTTGAGCATCGGTGTTGACTGCATATCCTCTAGCAGATTCCTCGTCAAGTAGACCAACTGCATTGAGTCGATCCACCGTATTTCCACCACAACCGCCGCAACCGAATACTCGTATTCTTGGCTGAAGAGACTTCAGCAAGTCATGGAGTTCTGCATTGTCCGGACTTTCTTTGTGGGTGATGGAGATTCCATTATCTCCTTCATCGTCTTGCAATTCTAATACCCTATCTATGAGATGGCGCATGATGTCAGGCTCGCTGTCGGTATCATAACCGTTACTCTAAAAATTATGTTGAAGAGGCTGTTTTTCGACCCTTCTTGAAAATGCGGAAATTGGCTCGCATGCATCCTTTTGTGACATCAATTCAGGGTCATTTGGAGCGGTTAGATGACCATTATTCTCTCAAACGCATGTTTGAGGAAGTCTGAAGGTGAATGTATCACCCCTCAGAACATGGCGCAGGGTCGGGTCCAAGTTTCGATTCTGGTACTCATTCTATTGCTGATATCGACCTTACCTTTGGAGAACTCACCCAACCTAACTGAAAACTCAATTTCAGATGTACAATCAAACACCCAGCAGAATTGGACCATAAGTAACTCACCTTCTTGGGGCTCTGGATGGTCAGCTCGACTTTATCAGCCGCAACCAGCAGGTATGCTCTGGGAAGTTGACGTTTCACCAAATGGTGAACTAATTGCCGCCGTGGACATTTCTACACACCATTTGACAGTCTGGAATATGTCCGATGGCCGTACAGTTTTCCATGCAAATCACAATAATCAACTCGTCGACGTTATTTGGTTGGATGATTCACATGTATTGGTAGCAGATAGTGGGACACAGTGGTATAGTTACGAGGTCGTTGATCAAGAAGAAGCATGGCCAATGAATACGACATCAATGCGTACCGGTCATTGGTCCAGCGATTTGAATGGAGATCGAGCTGGATGGCTTTGGGGATTAGATTCGACCATTGATGGAAGTCGAATTGTTTTCTGCGGTGATATCGATGACCCAAATATTGGCGGTGAAGTAGTTGTTGCAGATGCATCATACTTCATCAGTGGAGCCCCATCAAATAGTGCGCATGTTTACACAAATGAATGGGGGGCTGATTGTGCAATATCAGAGAATGGAACATTTGTTGCATCTCTCAATCGGATTTGGGACAGTGCAATTTCAGCATATCGTGATACAGTCTCTGGTTGGGATGTACAAGGAAACTCAATGGTGCAGACATGGTACAGAAATGTGGCTGGTGGTGAATCAATGGCTTGGGCGATTGATTTCAATCCGAACGGCGCGAGCTATACTGTAGCCTACAATCGACCCAATGAAGGCGTCCTTGTTGATTTCATTCATGAAGATGGCATGATTAACTGGTTTACACCAATACCTCAGAATTTTTCCAGCGTTCAGTGGACTGCAGATGGTCTCCATGTTGCTGCGGGTTTGCATGACCCTGGCCGTATTCTGATGCTAGACAATGCCGGTGCAATCTTGGGTGACTATGGGTGGCATTCATACATTTCAGGTGGAGAATCATATCCATCGGATGTAACTGCGATTGCAATTGATAATTACAATAATCGAGTCGTGAGTTCTGGTAAGGATGGCTCGGTTGAGATTTACAACATCGATCCTTCTTCAAATCAGCTTGAAATCCATTTGAGATTTGGTGCAGATTTGATGCGCGAAATTTCCATTCACCCGTTTGATTCTTACGTGGCCTTTGCAGAATCAAGTGGAGTGGTTACAGTTCGAAATTACGAAAATGGAAAAATTGTGAGCCAATGTTTCCATCCTGATTTTGGTCAAGCTACAGACACAATCCCTTACGCAAAAAGTGTAATTCTAACTGAAATATTGGTTATTGCTGGATTTTCTGACGGAACGATTGTGAGTTGTGATTTACTTAATCCGAAGAGTGAATGGGAATGGCGAATAGATGCCACCCATCCAATCGAAAAGTTTGGTAGAATAGACAAACATCCTGTTCACAATTATCTTGCAGTGTCTTGGACACAGAATTTGTCCACTACTGGAGTGGCAGGAAAGGTATCAATCCTTGATTTAGATCAAATGATAGAAGTTCGAACTTGGGATTATTCTGTTGAGCATTGGACGATGGAATTCAGTACTAGCGGCGATTGGTTGGCAAGTTCCGCTCAGAATGGTTCAATACGATTATGGGAAACAACCGAAGCGCTTGCAACACTCTGGACCGATGCTGGGATTCAATATTCGCATGATAATTACACAGGAGCATTGAGTTGGTTTCAATCTGATGACGTCTTATTGTCTGCAGGTTGGGACGGTCAAGCAATAATCTGGGATGCGAATAGTGCTCAACAAATGGTACAATTTAATTTCTTAGAAGAGGCATTTGCATCGGTGTTTTTCGAACCATCGCTACTCGTAATTGCAGTTGGTGATTCAGCAACAAGTTCTAGTGGCCAAATTGAATTTTATGACGCACTCAATATGACACAAACCGGCTCGTGGTCACTCTTAGGGATTCCAAGAGGATTGGCATTGACACATAGTAGAGAGGTCATCGTCGCCAACCACACAGATTCTTGGTATGTTTTGATTCCAGATAGTGATGGTGATGGATATATCGATGAAGAAGATGAATTTCCAATTAACCCACATCAATGGATTGATACTGATGGTGATGGCTATGGTGACAACAATGCTGTTGGTGCGGGTGGTGATGATTGTCCGACTGTATGGGGTACGAGTTCTCTAGACCGAAGGGGTTGTGTTGATACAGATGGAGACCAGTGGTCGGATGCAGATTCAAATTGGCCAGCCTGTATATTGGGTGCCGGATTTGGTGATGCATGGCCAGCAAATCCAGAACAATGGTGTGATAGTGATGGTGATGGACATGGTGATTCCTATCTCTTTGATTTCAACCCAATGACAGAACTCCGGACCAATGAGCGTGGAGATGCCTTGCCCGAAGACCCCTCACAATGGAGGGATCAAGACGGCGATGGCATGGGTGACAATTACTCCTATGACATCAATGAAAGTACTGGTAACCGTCTCAATGAGAATGGAGATGCATTCCCAGAGGATCGATTGCAATATCAAGATACAGACGGAGATGGGTGGGGTAACAATTACTCTTTCATCATGGGCTTAGATTTTCTTCGAATTGAAACCGGAGATGCATTTCCCCTTGATTCGTTGGCTTGGTCCGATGCTGATGGAGATGGATGCCCAACTGCATCAAATACAGGATTATTAATTGATAATCATCCTGAAGATTCTACAAAATGCGACGAACCCATGGATTTTGAGATTCCTAAGCAATTGGAAGTCGCAGGGGTTGGGAATGAGACGGGCTGGACAATTCACATCGCTTGGAAGTCACTTTCTGACAGCACAGATTCAATCAAGGTCTACGGTGTATCTTGGAACGCCACCGATGGAATCGAGAATCTAATGCCAAACATCGAACCGCCTGGTGCAATCGCTTGGCAGGAATGGCACTCATTTGATGCCGGGCAATTTTCCGTAGACATCAATCGAGGACGGCTATCGAATGAAGACCGCTTGACAGTGCTTTTGATTGCTGAATCACTGGATGGTCAAGTGATAGAGCATTGGGTGAACTTTACCTATGAATTTGAAACTGAAGAATCCTCAAATGGGCAACCCGGTGAGGAAATGAAAACCTGTCAGGGATGTTGTGGTGAGACCTTTGAGATTGCAGTAAGCGCCGGCCCGTGCCCAGAGGTTGATTGTGAACCTTGTGACCAGGCAAAGCAGGAAGAAGGTGACTCATCGGCTAGTGATGAACTTTCAATTATAGCTTGGTCTGGAATCATCATCGCGATTCTTGCTTTGTTGTTTATTGGAGGATTTTTGTATATGAGTCGTCGGAATTCCACAACTGAAACTCAGGCTGTTAGTACATCTACAACTGTTCATGCACCTTGTACTGATTGCGGTGGCGCGATCCAAGAGACAGTTCACAATGATGATCGCTGGACCTGGTGTCCAACTTGCCGCAAGTGGATATCTTATCTTGGCAAGGTCTAATCACGTTTTGCTTCCTCTAGAATATTCGTGATAATCTACTGCTGGTTCAAGTGAATCAATTGCAGCCTGCAATCGCGCATTAGCGGCTTGTTCACCAGTTTCAATAGCCTCAATTTGCCTTTGAATCTCTGCAAGTGAATTTGATAGAATTGTAGCATGTTTTTTTGGCAATAATAAATCAGGAGCGACCCATCGCTCCATATCCACAAGTAAGCGATCTAGTGGTTGTACAACAGCCCCTTCCGGCTGAAACTCAAATGATTCGCCAACTCTGGTGACTGGTCCGGATTCTGAAAGCACTTTAGCTAACTTGACGGCAACCCTTCCTGCTCCTTTCAAAGAGGATTGAATTTGTTCGTATGCTTCCAGTGGACGATACGCGGCTTCGATGAATTTTGATTTAATCTTCAACGCACGTTTGTAATGGCGTAGTGCAGGTTTCAAGGCCCCCTCGTGCGCGCGCACGCGCCCGCGCTGAACTTCGTCCTCTGCTTCTAAGGCTGAAGCCTCGGCAGCTTCTGAACGGAAATCATTCTGTTTCAACAGTTTGACATATCGCTTTCGTGCTTTGACCAGCATTGCCGCCGCCGCTCGACTCTCTTTCCACTTGGTTCGTATTTCGTTGATACTTGCCAAATCCCGGAGTGCAGTTACTAGATGACCTTGTTCGGTGAGTGAACGTCCTTTTTTTGCGAGTAATAAATCGCTGAGTTCTGATGCCATGACCTCGCTAATCTCAAATCTACCATCCTGTACATATCGTCTGTACTGGTCGATAACGGTTGCAGGATCACCCATTCCAAACAGGGAATCACCGCACTGATCTATTTCTTGCGCTTGACAGACTTACGCTTGACAGACTTACGCTTGACAGACTTTTTGGGTTTCTCTTCTTCTTCCCAATCATCCTCGTCATCAAATTCATCAGAATCATCTGTCTCCTCGTCCTCTTCTTCTTCAACGATCTCATCAGACTTCTTCTTTGTTCGGCGTTTGCGATCACGTCCTTCTGTAGCAGCGAATGGATCGTCTGCATCTGCGCGTTCAGTTCCACCTTCACTGAGTGATGCCAAATCAGCGCGAACATCTTCAGCGGAACCTACCTCATCTTCACCACCACCCATGAATTCCATCATCCATTCATCCTCGTCCTCAATTTCTTCATCCTTCTTCGCACCACCCGAAGACATTGTCACGAGGCTCATCATCACAATAATTAGTAGGATTAGATTGACCGCTCCGAGCATGTAAACCATGAGATACACACCGTCAAAATAGCCAGCTTCATCCTCATCTTCGGTTTCCATTGGCTTTATCGCCGATTGTCCATCACAGGCAGTTTCGTAATCCGTCACAACACGTAAACAATGATCTACAGTGAACTGAGTATCCCATTCAACGATGTTATTCGCTGTATCAG
>CAYYKF010000029.1:0-18154 GCA_964441035.1 uncultured Candidatus Poseidoniales archaeon
TCTGTATCGTACAAGTGGTCATTATCCGTATTACCAAGACAGTCAATATCCGCCACTGGTTGAACGCGAATTGATGAATAAATTAGCTATTGAGGGTTGTAGTTGCAGTGAACTCTCAAATCGAATGGAAGCAGGAGAGATTGATGGTTATCTTCTGAAGCCGATGAATTGTCCACATCACATTAGAATTTACAATAGTCAGCCACGTTCCTATCGCGACCTTCCACTAAGGTTGGCAGAATTCGGAACCGTATATCGCTGGGAACAATCTGGAGAAATCAGCGGCATGACGCGTGTACGGGGTTTCACTCAAGACGATGCACATCTCTTCGTGACTGAGGACCAAATCGCAGAAGAAGTACTCGGATGTATCGAACTTGTGAAAGTCATCTTTGGAACATTGGGCATGGATGATTATCGCGTTAGGGTTGGACTTCGTGACCCTGACTCTAGTAAGTATGTAGGGGATTCTGAAAAGTGGGATAAGGCCGAACAAGCATGCAGAGATGCCGCAGTATCTCTAGGTGTTGAATTTGCTGAAGAAGAAGGTGAGGCGGCTTTCTATGGCCCGAAAATCGACTTCGTCGTTCGAGATGTCATCGGAAGGGAATGGCAACTTGGTACCGTTCAGGTAGATTACAATCTTCCAGAACGCTTCGACCTCGCGTACGCGGGCGCGGACGGGGAGAAACACCGTCCTGTGATGATTCATCGGGCACCGTTTGGAAGCATGGAGCGTTTTTGTGGAGTCTTGATTGAACACTTTGCGGGCAAGTTCCCTACGTGGTTGAGTCCAACTCAAGTTCACATCTTGACGATTTCAGAGAAACACAAGGAATATGCAAACACTGTTGCCAACCAATTGAAAGATTCGGGTATTCGAATCGAGATAGATGATAGTGACAACACGATTGGAAAGAAGATTCGAACACACCGAGCAATGCAACCCGCTTACATGCTGATTATCGGTGATGAAGAGGCCGAGAATGGGACAGTCAGTATTCGCAACCGTGCCGGCGACCAATCGAATGGAATGTCACTTGGAGATTTCATTAGAGGTCTACAAGCAGAGATTGAAACTCGTTCATCAGAGTTCTCCATCGTACAGTGAAAGTAGGCCCTCCCGGATTCGAACCAGGGTCGTGGGATCCAGAACCCCACATGATGGACCGCTACACCAAGGGCCTAAGCAAGCCTCGTATCGGCCGCATCTATTTCAACGCAACCGACGAACCGCAGCGCCAAATAGGGCAAGGAATGGCAATGCAGTTCCAAACCCGGGGATACCCAGTATTCCTCCATCTTCAGTCGATTCAAATGGTGCATATTGTAGTATGAAAGTATCTCCAATCGTGCCATCGATTCGGTGATGCGTAAATTTGAGTTCACGAGAATCTCCATCATACACCAATCGTGTCCAACCATAAGTCGAGTTCTCTCGGTAAGCAGTCCATTCTGGTTGTGGTTCATCCAATTCTTCGTAGGCTGAACGACCTGCGATTCCAATGACCAGATGAATGGGGGCGCTGCCTTGTGCAAAGCGCGTTCCATCAGACCTTCCCTCACCCATTGCTACCTCATTAATCACAGGCCAAGTTCGTTCATAGAAGTGGTCATGACCAGCAATCACTAGATTGACTCCATGTTCTACGTAGAGTGCTTCAAGTGCTACTCTGAGTTCAATTTCGGACCCATGATAGGAGTTGCTAGAATACATTGGTTTGTGACCATAGACAATGATGAATGGCCTTTCTTCTCGCTCTAAATTCGCTGCTTCCAGGTCTTCTGATAGCCAGTTGTATTGTTCACTACCTACAGTATAATCATGTTCTGTTGACATGAATACCATGTGCACACCAGGGACATTTTGGCTGTACCAGAATACCTCAGACTCGATTTGTCCATCCGAATCGAAGCGATGTTCGTATGGGGAAAATTCGTAGCCTGGTTCATTTTCATGATTTCCTACAGCAGTAACCCAAGGTACACTAGTCATACTGTCCTGCTGAATATTGAACCAATTGTCCCAAGTTGATTGCTCCCCATCCGCGTATGCAATGTCACCAGAAATGGTAACCATCTGAGCAGAACCATCTGCAATGATTGCCTCACTCACATCCATCGCTTCACTAGAATCGCCGTGGTCGGCAATCGAAATCCATTCAAAGTGCTGTGCGGATGAATCAATGGGTGTGAAGATGAATTCTTCGGACCAGTCCCCACCACTACCCACTCGATAGGTCACCTCTTCGCCAGGTACAAGGTCGGTCATTGATGCCATGTGGAAGGCCACATCGTGATTGTAACAGTAATCGGTACTGGTCGCAGTTTGCCCATTCCATTCTACTTCACCTGTGGAACGACCATCTGTGGCCCAGATTACATTCATGACCGTTTCATCATCTGTCATTTGAAGATGAATCTGTTCTGGATTGGTGTTTCCAGTTAATGTGCCGGGGCACTCCTGTAATGCCTCAGTCAATGATTGAGCCTGTACGAGAGGTACAAGCAGGAGCAAAATGAGTATCGGTGCGATTCCTCTCACGGACATGCGTAAGCGTTGTTGTTCTCAAGCCTTGCCACGGAAGCGAGCATTGATTTGGTCTAAACTTGCAGTGTTTGGTCGCATTAAGTCATCTTTTACATCAGCCAGTGGAGTTGACACGAGGTTCTGGTCTTCGGTTGCAGATGCTTTGTTGGGGTCGAAGTAGAGCAAACCGGTCACGTGCTTATCCTCAATTTCAGCCGTGTGTAATGCGCTTAGTGCAGCGACAGCATCTGTTGGGTCGTGATCCGAGCCAATCGTTTCCAATCGCAGTACACTTCCATCGAACAATTCGATGTCATGATATTCTCCTTCTGGAACTTCGACTCCTTCGATTGGAGATTGATGTGGGATGTAATCATAGGCGTGTAACTCAATGTCGTTGTCTTTGACATAGGTGTAAGAGCGTAAACTCTCATCATTATTGTTGAAAGTCACGCAGGGACTAATGACGTCGACAAGGGCGAATCCTTTGTGACTAATCGCAGCCTTCATGAGTGCTGTAAGTTGCTTTTTGGAGCCACTAAATGAACGTGCAACGAAAGTGCATCCAAGGTTGATTGCTAATTTGCACAAGTCAATCGGCTGATGTTTATTGATTGGCCCTTTCTTTTTCTTGCTACCCTTGACCGCAGTTGCGCTGTATTGTCCCTTAGTCAGGCCGTATACACCATTGTTTTCTAGAATGTAAACCATGTCGAGATTTCTGCGGACTGCATGGATGAATTGACCTATTCCAATGCTAGCGGAATCACCATCGCCAGAGACTGCAAGGAAAGTCAAGTCACGATTGCCCATCGCAGCTCCTGTGGTTACTGCAGGCATACGCCCATGCACTGTGTTGAATCCATGTGATAGACCCAAGAAATACGCTGGTGTCTTAGACGAACAACCAATGCCACTCATTTTCGCAAGTTTTTCTGGCTGGAGACCATTTTCCCAAGCTGCATTGATGATGACACTACTGATTTGGTCATGTCCACATCCGGGACAAAGTGTGGACTTTCCTCCTTGGTAATCCGATTTCGGCAGGTCGATTACATTAAGTTTAATTGTCATTTTTCCACCTCATTTAGGACGTCTTTGATGAGTTCCGAGTAGAGTCTAGCACGTGGCGGCATTCCATCACTATACGCCGCGCTGTGAACCTTGGGAATAAGTTCGTTTGGTAATTCTCGACGAAGAATGTTGTAAAGTTGCCCATCTCGATTGATTTCAAGAACAATTACAGTTTCATGATTGGCAATGAATTCTTCAACCATTGGAGATAGTGGTAGGGAACGCACACGGCATTGGCTAACTTTACGGCCAATCTCGTCCTCCAAGATGTCATCAATTTCTTGGATTGAGTTTTCCATGCTACCGTAATAGATGATTCCGACTTCTTCTTCATCTTCTAGGCGCATTAATGGTTGAGGCAGCCATACACGCGCATTGTCCATCTTGCGCCTCAACCGCTTCATCAATTTCAGATAAACATCAGGTTTCTCACTGTATACTCCATCTTCATCATGGCCAGTGCCTCTGTAAAGAATTGGATCCAATCCTGAACCTGGAAGCGTTCGCCAAGGGATTCCATCGCCATCAACATCTCGGTATCGGCCATAATTCTCGATTGCATCCATCTGTTCCTGTGTGCGGATTATTTTTCCACGATCCATCGGTTCAGTCGGATAATCGAATCCAGTGCAGGCCCATCTATTCATTCCCAGGTCTAAATCTGAGAAACCGAAGACCAGTGTTTGTAGGCGTTCAGCAACATCGAATGCCCTCCAACCAAATTCAAAGCATTCTTTCATGGTCCCTGGAATCAACACTGGATGCTGCGTGTCACCATGGCTGGCCTCGTATAACATCGTCAAATCACCCTGCTGTGTGCGGGTCGGTAATCCAGTTGAAGGCCCAACCCGATTGACGTCCCATATGACACTGGGAATCTCTGCGAAGTATGCAAGGCCAATGAATTCCGACATCAATGAGATTCCAGGTCCACTGGTCGCAGTCATTGCACGAATTCCAGACCACCCTCCTCCGATGACCATTCCTGCCGCCGCCAATTCGTCTTCAGCTTGAACAACAGCGCACATGGCATCACCATTCTCATCTAAACGCAAATCTGGAATGTATGCAATTATTGCCTCAGCAAGGCTACTTGAGGGTGTAATAGGATACCATGAAAGGAGGCCGACACCACCATAGTGAGAACCTAGGGCAACGGCTTCATTTCCTTCTACAAGGAATTCATCAACGTCATTTTCCCGTGCCTCAATTCTAAATGGAATGGAATCAACATCTATGTTTTCAGACACCCATGTTCGACCTAGAGCAATGGCTTGAACATTGAGTTCGATTGCACGTTCCTTTCCTTTGAATTGTTTGGTAACAGTAGAATTCAGTATTTCTTCATCAAGGCCCAATATCTCGGCCAATACTCCGACATAGATGACGTTTGAAATCATACGTGCTAATTTTGGATTAAGTCCCCTTGCCATTTTTGTCATAGGGACACCGACAAGAGTGCAATCCTCACGTTCAACAGGCATCTTGACATCCGAATTGTAGACGATGAGTGTATTTGGTTCACATTCTTCGATGTCATTATCCCAAGTTGCCTTGTTCATTAGAACTTGGATGTGTGTTCTGTCTGCTGGTGCTTGGTATCCACGATCACTCACCCTTACGATGTACCATGTGGGTAGACCTGAGATGTTACTGGGGAAGAGATTCTTTCCACTGACTGGAACCCCCATATCGAACATTGTCTGTAATAGGATAAGATTGGCTGATTGGGACCCCGTTCCATTCGCAGTAGCGATGTTTAGTTGGAAATCATTGACAATCCGGTCCATCGGTGTCTTTGTCTCCTAGGTCGGGGGGGCTACGCCCCCCCTGCGCGTGAGGTGGTGCCGAGTCGGCCCGATAATAGGTATTGCCGTTGCACAACCTTCATCGATGACGTTGTCCACTTCGTCGCAGTATCCCGATTGAGTACTATTTCATAGCCCAATCAACAAATTTTTACCACATTTTCACCATCCGTTGCGGTTTTGAATGAGACCGGGGTCGGCAGCCCCATGGCGTCCGACGCACTCAAGCAAATTTGGGATTCGGCTCAAAAGAAAATAGACAGCGGCGATGCAGAAGAAGCTCTCGAGATTCTGCGAACAGATGCATCCGATGATGCCGCACTGAAAAAAGTGACAACTTGGCGTCTGGCGGGTGATGCTAAAGCCGTTCTAGCCAGAGAAACAAAAGCCAAGAAGATGTATCGAGATGCAGTTAATCATTATGAAAAGGCACTCAAATGTAGCGCCAATGACAAGAAATCAAGGCGCGCACTAAACAGTCTTCGTTCAGAGATGGATGGCCTAGGGATTCGTGCAGGTGGAATGAATGTATTGTGGGACGATGGAGCACCTACTTTCATGGGTTTGATTTTCTTTGTTCTTGCGATTGGAGGGGGTCTAATCGGTCTGAAGATGCTACCAGAATACTTTGGAAGTGACAGTGGGGAAGATAAGCAGTACGACTACGTCGCGACTATGGATATTTCCTATACCCCCAGTAATGCTCAGAGTCCGATAACTGTGCAAGTGGTCATTGGCCTTAATGCAAATGAATCTCCAGTCCATGTTGACAATTTTGTAAAATTGGCAGAACGTGGGGAATATGACAACGTCATCTTCCACCGAATCATTGACAACTTTATGATTCAAGGTGGGGATTTTCAGAGTCAAAATGGACAGGGTGGTTATGCTGCTGAATTCTATGGTTACTGCGACGGTTCTCCTTCTACAACACAGTGTTCTTCACAAACTCAATACACTGTTCCTGACGAGGCTGACAATGGTTTACTGCATCATTCCTGTACACTTTCGATGGCTAAGACCAGTTCACCAAACACTGGCGGCAGCCAATTCTTCCTGATACCCCAGGATAGTAACCCTTCACATCTTGATGGGGTACACACTGTCTTTGGAGAAATCACAAGTGGATGTGAACATGTCACAGAGATGAGTGAGATTGATACGGGAAGTAACGACAAACCGCTTGATGATGTCACATTACTATCTGTAACGATTGAACGCTCAGCACAAGAAACAGTGCCAGATACAGTAACAGCATGAAAATATGCCAATAGTGACGTTCAAGGATAACTATCGAGGCGTTGTATTATGGTGAACGCAGACCCTTTCGTCGCAGCCTCGTCATTTGAGATGTCGAATGGTGAATTCGGACGTTTTTCCAACCTTCATGCATTGGAGGAAGCAGGACTTTGCAAATTAGAAAAATTACCTTGTACTATTCGTGTTCTACTAGAAGCGGCTTTACGGAAATGTGACGGTTTTTTGGTAACTGAAGAAGACGTCAAACGTATTGCTTCTTGGTCGCCAACTCAAACACCTTCCGAAATTCCCTTCATGCCTTCTCGTGTCATTCTTCAGGATTTCACCGGCGTACCTGCTGTTGTTGATATCGCGGCTTTACGCGATGCAATGGTCGCTTTAGGAGGAGACCCCAAGAAAGTCAATCCGCAAGTTCCAGTTGATTTGGTCATCGATCATTCTGTTCAAGTGGATATTTCGGGCTTATTTCCCGATGCGCGTGAACGCAATCTG
Organism: uncultured Candidatus Poseidoniales archaeon; assembly: GCA_964441035.1. Classification (GTDB taxonomy): domain Archaea; phylum Thermoplasmatota; class Poseidoniia; order Poseidoniales; family Thalassarchaeaceae; genus MGIIb-P. Next base: position 7,165 of record CAYYKF010000029.1, read on the forward strand.
GAGATTGAATATGAGCGCAATATGGAGCGTTATCAATTCCTCAAGTGGGGTCAGCAGAGTTTGGATAATTTCCGTGCAGTTCCTCCTGGAAGAGGAATTGTCCATCAGGTCAATCTGGAGTGGATTGCTTCGGTTGCTCGCGCCGAAGAAGGTGTTTGGATGCCAGACACACTTGTCGGTACAGATTCGCACACTACGATGATCAATGGTCTAGGTGTATTAGGATGGGGTGTTGGAGGCATTGAGGCTGAAGCGGTCATGCTTGGTCAACCAATCTACATGCTTCTACCTGAAGTGGTCGGTTTTGAGCTCACAGGATCGTTGAAACCTGGTGTGACTGCAACCGACATGACACTGAAAATTGTTCAGATGTTACGTGAGCATGGTGTTGTTGGAAAATTCGTGGAGTTCCATGGAAGTGGAATGTCAGCCTTGACGCTTCCTGACCGTGCTACAATTGCCAACATGGCTCCAGAATATGGGGCAACCTGCGGTTTCTTCCCCGTCGATGAAATCACGCTTGAATATCTGCATCTTTCAGGGCGTGATTCAGGACATGTTGAAGATGTCAAGCGATATCTAAGTGCGCAGGGAATGTTTTACGATTCTGACACACCCACGCCCAATTTCACATCTTCACTCTCACTTGACCTATCCAGTGTAGAACCTGCAATGGCGGGCCCTAAGCGTCCACAGGACCGAGTCGAATTATCCAACATGAAGCCTCACTGGAAAAATTCTCTAAATGCGCCAATAGGTCATTCAGGACATGGGATTGATACTTCTGAGAATGAGGCAAAGGTTCGTGTCGGTGAGTATGAATTGAAACATGGTGATGTTGTCATTTCAGCGATTACATCCTGCACCAATACCAGTAATCCTTCAGTCATGCTTGGAGCAGGTATTCTCGCACGTAATGCACTTGCAAAGGGATTAGGAATTGCACCTTGGGTGAAGCCAAGTTTGGCTCCAGGTAGTCGTGTGGTGACAGAATATTTTGACAAGGCAGGACTGACAGAATCACTCAATGAGTTGGGCTTTCACAACGTTGGTTACGGCTGCACCACTTGCATTGGTAATTCCGGACCACTCGATGCTGAAATTGAAGCCGCAATCGATGACGGAAATCTTATCGTTGGCTCGGTAATTTCTGGTAATCGAAACTTTGAGGGGCGCGTGCACCAGAAAGTCAAGGCATCTTATCTTGCCAGTCCTCCTTTGGTTGTCGCTTACGCAATCGCTGGTACGCTCAACATTGACTTTGATGCAGATCCGATTGGGCACAGTCCAGATGGTCAACCTGTGATGCTAGCAGATATTTGGCCCACTGATACAGAGATACGTGAAACAATGGCGGCAGCCATCTCCCCCGAGATGTTCAATGAACGTTATTCTTCAGTCATGGAAGAGCCTCGGTGGAATTCAATTCCTTCGTCAGCAACTGATTTGTATGCTTGGAATAAGGATAGTACCTACGTCCGCCTCCCATCATTCTTTGAAGGCATACAATCTACTCCTGCACCAATTTCACAGATTGTAGGTGCGCACGTTTTACTCAAACTCGGTGATAGTGTGACAACAGACCACATTTCTCCGGCTGGCGCCTTCCCTCATACCGGTCCTGCTGGACAATATCTTGTGTCCCATGGAGTGTCTCCTCGTGACTTCAATTCATTTGGTAGTCGCCGAGGAAATCACGAAGTGATGATGCGCGGCACCTTTGCCAATGTTCGAATTCGAAATCAATGTGCACCAGATACAGAAGGAGGATATACCACTCATTATCCTTCAGATGAAGTAATGAGTGTATACGATGCATCAATGAAATATCAATCCGAAGGTATTCCTTTGGTTGTTTTGGCAGGAGAGCAATACGGCACTGGTTCATCTCGAGATTGGGCTGCTAAAGGTACGCTTCTTCTTGGAATCAAGGCCGTCATTGCAACATCATTTGAACGCATACATCGGTCAAATCTAGTCGGCATGGGTGTTTTGCCACTCACATTTCCAGATGGAGAAAATGCAGACAGTCTTGGTCTAGATGGAACTGAGCGATTCGACATCCCAGCCACAGCAAATTTGCTTCCAATGAGTACAATTCCAGTTCATGCAATCAAGAAAGATGGAACGAAAATCACATTCCATGCTACGGTCCGGTTGGATACACCAGTTGAAGTTGAATATTATCGAAATGGCGGAATTTTACAAACAGTTCTGCGAAATCTCGCAGAGTCCTGAACTGGCAGAATTCCTTACTGGTTTTCCGTGTGGTTCAAAGACCGTTTCAACGGGGGTGCAGCAATGTCGTTGATGAAAGGGCCAGTTCGCTTTCGCTTTCGACGACCAGAGGAAGATGTGGATGTATTAATTCAGGGAGACAGTGCATGGGTACAGGCTCTCAGAGATGACTTGGGCCTTTCTGATGTAGGTTGGATGCAACCAATTGCAACGACTGGACAAACATTAGCACCATCTCTCGAAAGTGATGATGAAAATAACGAAAATGATGGTGAAGAAGAGGAATTCAGTCAAGAGGCCTCGATTCTTCTCCAATCAGATACAGAACCAGTCCTTCCTGGGCCACCGCCAGATCCGAGTAGAATTCCAGTTGTTCGTCGCACAATTGGTGAAATGAATCTCGATGAAGAAATGGACAAACTTGGAATTGAACGCCCGACTTCACCTACTGCAGAAGAATTAGCAGATTTACTTTCAGAAATGGATGACCCAGAGCCGATTACATCTCAGGTCTCAACCGACCCCATTGCAGAAGCATGGTTGCAACGATTGATGCGGTTTGCAGTCCGCAAATTTGGAGTTACAGCATTACCAATCGATGTCATTGACAATGCGGCATGTGAACAACTTGAAAGATCAGGAACAGAATTGGAGATGTGGTTAGAAGGGATGTGGCGACTTGGGAAATTGGTCAAGGTGCATGGTGGTGGAAGATTTGGATATGGCCCTAGTCCTCGGTGGCTAGAAGCAGATTGATTCAAGCCCAACATTTCCTCGTTTCGGCGAAATTTGAGTGCGAGCATTTGATTGCAGTATAATCAGTAGACTGCGAGCCACATTGTATGCGCACGTTGCGCGCACGCGAGGGGAACTCTTGAATAGCGTCGTTTGAACGGGTGGTTTGCGTGGATACCATGTTGAATCATGAAAGAGAATTGAATAGAGCGCGAATGCGCAGCATAACGTTGGTCACATTGATGCTAGGGGCAGTGCTGATTTCGTTTGTCCCAGCCGTGTCTGCAAGTCACGTTGAGACATATCACACCCAAAGAAATCCGAGTAGCATTGCATCTGGTGATTTGAATTGTGATAATGAGCCAGATATTGTGACTGGAAGCGAAATGGGGATGTTCCTAACAGTGTTGTTCAACGATGCTGGTGACTTTTCAGAGCGAAGTGACATTTGGGTTTCAAACAACGCTTCCCGCCGTGCAGAATGGGTTGACATGGCTGATGCATCTCAGGTAGCAATTGGCGACATCGATGATGATGGTGCCAATGACATCGTATATTTCCAGCAGAATGTTTGGGTTGCAGGTGCCTCCGCGCCACCTATGGGCAACGTGACAATCATCTGGGGAGATTGCAGTAGTGATGTTAGTGCATGGTCACAATCACCTTCAGTAACTGTATCACCATTCATTATTGGAATGGAAGTTGCTGACGTCAATGATGATGGAATGTTGGATATCGTCACACTCGCGATTGATGAGACACAGACGAACATGGAACTCATGGTCATGCGTGGACCAAACCCTACGCAACAGACTAGCCAGTCTGTAACCAACATTCCACTTACGACATCTTACTACTATTCCATGGCCTTGGGTCATTGGGGTGAAACTGTACAGGGTGGTGGCATACCTGGAGGTCAAGGTGATTGTGAAGATCTTGACATTTGGATGATGTCCTCACCACCATACAATGGTCCTCAGACAGGATTCAGTGCAGGAAATTTCGACAACGTGACTGTGCTTGAGTACAATTGTCTTACCAATACATACGAGAATCCAGCCACTAGCACCACTGGGACTCACGTTTTCCAAATGCAGAGCAATGATTGCCCTTGCTTCGGATTTGACGTTGCAGATACTGACAATGACAAAGTCGTAGACATGGTCGCTGGAATCGAAGGATGGGAGCAGAACGTCACCTATGCTACTCGAAGCAGTGTCGGTGGTAATTGGAACGTTGCGAACAAAGCACATATCGGTAATTATGTTGGAGCCGATGTATCAATTGTAGATATCAACCAAGATGGCCACATGGATTTCCTTGTCCCAACTGAGTTGACTGTATCTTCAATTAACAGTGCAGGTTCAGGCCAACAGAGGTCTCTGACAACCGACAACTTGAGGGATATCAACACTGTTAACATCATTTTGAATGATGGTACTGGAACTTATCTCAACCCACAGGCATTCGATGTTGGTCGCCGTCCTACAATGGCGATTGCTGATCAATTCACGGGTGGGGCCAGCAGTGCCCTTGATTTGGCCGTCGGTCAACGTGATTATGCTTACAGTTATTCTAATGGGGCAATGTGGATTGATTCCAAGGGTTGGGCAGGAGCACTTGACACAATTTCAATCGTTGAATTAGATTCTGAAGACGTTGGTATTGGTGGAGTCACCGTATCACCTGCTTCTTGGGACCCTGAAGACAGAGAGACCAAAATCGGTGAAGGAACTCGTGACGTGAATGTTACAGTTCGAAATATGGGCTTGCAAACAATTTCTGGCACGGTCGATGTTGATGTTACAGTCTCAGAAGTAATTGGGGGTACCGACACAGTCGTTTATGCCAATGATTTCGACACCGCAGCAACAGGTAGTTGCTCTGGTTGTCAGATTTCCAAGCACTCTTACACTAATGAGGTTAGCCAATCCTATTGGCATGTTGAAAATGGAGGCAATAATTCTGGAAATGGAAATGCTGACGAGGCCGATACCAATCCTACTAATTTCATGTGGGTTGGTGGTCTCTTTGAGAATGCCTCCGGTGACGGTGATTTCGAAACCGGATACATGGCTTGGTGGGATGAAGCTTACATCATTGAAGGAGTAGACCTCACTGGTTCTGACTCAGCCTCCATGGATTTAGACATGTATTGTATGGTTGAATTCTCCATGATTTACTATTCTTCAACAGGTATTGCAAATCGTATCATTTACGATGATTCCTGTAGCATTGATGTATACAGTGAAGACAGTGGGTGGACGACAATCAACTATGATGGAGGATACGACATTGATCGATACGTTCATCTCATCAATGGGTATGACCCTGAATACACAATTTCAAACAGTGCTTACTGTTGTGGACAGTATACTTGGTCTGCAGTAAAGGGCGATGATGGAATTGATTTGACTCCTTGGGCGGGTGAAGAAGTTGATATTCGCTTCCGCTTCCGTTCTGGACACATGGGTAGTTTAGGAAACGTAAATGCTTCCCACAATACTGAATTAGATGGTTTTGCTTTTGATAATATTTCAATCAACAAGACGGTCACACAGTTCGGTAGCAACGTACAGAATGTCAATCAAGCATTGACTCTAACGAACCTTGCACCAGGGGACGAACAGGTCGTCACACTACAGGCGAACTTCGTCAATGGCACCACCTACATGATTGAGAGTGAATTGTCAAGCACATCTGGATTCACCAACGGTGATACAACGAATGATGACTCACGTTGGCAGACGACAGTGAAGAATTTGTTCGACCCGGCTGTGGTTGAAATTACGTCTTTCGAGAAGAATCAACTACTCGCATCGGGCAATTATCCGATTGATGTGAAAGTTACTCAGGCAGGAAACACCGAAGTAGACTTCGATATCGTCACCACGGTTTATTCTGCTGAACCCAATACGCTACTAGACGAGAATTTCGAAGGTGGCCAATCTGGATATTCATTCGGTGATGACGGAGACCCGTATGGCCTCGTTGTCGACGATACGACCACAACGAATGCGATTGTTCCAGGAAATAGACCTGTCTTTGGCTCAAGCGCATATTGGTTCGGTCATCCAGATGATGGCTACGGAGACGATTGGGACGAAGACATGACATTGCAGACGATTGATTTGGTTGGTAACACTGCTGATTTCGTTTATCTCAACTTCGATTATTTCGCAGAGACTGACTATCTAACTGATTCAGAAGGCGATATTCTAGGAATTCTTGAGTTTGGTTTGCTAGAAGTTGAATGGCGTAAAGGAAGCAAGGTGTACAACGGTACAATCATTGGTAATTGGAACGATTACAATGAGAATGGTGTTCAATACAACGATACCTGTGAGGATATCGATGATGATGGAAACTACGATGAAGTCGAATATATTGGAGATATGGGATGGAATGTTTTCTTCGATTCTGAAGATCTTGTGAAAGGTGTTACTCTAGACCTTACGCACATTTTCCTACGAAATACCACTTCACTCGACAGCAGTGATTGGGATTACAACTGTACAGACCTAACTGGTTCTGAGGTAACAGTCAAATTCCGTTTCCAATCGAATGATGACGGGGTTAACGGAAATGCGGGTCTAGCTGGATTCGCGGTTGATAACATCACAGTTCAGGAGTATGTATTCACATACGTCGCAGATTATACCAAAACAGTCACGGGCATCGATAGCCAAGAAGAGCAAGTAATCAATGTTGGAAACCACGACTTTGAACAAGGTATCTACCGAATTGATGCAATGACTCATTTCGATAATTCGACTATGGGAACCTCTTGGTATGGTCAACAAGAAGTTAACCTTGCAAACAATGTCAGTCGTCTGATTTTTGAAGTTGCGAGTGTGGATATTGCCTTACTCCGGCCAGACGTTTTGGATTGCGTTGAGGATGCAGTCGGGTGTGCATATCCAATAGACTTGGTTGAGCAACATTCCTTCAACGTCCCACTGATTAACGGTGTGCTTGATGGTGAATATAACATCAAATTGATGATTGAAGATATGGACACCCAAACAGTCGTCTATGATTCAAATAGCGATAACAGTCCATTGACACTGTCTCCACATGACCGTGCCGATGCATCATGGGCCTCTGTTGAACCATCAAGTGGATGGGTTGACGGCCACAAATACAATTTGACGTTCTATGCGAAATTGGTTGACGGCACAGATTCCGGAAACATCCGCTATTATCACTTCACAATGGCTAGTTCGATTGATGTAGCCATTCTTTCAAACCCAACTGACCAAGGTCGCTTGGAAGCAGTGAAGGATGATTTAGATGCAATGGGCATGACATACACTCAATTCAGAGTGGATGATTGGGATCGTTACGTCACACCCCTTTGGATGAATCATTACGATAAGATTCTCTTGCCATGGCAGACTGAGAACAATGTCGTTAACGGATTTTATTATGACCAACTCAGCACCACACGTGCCAGCGATGGTCTTTCACCAATGCAAGTCATTACTGATCGAATGCAGGCTGGAGCAACTCTGCAGATGCATTTGGGGCCATATCGAAGTGCTTACCAAGGTGGCAAGTTACCATATGATATGGATGTACTAAACCGGAATACAGCAGGAAATGAGGTCGTATACAATGATGTATCAGTTCAGAATTGGCACCACCCTATGATGGCTGATATCAACCCTGTAGCATTCATCTCATTCAATGGTGGACATCATGTTGCTGATGCGGCTTTGGACACCAGTCAGGTGCAAAATGACAACATTCCACAAGTATGTGGTGGCGTCGTTACAGACCCACTGGGCACTTTCCAATCATTAATCGTTGATTCAAATGATCCGACCCAGTCCCTACTGTCGACTTGTAACAAGGGACAAGGTGGGATGATTATCACCACTATCGACGTTGAGAATCCTAGTGTTTCAGAGGAATTTGGTACTGTAGGAAAGCCGATGCTGTCCAATCTTTTGGGCTATCAAGTCACACCTTACCCCAATGATTTCGGTATTGCTGGCAATGGTTGGGATTTGACGATTGGTGGAGAGGCGCTAACATACGATACTCTATCTCAATCATATGGTATAGTTTACATGAAGAGCGATGCAACTCTGGACTTTGCAGTCGCATCAAGCCTTGCAAATGGTGTCGTGCTCGACGCTGATTGGGAATTGATGTCTTCTAATACAGATGATGTCACCAATTGGGATGGCTACACACTAGATGCCGGAGAAGTTGATCATGAGGAATCAGATACTCCTACTGCAAGCTTCTGTGTGGATGATGCCGTGAGCAACACAGGTTGCCGACAAGATGCCTCGTGGACACTATTGCTCTACTTACATGATGATGCAGGTCATATGCGAGGGGCGCGTGTGCAACTTGTCACCAACGACGCGCTTGCAGATGAATTCAATCCGGTGCCTCTGGCCACTATCGTGGAGACGAATTTACAGGAGGGTGATGTCACTAATCACGGTACAAATACAGTATCGGGCACAGATTGGAATGTTTACCGCGTCAAACTTAGGCCGACTGGAGATATCACAATATTCTTCGACGCAGAAGGTTCTTCTGATCAGGATGCAACCGATGGTTCCAATGGCATTGATAGATACATTTGGAAGGTATTCTTTGACAATACTTGGAACGAGCAGGGTGGTAACTTAAACGGTGCTACATATGAAGTTCCAGCCAGTACAGGTCACACCTGGTCATACCGATTCCAGAATATCACTGTTGACCCAACCGGTGAGGTGGAGAACAAGATTCGTATCGAACTAACCGTCGTTGATAAGGCAGGTAAGCCAAGTCTGAATGATGACAAATTCCGTATGTATTTCGTTGTGGTCGGAGATGATTTCGGCGATGACCCCGTGACTGTCGACTGGTCCAGTACAGAGGACTCAGCAGCACAGAATGGTGCCTTCTTTTACATCAATGGTACGATTACTGGAGGAATTGAAACAACTACAGAATGTACGACCTTGAATGATGGATGCGCTCTTGTCGAAGCAGCATTGAATCTTTCTACGCTGGATCTTGATTTCGATTCAAAGCGTGATCAGAAAGTTGTAGGTGCATACAATAGTGTCCCTTACTTGTTGGATGGAGATTCATTCAGTATGGGTTTGAATATTTCCAATCTTTACATAGATACGGGGTCTTCGCACACGATTTATGTCAAGGTTACAGAAACTGGTGATACTCAAAATGAACCCATCATCAAGGAGTTCCAAATTTCACTGGTTCCCATCGGTTCTGCAAGCGAAGAGGTTCAAGCCAACGTTAACAATAATAACAATGAGAATAACAGTGGTGAATCAGAAGAATCCTCGAAGAGTGATGATGAGGGTGATGATGATGATAATACAACGATTATCGCCGTCGCCATCGGCGCCGTACTTCTGCTGATTGCAATCATTGTCACGATGCTCGTTGTACGCGGCAGAAGTGAGCGAAGCGTTGATGCAGGCTCATCATCAGTCGGTGGCTTCACAGACGTCGCAACCATGGATCCAGTTGAAGCCTATGTGCAGCAGTTGGTAGCACAAGGGTATCCGGAAGATACTGCGAGGGCCTATGCCCAGCAATATTATGCTCAGGCCGCCCAACAACAGCAGCAGCAAGGCGGTTACGCATAGTGAAACGGCTGTAGATTTGCGGTATTGAGGCCGACAGGTCTCAAACCGATTTGACGCATGGCCGATAGGCTGAACAGTGAATACGTTCACTCTTCTTCATCGATGTCGTAATCAGCCCACTCTGGCAATGTAAGTTCCCATCGCTTTGAGATCTTTTCATCAGCCTCTACGATTTTCTCAATTCGTTGTCTGAATGCAACGGGGTAATCCTTGTTAATGACAATTCGATACAATTTCGAGTCACGAATTTCTTCAGGAACACATACCTTACCACTGATTGCTTCAACTTCAATGGCACGCCACAAATCAAGGACTGGTCTATTCCTTCTTTCAGTCATGCTGATTGAAATTCGTTTTACAAACAGTACAGACGCATAGACGAGGAAGAATGCGAATGCCATACCCATGCAGCCAATATCTGCAGGCATGAATGTCTTCAGTGCATAGGCTTCCCAGATGACAAGAGGGCCTGCCAGCATGAAAAATGTGAATGTTTCACTACTGGGTTTTAGATTACGCATCCCGTTGATATCCTTCCAAGCAGGATGATTCGAATCTTGTGGTTTAAACACATCAAGTTTCTCAAGTTCGTAATATCTCTGAACGGTTTGATTCATGCGCATGACTCGCATTTGTTGATTTCTTGGTAACTCATCCATTCCAGGTTCAAGGAGGACTGAAAGCCTTCGACTTGATTCTGCATATAGCCCCATGCGCATCAGCATTGCCGCTTGTTCGATAATTGGCATGGTATCGCTTGGAAAATGTACTCTGTATTCTTCCCACCATTGCAGTACTTCTTCAGACATACCCAGATGTTGGGTAAGCAAAATCGCTCCTCGAATCCAAGCACCTCGGTGTGTGGGGTCAATCTTGACGATTTTTTGGGACAAATTCCATCCTTTTGCAGCTTCAACAAGGGATGGATCTGTACGATAACTCCCGTCGCGCCGAATTTCAGGGAGGCTACAATTCAGTATTGCCCACAGTGCCTCCACATTTTCTGAATCTTCTTCGGTTACAGCCACCGCACGCATCAGTGCAAGGGAGCGATCACCAGAAGCAATTGCTTCCTCAAGGTCTTCCATCAAAGCGGCGACCTTCTTCTTGCCCATGTTCGGCCTCGGCCGGTCTAGTCAAATGAACTATGCGTGCGGAATTTCAGCGCTTCCGGAATGGATTTCGGGGGTTGTTTGAACCACCTTTCTTTGAACCTTTAGAGCCCCAACCACCCGATTTCTTCTTATCGCGGTTGGAGAAACGTTTCTTCGGTCCATCATTTCGATGACCTTCGCGATTTCCACCTCGATGACCATCACGATTTCCACCTCGATGACCATCACGATTTCCACCTCGATGACCTTCACGATTTCCACCTCGATGACCTTCAC
>CAYYKF010000030.1:0-18061 GCA_964441035.1 uncultured Candidatus Poseidoniales archaeon
CCTGCTGCACCCCGTAGGGTCTGGATTCGTGTCTCAGAATCCATCTCCGGGCTATTGCTCCCACAACCCGTACGCGTTGAAGGCTAGAGGGTACGTTACACCCCCTACGACCTGATACGCCGCAGGCCCATCCTATGCCGCCGGAGCTTTCATCCACCCACCGTTCCAGGCGTGGTGAACTATGGGGCATTATTCTCAGTTTCCCGAGGTTATTCCCCAGCATAGGGCAGGTTACCCACGTGTTACTGAGCGGTACGCCGAGTCCCTAAGACTCTCGACTCGCATGGCTTAATCGAATTCCAATAGCGGTCGCCTCCGGCAGGATCAACCGGATTTCGTGAGAAATCTCTGATCCCTAGGAGTCATTTGTTATTGGTCACTTGGTTATCTGTCCTTGTCTGTATAATTGACGAGATTGCACTTTAGAATTTGAAAAAAAATTAACTCACTTGCACACATCTAATATGTGTCGTTGTACAATCTATATCACCTCTCAGCCCCCAACTAAGTTGGGGACCGCACGTCCTCGGCTGCATCGTTCCGGATGGAATCCTTCATCGCCCTAAGGCTCAGGTTCCAACGCCGTGGTCCAACGCAGCAGGCCCGCGACCGCCCTTTAGTATATCAACATGACGAGTGAGTAACACCTGCTAAATGTGGGACTGCGCCTCGATTATTCTGAATTAATCAAGGCCTATATTTTGTCTTGAAATTTATTGAGGATTCCCCTAAATTCCGGTTGCTGGAGGCTTAGGCATAGCGGTGATTTCTTCAGCACGTGAATCTGAAATTCCATACATTTCCTGCAACTCCGATATCTCTGCATCGGACAGGGCATCCTCATCCCCTCTAGCAATTCGTGATAACTCGATATAATACTGTAATTCATCTCTACTGAGATCATTGTTCATCTTTGAAATGTTAGACATCATCTCCAACTTTGATCGATATTCTTGCAATACCTCTTCTGCACTACTCGTTGAGTCTGGTCCGACGAGGAAATCAGGTACGATAATTGAGAATGAAACCGTCTCAGTGACTGATGCGCCACCTACATCTACATAGGTCATCTTGAACTCATAGTCTCCTGGTGTCATCTCGCCTGGTAACAATTGACTATTCGGGAAAGAAAATGGCAAGAACGCCCCATTATTGTGCAAGCAATGGATTGAATCATGAAGCCCAGGTCCGTGTTCAAGGGACTCTGACGGGAAAGATGTGATTCGATTCTTCTCACGGACTGTTTCGGTTTCGGCAGTGTTACCATGAGACCAAATCGTTTCTTGACCTCGCTTCAAAACCACCTTACAACCATTTTCATTAATCGCCGTCCAATCAGCATCTTTAATCTCAGGTGTAATACTGAAAGAATCCCCTTGAGTTACTTCGTTAAGCCGACCCTTGAAAGGTGCTAGAGAAAGGGCACCTGAGGTTTCAAGCGTGAGTTCAGGTGCTTGGTTTGAAAGAGTGAACGAGGTAGATTCAGAATAATATGTATCGAATCCATTGGTTGCTCGAACACGGAAATTACTCTCTTTTCCTTGTAGCGTAGCTGGAAGGGTACTGAAATCAAGCACCATAGTTGTTGAAGTGGTCATTCCACCAATTGGCAACCACAGACCTGATCCCGAAGAATATCCCAACTGATACAATGTCGAGAGGTTGGAGGAGGAGCTGGCCTGTGTCCAACTCAAATTTACTGGACGGTCTCTTGAGTATTCAGTTGCATCTAGAGGCAGCATTCGTGTCACTGGAGGACTAGTAGAATATAGTGAATCTATCAGAGTCCCTCTGTGTAGCAACTCAATTGAATGAATCAATCCATTGTCTTGGAGAACATAACTGATCTCATGATCTTTTTCTTCACCTTCAACATCAATGTGAATTGGATCAAACTTGAATTCTTGGATTAAATTACCTGAAGAGTCCAATGCTCTGACCGTATAATCTCGCTCAGGTAAATTACTCGTATTTTCTTCACGGGCTTGATCAATCAATCCCGAATCAGTCCAAGAATATCCTAGTGAAGCGGTAGATCCATCTAGAGGAACGATTCCACTAATTATCCGATATGTCGAATTCGCCTGCGAAGATCTTCCATTGTATGGACTTGCAGGATTTCCCGGACTCCAATTTTCTAGTTTATCGTACATCCATTCCCACCTCAAAGTGGATATCCACTGGATTACATTATTGGATATGGCGTATGGTACATTGAATCCATCACTCCCTCCAGCCAAATTATTCAAAGCAGTGCTTCCAGCTCCACAATATGACATGTAATCTGGATAGTTTGAGGGAACTAAGGATAGTTGATTTGTATCTGGGTTGGTGGCTAGTGGGTCCCAACCCAAATCCTTGATGTTGAATGGTGCGAAATTAGCATTCCACACTTGATCTTGCCCTCCTGCACCACACGTATCGGTAGCCCGAACGCCGGTTGTGCTAAGGTGTGCGCCCCATGATTCATCAATTACATCTGTACAATCGCCATCCAATGGCGCACTATTATCCATACAATTTGGTCCAAGATTATGAGTAATTTCATGAGGTATACATGATTGACCAACTCCACCCAATAGATTAGGGCCAGTATCTCCACAAACACCCACTAAAGAAGAAGTTTTACCAACATTTCCCACACCATATTCTCCAGAGAATCCACCACATCGCGATACTGTACACCAAGCAGGACTTGAAACACCCCCACGCATTCCATTTAGTGGAGTAATGCCATGAACTTGATCAGGAGAGGGGGGCAAGCCCACTGCTTCTTGTCCGAGAATCGTAGCGATTAATTTGATCATTGCAATCCCAATCACCATTTGCTGGGTCCAATTCCATAACTGGCCATTGCATTGCTGAGTCGAACATCCAGCCATATCTGGCCAGGTTCCCCAATTCATATCAACTTGGTTTATATTAGCAGTAGGCAGCATTGCCTCAGTATAATTCATCCATAGATCTACAGTTGCCTGAGGTCTGAACTCTGATATCCCGTCATTATTAGTATCCTGTGGAATACGTACAGTCCAGACGGTTAAGTCACGCGTTTGATTGAACCAAAATACACTAACATCGTAATTATTACTGGTATCGGGATCAAGATAATCGATTGTTCCAGTAGGATAGATGGGTTTGATGCTGGCTTTTAGGCCAATTGGGATGGGACCATCAATTCCTTCATGCGTAACCCAATGGTCAGGTAGAACGAAATTTGCGCTATGTGTGAAGTTGGTTCGGTCGGGATTCTGTACTGCCACATGAGTCTTGGTCAATTCATCGTCACAGAAAATGAGAAAACAGTACTTCAACGTGACTTCAACATTTGCTGTTGCAAGAGCACCGCTGTCCACATATACACGTGCAAGAGATGTTTTTCCTTCAACCAAACGCATCTGCATGTCAGCAGTCTGGACCGCTTGGGTCACCTCGATTCCTGTGACACTGATGTCTGAGCGTGGATACGAAAATGGCAGAACCCAATCGAAATCTGTAATCTTTTCAAACGTCCATGTTGATTCAGCAAAGATGACAGAAATGGTATAGGACACTTCGGTGGTATCATCAAATAGTTGCTTGGCTGTTGCCTCCATCACCAATTTATCTGTATCCAAATTATGAATGGCTGCAATCTCATTCTTCCACAGGAAATCAAGCAACTCGTATTGCATAGGTGATTGCTTATCGATGGCCTTCTTCTCTTCTGTAGCTGCGCAATCATAGGCAACCAACTTGCAATCCATTTCCATATTGATATCGAAAATAGAGGCTGGTGTGACTTCAACTGATATTTCGCGATCAGGTAGTGTCAACACAATTCCTTGGGGCGTCTCATTGAGGCCATCAATTTCCACTGCTAGGGCAAGGCCTTCTTCGACTGCTTTGTATCGTAATTTAGCAGCGTGCTTGGAACCACTATCATCCAAGAAATTGATGTCTATTTTGTCTGCATCTGACCATTCAGTAATCGGGGAAAGGATTGGTACTTCGATGATTCCGTCGACTGTTGGCCACCACATCCCCATCGCTTCTTTTGGTGCAGAGTATGGGTTCAATTCTTCTTCCAACTCATCTTCATTTTCAAGACATCCAGGCAAGATGCTAGACAGTAGCATCAGAGCAACAAGCGTCATGGCCGTTCTTGTTTGATTCACAATAAACATGGCCGTGCTTTCTACCATAGGTAGAAAAAGATTGAGCAACTAGTGTCTCTATCACTCTGCGCCGAAGAATTCACGCAACACAGGATGCATTTCCATCGCTTGTTCTTTCTGGATTTGCTCGTATGTTCGTAGGATAATACCGACCGCTAGAAGTAAACCTGTACCCGTCGCATTTCCAACTGTACCTAACAGGTCAGCTCCTGCGGCCAACAGACCGACGAAAGCGCCAGAGAACAGGGTTACAGGCGGAATATATCGCATCAAAATTCGCTCGAGAACCTTCGGATTTTTCCTGAAACCAGGAATCTGCATGCCCGTGTTCTCAATCTGTTTGGCGACGTCTTTTGGACCCATATTCGTGGTCTCAATCCAGAACTTCGCGAACATCATCGATCCAAGTGTCATGAAGGTTACATACACCAATACGTGTAACACAATTTGCCACAAACTATGCCCATAAGCATCAGGTTGTTGATTCAATAACGGCATCAACCAATCACCCACGCCATTCACCATTGAGGCATACCATGCGAAACCGTCGGTAGCCTGGGTCTGACCAACATCATATGATCCCAGATATTCTGCTATAGACCACTCGCCGTTGGCACCTAATATCGGAACAGTGGACATCGTAGGATGACTCCAGAAAAGAAGTGTGAACATATTCAAGTTAGCCAGTAGAGCAGCCATCAAAATCACAGGAATGTTACTTGCATAGACCAAACGAATAGGGTATTGGCCACGATGTCCTCGAACCTTTCCGTGCGTCAATGGAAGTTCGAGTTTTGAGCTTTCAGCATAGGCTACAACCAAGAAAACGATGATACTCGAGAATAGTGCGACGACTGCATTTGGATGGATAGCATCTCCCAATAATATCGATTCGAATCCATTTGCGGAAACCATCTCAGAGAAAGTCGCCGTCCGTAAGGTGTAGAAGATCATAGGTAGTGTTCCAGCAGGTGGGTTTGAAATTGAATAAGCACCGGAGTTCACTGCTAGGGGAGATAATGTTCCTACGAAGGTAGATTGTGCAACACCGGCCGCAATGAAAAGCGAAATACCGGAACCAATGCCCCATTTACTCACAAGTTCATCGAGCAAGAATACAAGTAGAGAACCGATGAATAACTGTCCTACAATGATTGCATTTGCCCATCCTTGGCCGAACTGTGCGACTAGGGCTGGACTGGCATCGAGGAATCCGTATACCTGTGGGATTGATTCAACTGGAATCATAATCATAACCAGAATTTTCTGAATTCCCTGGTAGAGTTGCTTGTCATCTGAATCCCCAAGGTCGAGCTTGATAATCTTCGCACCTGCGAACAATTGCATGATAATTGAACCTGTAACGATTGGACCAATTCCCAGGTGCATAATCGAACCTGATGCACCAGCCATAATCGCTCGGAAACTACTGAAGATGTCGATGGTTGCTTCTGAAAGACCCCAAATCATGACATTCGTCATTGCAAAGTAAATGATGAGAACGAAAGTTGTAGTCCACAACTTAGAGTTGAATCTAACGTGTCCTTCTGGTTTTGTGATGGAGGGATAAACATCGACGAGGCGCTTGAGTGCGTATAGTCTGCTGCTCTCTTCACCAGTGTACAGCAGACAAGTCAAACAAAGACCTGCCATGACTCCCATCAAGCCAATTCCAACCAACAAGAAGCCGACCATTTCTTTCTCGTACCAACCCCAAATTCCCAAGGAAATCATTGTGGTAACCCAAATCATCGGTTTCAAACCTCGTCCGATGAATTTCATGTCCTTTACATTCTGTGGTAAATCTGTAGATGTACCCCAAATCACGAATCCGACATAAGGTAATGACACAGTTACAGCATACAATGCCATCATTTTTTCGCCTTCAACATCGCTGAACAAGGCATCCCATTGCCAGTAAATCAGCGCACCCCAATAGAGGGCTGAGATGATTGCGATTCCGATAACGTTCGGGCGCCGACTCATCTCCATTCCTCCTTTACTTAATTGTTGAAATTCATTTTACGAATGGAACTCATTCCTCTTCCCATGCTTCCCATTCACCATCGCCTTCAGCGACTGTAACTGATCCACCTGCGGCCTCAATCTTCTCGATTGCGCGTGCGGATACGTGTTCGACTGTAACATGAATTGCTTGCTTAATCTGACCTGAGCCTAGAAGTTTGTCAATTCCATGCTCTCCAAGATTGATGTTGTCACCATCAACCATTCTGGTAAGTTCGCTAACATTGCAGGTATTGTGAACTGTCCTCAAACTCGGGTCGCGATTGAATCCATACATTCCCAAATGCTTGGGCATATACTTCACACGCGTCATTACTCGGTGTTTGTTTAGTCCTGCATTACCTCGTCCACCGCGCAATCCTGCACCGCGTCCTGCCTTCTTTCCTCGACCATGATAGCGTGAGCGACCACGGAATTTATTCGTTCGAGATACCATCCTTTTCACCTCACATCATGCGTGACGCCAATTCTTCAATCGCGTCACCTCGGAATCCCAATGCACCACCTACGGTGAAGTGTCGCTTGATGCCACCCCAACCCTTACTGCCTCTTGGAGGATGTAATCGGAATACTCGCTTGAGTGTCTCCATATCTTTTGTCGTCGCTTCACCAGATGCGATTGCTGCAGCAAATGTATCGATATTCTTGTAATCAGTAGCGTTCTTGACGTCGGCGTCTTTGACAGGTTTGTCACCAATCAGACGGCCTCTGTCTCGTATGAGCCCTGCAACAGATTCTGCAGAAACTTCACCCCAAGTAACGAAATCCTTGACTTTCTGTAGCATACCTGCGTACGTTTCATTCTCTGGAATCAAAACCGCATGATTAACGCGGGTTAAATTGAGGTGCCCAAGCGTTTCACGGATTGAGCGCTCAACCGTACGGTCGCTTCTAGCGCGAATTACTAGCCAAGTCATTCTGTCACACGCCCCCTAACAATGTTGAGTCTGCTCGCTTGGTCTGCACTTACACGATGAGCGTTAATCTGCTTGAGAGCATTGAATGTAGCGAGTGCGAAATTGATAGTGGTACGGGTTTGTCCCTTGGAACGAGACCAAACATCAGTCACACCAGCAAGTGTCAGAACTTGGCGACCTGTGTCACCGATGACAAGGCCCTTGCCAGTCGGAGCTGGAAGCAAAGTGATTCTGGTCGAACCTGCGCGACCTGTAACCTTGAATGGAACACTGGTACCTGGTCCTTGTCCAGATTCCCAAGAACCATTTCCACGCTGAATCTGGATCACATTGAGTTTTGCCATGTGGATGGTCTTTCGAATGGTTGCTGCTACTTCCTTACCCTTACAGATTGCAAGGCCAACATATCCATCGTGATTGCCTACGCAAGCCATGACATTGAATCTAACACGCCGACCGCTGTCGGTCATACGCTGAATCATGTTTACATTGATGACCTCATCCTCCAATCCTGGAATTAGAGCGTCAATAATCTCGACTTCTCGAATGGGGATTCCGGTTGCAACTGCGGCATCAAACGAAATAATTTGACCACTCTGAACCATTCTACCCAATCGAGTCCTTGGATTCCATTTTCGAAGCATTTCTTGTGGATCAGGGCCCACGCCACGCCCACGACGTCGTGGGCGTTCATCGACATTCTCCTCTTGCTTCCATGCAGCTGCAATGCCTGGAGCGACATTCTCGCCTGCTTCTGGAGGTGTATTTTCTTCAGACATCTTAGTTCGCCTCCTCTATTGCGCTAACAGTTTTCTTGACAGCCCCGGCGACCTTTGCATTGATATGTTCACCATTAATACGCTCTTCACTAGGGAATATGTGTTCACTGTGAGGCACTTTCAATCCTGCATCAACCATACCCTTGAGGGCTGCAAAGACTCGATTTCCTGAGGTGGATGCTGCAAGACCAATGTCAAGTACGGCTTGATTATGTCCTGCTTTCTTGGCCTGTTTTGCAAGAGCATATCCTGTGCAATATGCTGCTGGAACTGATTTAGTGGATGTACCTGCGGGCCAAGCGTACTTGCCTCTCAAGCCTTGTCCATCCGCAGCAGTAACAACTCTGTCACCATCTGCATTGTAGGACACCAACTGACAGATGACCTGTGTATTCGTCACCCTAACAACTGCTCTAGGCGCTCCATTTCTTAGAAGCTTCAGTCGGCGATGATAATCGGTATGTCCGGTACTCCGGCGCTTGTAGCGTCGTCGTTGACGTCTTCCATGAGCCATCATTCATCACCTCCAAGTGAAATTCCATCGATTTCCATGTTTGCTTTCATGTGAGCAATCGAACGATATGAGCCACCCTTTGCCTTGCGGTAGTAGTAACGGTATCGGTTGGCATCAATTGTGCCGTCATCCCGCATACCCTTGAGGGTTCGTCGCTGACTTCGAATCGTACGCATCCAGCGCTCTTTCTTTGGTAATCGGGCTCGAGCAGTTCCCTTTCTAGAACCGTGGCCTCTTCGACGACCCTTTGCACGCTGTTCAGCGAGTTTGCGAGCACGGACTCGACTGGTGCCTGTAATTGGAAGAGATTTGATGAGACCTTCTTCAATCAATTCTCGGATGTCACTCTTCTGGACTGCGCCAGTAACTTGGTCAATATATCTAGGGTCAACCCAAACGCGATTTACACCGCACTTGAGAATTTGAGCAGCCATCTTCTTCTGGTTGGTAATTTGCATCATATACCCCTCCTTCTATTCAGAACACGGATACCCAATTCATCTGCGCGTTCATGAATCAAAACTCGCTTTCGGCCACCGACTGTGCCTCCAATTCGTGCGGCTTCAACCGCCGGATCGATTTCGTCTAAATCTTCAGGTCGATAAACGAGAATTTCCTTGAATCCAGATGGGTGTAAATTGCGAACAGACGCGACTTTTCCGTATCCGACACGCGCCATTGGGCTGCGATACTTTCGGTTCATGCGTTGACTGGATTGCAAACCTTTCGGCTTGCGCCAACCGGTCTTAGAAAGGCGGCGATAGCGGAACCACTCTTGGCGACGGAATTTTGGCTGTGCTTTCTTCTGCGCCTTGCGTGCATCCAAAGCAGCTAGAGTTCCATCATCCAACTCTGGCTTTTGTTTGGCTGTATGTATGAACTCTTCATCATCCCAATCCTCATCATCATCAAAGTCATCAAAATCGTCATCCTCGTCGTCTTCAACGTCTTCGTCTTCGATTTCATCGACCTCTTCTTCAGCCTCTTCGAGTCTAGCAATGAGGTCTGCCTTCTTTCCTGAAAGCGGGAGACCTAATTCTCTTAGTAAATCCTTGAGTTCGGCGACAGTCATATCAGAATATTCAGTCATTTATCTCACCTCAATCTCCCTTAGAAACGATGTATACACCGTCTTGGAACACTCTTCTATCACGACGTCGAATACGACAAGCACGCTCGATATTGGCACTGGTTTGTCCGACTTTCTCTCGATCTGCACCACTAACAATGACTTCTGTCTTGTTTTCAACCTTGACAGTAACATCAGCGGGGGTCCATGGCAATGCGGCCTTTCTTGGAACCCTTTCACCAAATAGATTCGTAATTGTAAGGATTGAACCCTCTACCTTGAGCGTCATTGGGAAATGCGAATACACTGCCTTAAGGCGATATTCAAATCCTTCTGAAATCCCTTTATTCATATTGCGCAAATGTGCTGCCCAAGTCCCACAGAGTGCCTTCTCTTTACGTCGAGGCACATCGCAGTACACTGTCGGGTTTCCATCTTCTAAGGAAATTGAGACCTTGCGATGAGAAAATTCTCTAGAGATTGATGTGCCATCCTTGGTCAAAGTCACAACACTATCACTAATCGATGCTGAAACGCCTTCAGACAGTGCGATTGTGTGCTTAATGTGGTCAACCTTTGCCATTTTCTCACCTCAGTACACATATGCCAGTAATCGGCCACCAATCTTCGATTCCTTTGCTTCGTAATGGTGCATTACACCTTTATTCGTAGTTAGAATAAGCAAACCAAAGTCGCGTGCGGGTAAATATCGTGATTCCCACTTATCGAAATCTGAACGCTTGACGGAATGCCTTGGCTTGATGACACCACAGCGATTGATTGCACCAACCAATTCGACACGGAAAGAATCTCCTCTGCCATTGGTCTCGCGCTCATATTCACCTACATATCCTGACATCTGCATGATTCGCAACATGTTGTCAAGCAACTTGCTTGCCGGGGCTAAACTGACCTCATAATGGCCAGCCTGTTCTGCATTATATATGCGCACAAATGCGTCACTTAATGGATCAAATTGCATATTCATCACACCTCAACTAAACTTCTTGAAACCAATATCGGAGGCAACGTCTCTGAAACACTGCCGACACAATCGAAGACCATGACGTCGAATCATTCCACGCTTGCGTCCACAGCGGCGGCAGCCGACGGTTCGGCCGATTTGTTCTCCATGATCTCGTGCCATCTTCATCACTCCTCCACCACTGTTAGACCGAAGCGGTCTCGGAACCATTCAAGGCTCTCTTCTCGAGATACACGATGGGGCATACCGACACGCGAGGATTTTCGGCGGCGGCGGCTGACCCGATGACCTGGACGCTCCAAAACAACATTCACATCCATACCAAAGATTCCAATTTCTGGATCATACTTCATTTCAGGGAAGTCTGTGTAATCTCGAATTCCAAAGGAAAGGTTTCCTTGTGAATCAAAATTCCAACCTGGAATCGTGTTTTCACGACACCAAAATGCATCCTTAAGGAATTGTTGGACATGTTCTTGATTACGGAGTGTGACCTTGCATCCTATTGGTGCCCCCTCACGTGTTCCAATTTCCCTATTTGTCTGCTTAGATAGAGTTCGAATTGGCTTTTGGCCAGTTACCAAACTGAGAACTTTCTCTGCGAGTAATAGTCGATTCCCACCTTCACCAACACCGATGTTGACTGTGACCTTTGTTATGCGAGGTCCCATCATTGGATTTGCTGTCTCACTCATGAATTCACCTCACTGATAGGTAGGGAAAATTCACCAACGATGAATACGTGGTCCTCGATTGTACCGAAATCGTCGAAGATAACTTCGTTGTCTTTGCTCGAACGCTTGACAAGATATTCTTTGATATTCGCAGTACTACCGATGTGACTGCCGCCAATAAGGTAACAATTAGCTCCATTTTCAAACTTGAGATGTGACTTTATCTTCTGTGAATCGACATCGACAACCAATGAGTCACGTGTATTGTATTTATTTGCATCATCGAGCAGAATATTTCGTCCATCGTGAAGATTGAGTTGCGTCACTCCACCCTTGATTGTGGTTTTTCCATCAATACGACAAATTTTCTGACTCGCTTCCTTTGCAGAAATTGGATTGTATCTTAGTTTACCGTTGAGATCTAAGATGCATCGATAGTTTTCATCACCAACAGTAAGTACATCCATGAGACCAACACCACGACGCATGTCAGTAACAATTCGTCCATCGACCTTGATGCGACGAGTCGCAAGAGCGCGCTTGGCCTCACGCATTGATTGTGCAACACCAAGAATATCTCGCAAGATGACACCGATGGCCATACAACGTTCAATTGGGTGTCCGCTTGGACGTGGCCGTGAAATCCAAATGTCAGTCTTGCGAGTTAGTGGCCAACTGCGTGGCATTGCCAATCTCTTCATGTGACTTGAACTCATTACTCATCATCTCCATTACGTGTTTGCAAATCCTTCAAACGAATAGGGTCGCTATCGTCGATCTTAACGACTACAACATTGGATGGATGAAGTGGAATACCCTCTTCTTTACCATCTGCCTTAGAATGTGTGATACCTTCAACGAAGACTCGTCCTGAAGACGTATCGACGCCTGCTACGCGCGCACGTACACCAGATTTACCACGACTTTCACCATGGCGTTTGCCCTTCTCACCCTTTTGCGAATTGGGATGGCCGAAGTCACCTCGATGAACTTCGACTTCATCACCGACTCGAATGGTAACCGAACGGACACTAGAGTAATTTGGATCCAAGCAGCGAGCGCGGATTCTCTTTCTACGTGTATGAAGTGGAGATTTCGCTGCAGCCTTTCTCTGCTTGTTTGGGGATTTACTGACCATCTTATTCACCTCATACAATTTGCTTAGCTGTAGCAGCAATACGGGGCCATCTTTCAGCGGCTTCACGGCTAACTGGCCCCTTGATATCAGAACCGCGGACTTCTCCACGCTCATTCACAATTACACATGCGTTATCCTCGAACTGCACCCAAGTGCCGTCTGGGCGTCGGAATGGACGCTTCTGTCGAATGATGACTGCATGGAATATTTGGCGGCGTGTTTCAGGTGTACCTCTCTTCACAGTGACACGAATCAAGTCGCCCACACCTGCGGCAGGATAACGACGAGCGACACCACCTGAATTCAATACTGAGATTAATTGAACTATCTTCGCGCCAGTGTTATCGACGCAATTCATCTTTGCCTGGGTCGGCAAACCGCGAGTTACACTTGATGAGATTCCTTTCATTCACTCGCCTCCGATTCAATAACGCAGAATGTGACGGTCTTGGAAATTGGCCTACATTCCATGATGCGAACATTATCACCGACATTTACCTCACCAATACATGATGGTAGGTGGGCAGCGTATCTGCGTGTTCGCTTCTCATATCGCTCGAATTTCTTCATGTATCGAATATGTTCGCGCTCAACGATGATAGATCTCTGCATTCCAACTCGCGCAATCGTGCCTTCGATAATTTGTCCACGCAAACGCAGACTACCGTGGAATGGACAATTTACATCACCATCCCATTCGCCTTGCGGCTCATTAACGTCAACTCCAATATCGCGCATTTCAATTCCTCTTGTAGTTACGGTGGATTCGATCTTCAGGGCGCTGACACACCATCACGCCGTCAATTGTCTCTTGCTCATCGTCAAGACTGAATTGGATGACGTTCTTGGCCAGATGCTTAATTTGGCCACCGACGTCGAGAGTAATCATATGTCGACTCTCACGAACCACTGTTCCCGAGATTCCAGTGAGAGTTTCATCACTAGATGAACGTACGTGAAGAACACGAGAAAGGAAAGGAAGATGTATGCTTTCACTCATTTAACGCACCTCTACCTGATACCCATTCTTCTGAAGAATTTGTGCGGCTCGCTTCTTATGCTCACCTTGGAGTTCAATGGTTCGACCCTTGACAGTGCCACCACTTGCACAAGCAGCCTTGAGAATCTTAGCGAGCTGACCAATGTCAATTGCGGTATCATCAATGCCTTCTACAATGGTTACCATTTTTCCATACCTCCTTCTAACTGTGCTGATTACGGCTTTCTGCTGTTCTTTCGCGATTTCTTGACAAATGCATAACTCATCGGGTAGTCCACATAGGTTGCAAATCGCCGCCATTCAGTTTTCACTCCTTATCCTCATTCATTTTCGTTAACAAACGTGCAATCGACCTGCGGGTCGCCTTGTACGCTCCTAGATTGGAAGCTGAACCACCAAGTGCTTGCTGCGCGCGCAACTGTAGCAACTCTTCACGTAATTCAATGAGACGCGATTCTCTAGCATCTTTCGACATGCCGTCGATTTCTCTTGATCCTAGGTGACTCATTCTGTAACCTCCTCATTCTCTTCTTCCTCAGCAACCTCTTCTGCAGGTTCTTGCTCTGCAGATTCTTCCTCTGCAGGTTCTTGCTCTGCAGATTCTTCCTCTGCAGATTCTTCCTCTGCAACGGCAACTGGCTCTTCAGAATCAGTCTCTTCTTCAGATTCAACTGCTTCTTCGACTGGTACATCCTGTGAATCTTCTTCCTCAGGTAGTGGGTCACTGGTTTTAGCGATAATTGCCACTTCTGCAAGTGGAGAGAGACCAACTTCATGTCGGTCCTTGATTCGGATTTCGTGTGGTAGTTTACTTCCGGGTCGCATGATTGCAACCGTACAACCGATTGTTCCCAATTTCTTGGTTGCTACTGCGAAACCGATGTCCATGAACTGAAGTGCAGTATCGCCACAGAACTTAATGTGGCCCGCTTGGAATTTCTGAGTTCGATTACGGCTACCGGTCAATTTTCCGCTGGTTGTCACCAAACATCCCTTGGCACCGGCGTCCATGATGTTGAGAAGAGTGCTGTGTCCTGCTCGTCGGAAATACCACCCTCTCTCAAGAGCGCTGGCAAGTTTACTTGCCATAACCTGAGCATTCAAGGCTGGATTTTCAATCTCTGCAACTTCAAGTCGAGGATTGTCCAAGTTGAAATCATTCTGAAGATGACGTTGTAAGCCATTGATGATTTTACCCTTACGCCCAATTACCATCCCCACTCGCTCTGCATGTAGGGTGACCTTGGTTCCTTCAGGTGTGCGCTGGAAATCCAAACCTCCGAAACCTGCACGAGTTGTATTCTCAAGCAAGAATTCACGTACTAGGTGTCTCTCGACGTTTCGATTGATGAATTTGCGAATTGTACTCTGTTGATTTGACATCTTAATCACCTCAATATTCATCCTCGTCTTCAATTTCATCTGCTGTCAAATCCTCAATGAAAATCTCAAGATTGACCCGGTAATGATTGTTAGGAGTGGCTCTACCTCGGGCGCGCGGGCGGAATCCTTTGCTGATTTCACCGCGATGTGCTGCACAATGGGTGATAACCATGTCTTCAGCATCGATATCTTCGTGATGTTGGCGAGCATTGTCCATCGCACTCTCAATGAGCTTGATGAATGCGCGAGAAGCGTTCCTAGGATAACGACCTGGCCCCATCTTTCCTTTGCGATGCCCTGCCATAGTGTTGCCACCCTTTCCACGGCGAGATCTGCGTGTGTATGGAATCGCAACCTCTTGTTTGATAACCCGCTCTAAGTATTCAACCGCATCTCCAGCATACATGCCTTTGACTGCACGTGCAATTTGATAGCAGTGCTTGTGATGAATATCGACATTGACGGAACGTGCAGTAGCCAATCGGCTTCCTTGCAGCAATTGTGTATATCCTGACTGGGGTTTTGAACGGTCTCTACTCATTTTTTCACCTCACTTCAGAGCAACGTGCTTGCTGCTTCGGGTTGCACCCACACCTGGACCGGTGTGTGTGACACTGCGTCGGGTTGGAGCATATTCTCCAAGAGCATGTCCAATCATCTCAGGTAGAATGTCAATCATCTTGAATTGGCGTCCATCATGTACACCAATCTTCCTCCCAACCATCTGTGGAAGAATGTAAAGAGAGCGGCAATGTGTCTTTACTTTCGCTTCAGGATTCTCATTTAGACGATTAATGAAATGCTCTTCCTCAAGGTTTGAGCCTCCATTCATGATGCCCTTTTCATATCCTCTTGACATACTGCGCCTCGCGCGCGAGGGCATAACACTCTCAATGCTGAGGGCATCTGGATCTTCTTCAGGAGCGAAAACGGGTAATTCCTTGAGTTCATCCACAGTCATTCCGCGATAGGTGAATTGCTTCTTACGGCGCTCTGCTACTCCCGAACGGCGCTTACGTGCTGCTCGGCGAGCTGCCTTGGGAGTACGCATGAACTTCTTCTTACGACGTGCCATTCAGAATCACTCCTTCCTCTTTCCGCGGCCGCGTCCCGTGCGGCTTGGTGCGATGTGTCCTACTTTCTGACCAGGTGGAGCATTACGGCTGACACTATTTGGTCCATGGACTGCTTGATGGTTGCCACCACCATGAGGGTGGTCAACAGGATTCATTGCTACACCACTGACGGTGGGGTAGAGTTTGCCACGAGCCTTGGCACGATAATGCGCAGCACCGGCCTTCATCAGAGGCTTCTCAGTTCGGCCGTGCCCTGCAAGGACACCAATCGTTGCTCGACAACTCGAAGGGAGGTCTTTCAGTCGACCACTTGGGAGACGAACGCGGACTACTTCGCCCATGCGTGTTTCTAGCATGGCATTGTTACCACCGGAGCGAGCAAACTTTCCACCGTCTCCGGGGCGTGCCTCAACATTACTAATTGGAGTACCTTCTGGAATTTGAGATAGAATTGTTACGTTGCCTGGACGCAGACTGACATTTTTCCCGAAAGCAATCTTCTGTCCTACCGACATGCCTTCAGTGGCTGCAACGTGTCCAGATGTTCCATCATCGAATTTGATAACAGCCAATGGACCAGTGTGAACTGGGCTATGGATGATGTCCATGACTTCTGCAACATCTTCATCAACGCGCGGAAGTCTATTTGCTCCAGGGAATCGATGAGAGCGGACTCTGTTCTTAGGCGATGAGCCACGACGCTGTGCACGAATTCTCTTACCCATACATCACACCTCCATCAGAATGCTCCCAACTTGAGCGCTGTTTCTTCAGCGTCATATCCTTCGCCAAGTTTTACACTTGCATGTTTACCCTCTTTCGTGATTCGAGTATTGACTTTGGCAACGTCGACTTCAAGCAGTGATTCGATTGCCGCCTTAATTTCGGCCTTGGTAGCCTCTAGGCGAACGATGAATTCCAACCGATTGTTATTCTGGAAGTATTCGTTATCTTCACTAGCGACCCTACGTGCCTCAAGAGATTTCTCAGTAATCCAAGGCATTAGAATGACTTTGTACGGATCCATTTCAATCACTCCAGTGCATCAATGGCTGCTTTCGTCCAAACCGTAAGGCGGCCAGCATCGCCACCTGGTGCCAAATCCTCTGCGCAGAGATCCTTTGCAATGGCAACATCAACTCCGGGAACATTTCGAGCCGCCTTGGCCAGTCCATCACGTTGTGCTACGACCAGCAGAATACTCTTCGGTGTCCTTCGACGTCGACCTCTCATCTTGCCTTTTCCTGCACGAATATTGCGGCCATTTCTTGCGCGATTCAAATCATCGCCAACACCAATACTTTCCATCATTGCAATGAACTTCTTCGTTGACTTCTCTGTTGAAAGAGATTCGATTTCCATCTTCTCTCCATCCTCAGAATATCCTCCAATTACAATTGGGAATCTGACCTTTTCACTGAATCTATGACCGCGTGCTGCGACTTTTTCAGAATCTGCGGTAGCTGCAATTGCAGAATCGCGAGCGGCATTCGCTTCTTTTGAATTCAACTTCTGAGACCAATTCTTGAGAACCATTGGCCCGTGTGCTCTGCGACCTCCGCGCGTATGTGGGTTCTGTGCACCCGTGCGCGCTCCGGTCTTACGCATGATACGGCTAACACCACGACCCTTGCCCCACCATTCAACCGAGTGCTTCATACCCGGTTGAGGTGCACGCTTTCCTACATGTTCGCGGTGACCGTATGCTTGGCGTCTATTTGCACGTGAGGAATGAACTGCGCGTCGGATGAGATCTGGACGGAAAGATGATTCAAAGGCTGATGGTAGTTTGACGGATTTGCCGTCTTCTGCTTCAATGCTGTAGTCAACAATAATTCCAGCTTCAAGCTCCTCCACCTCAACAGTGTTTGTGAGATCATATGCCTTTACCTTCATTCAATCACACTCCCTGCTTTGACGCCGTACTGACGTAAGTAATGTCAACTGGTGGCTGTTCTCGACGAGTTCTAGATGCATCTCTGAAACGGATTAAGCGCTTTGCTGGACCAGGTAGACTTCCCTGAATCATAAGATATGGATTGTGCAATTCACCGTAATGGAGGAAGCCACCAGCAGGCGTAATCTGATCTTCATCTTCATTTGAGATTCTTAGAATTCGCTTGTTGTATTCCGTTCTCTGATGATAACCAGTTTGACCTGCTTGCCTGATAGTCTTTCGAACATATCCTGTTCCGAAATCGCCCATATTTCCAATCTGACGACGTCTCTTTGAATTTTTGTGAGATAGAAGTTTAACCCCAAATCGACGGACTACACCCTGATTTCCGTATCCTTTGGTTACACCAATTACGTCGATGTCACTACCTGATGTGAATACTTCATC
>CAYYKF010000031.1:0-17860 GCA_964441035.1 uncultured Candidatus Poseidoniales archaeon
ATAGTGTAACAGATTCTAATCGGAACGATTGGGAAAGTGGAACATCTTCAGATTCCGATAGTCGAAGTGATTCTGTGACTCTTGGTTTTGATGGAAGGAGCAATGAGTTTGTTCCTCACGATTTCGACACTGCACCTTCAAGTTCCAGTGCATGGTTTGACAACACTTCATATTCGATACGTCAGCCACATACAACCGAAGTTCTCGAAGGAAATTTGTCATCTCAGAGGTCATTACAATCAGGTACATTGGCAACATACAACGGTGCAGTATTCCATTATCGAGATATGTTGTTTGCATCTACATGGGATTCAAGAGCACTATCTAGCACTATCAAAGTGCTTTATTCGAGCAATGCAACCCAAATTACAACCGGCCCGAATAACCAACCACTACGCCCCACTCTTGACATTGGTTCATGCACAATTCCAACACTCCCCAACACTTGGCAATATTATGGGTGGAGAGATTGGGCAATCACTGATGATGAACGTGTCTTTGGGATTTTATCCAGTTATAGAAACTCCAACTCTGCTCAATATCATCGAATTGTGGAATGGGACATCCGTTATCCATTAGCATGGAAATGCCTATCTTCTTACGATGTTAGTTCAGGAGGATATGGTGATTACAGTGGAATTTCTTATGACCGTACTCGGGATAGTATTTGGGTAAATCATGCTACGATGAAGTCAATCATACAATATGAGTTCGATGGTCAGGGGGGCTTTGAGAGAAATGGGACTGATTATTACACCTATCAGATGTCATCCCCCAATCAAGTTCGCGGAATGTCTGTTCATGGAGAAAATGTGTGGTTTAGAGTATACAGTTCTTGGAGTTCAGATAACCTTGATTTTTGGAGAATGACGGGTCAACCCGGGTCAAATTTGCACAGGTCAAGCACGAATACGGTACCGGCAAATGGATATGGCATGCATTATGATGGTAAACGCCTGAATACACTTGATCATTATTCTTGGACACAAGGTCAACGATTTCGAGAATATGGCACAGGAGTCCCCTATCTCATTACTGCACAACCAGGCACATCAACTTGGGTTAGCGAAACAATGGAAACAAATAACGTGGTAGTTGCAGCAAATATGGAGATTTCATCATCCACTTCAGCCACGGGTGATCGAGTCGAATATTGGCTGAGTTCAGATAATGGCACTCATTGGGTCAGTGTGACGAATAATGAATCAGTACACTTTTCACATCCCGGAAACAAATTGAAATGGAAGGTTCAACTTGTTGGAACAACTGCAGTCTCTTGGTGGGTTTCAATTGAACACACGTCGGCATACAAATCAACAGGGCAATGGGTATCTACTAATTTCCCAACTGGTACTCAAGTTGGACAAATGAGAGCTCAATGGAGTTCTACGGAGCCAGCGGGAACAAATATTGGCATCAAGGTTTCAAATGATGGAGGTCAGAACTGGGGTTGGGTTCAGAATAATGTCGACAAGGATTGGGGTACAAATGTGGGCAATTTACTTGCATACAAGGTCATACTCAATACCACTGACACCTCAATTACTCCTTCATTGGATTCTTTGACACTGCACTATGAAGAAGGATATCCAAGTGCAGTTCGAATCGACGTTGGTGATGATGGTTCTGATGAATATACTGGCACGGGGGGATTACAAGACCCCATTATCTTCGATGAAGTTGAATTCACAGATGCTCTGAATTCAAATATTCCACAGAATGGTATGGGTACCGTGAATATCACCCTCACAATAAAAGCAGGTAGTCCTGGTCGAATCAGATTATCTGATTTAGACATAACTTATCGCTATCAGACCAGAGTTTTGGACAGTTCAATCGAAGGCAACCTAATGGTTCCAGATGGGGTTGATCGTGTCCTCGTCACGAAAGTTGCCAAAGGTGATGGTGTAACTCATCTCTCAAGAGTTGATGTCGAATTACAATCAAATCATGGAGATAATCCTCTATTGCGTTGGCAATCCGGGAATTCTTGTAATGAATTGAGTGATGAAGATAATCTGATAGTATTCGATTCGGGAAATTGTACTGCTACAGATGAGGGCAATGACATCATGGCAATTAGAATGCCATTGAAATCAAATTGGGTATGGGACGACGAAACCTCAGCAGAGGTGAAGGTGACAGTTGTAGATAACATGGGCCCAGTTGTCGATTCATGGGAGACAAGCAACCTCAATCTGAGGGTTGAGAATGACATTCAGTTACATGATTTGAGCGCTGTTGATGAATCTGGGCGTGTATTGTTGTTCTATGATTGGATGAGAGGAGGACAAAACATTACTTTCACAGGTTCAATTGGATTTGAAGACACATCACTTTCACCGCAAGCCGGACAATTTGATTTGGAAGTTTATGGTCAAAACCTCACGCAAGATGGAGACCCCATGGGTCCTGAAATTCTCTTTTATTCAGAGCCCAATCCTGCGCATGGAGAATATTACATTCGATTCCAAACACCGATGCAGTCTAGTCAAGGTGGAATGTTGTTTAGCATCAGAGCAGTTTCCATGCCCAACGAATCCAGTTTCATCAATCCCACATTCAATGTGATGCGAATTGTTCTGGATGGCAACAGTCCCCTTGTCCTCAGTTCAACTCCAGAGGATGGCATTGAATTACATGCGGGTTCACAACCAGTAACAATTCTCATCGAAGATTCGGTGGATCCTCCTACAGAGATTTCCCTCCATTATTGGGTTGAATCACAAGATGATTTGAATTACAATTCGTTTCCAGATGCTGATGAATATCGAACAACGATATTGCGTTTCCCGGAGAATCTTCCCGGTGGTCTCAATGTATTCGGTGGCATCATTGATGATTCATTGAATTCCCATGGAGAGAGAGTGTCGTATTACGTGAGTGGTGTTGATCAGGCACAAAATGCATTGGCAAGAGGCGGCGGCCCTGTTTGCCCCGGATTTCCAGTGACATGTGGATTCGGTGCAGGTGAGGTTGAACCAGACTGGGATGCAGATCTTGCATCGTATTCTATTCGTGATGAATTTGTCCCTGCAATTGAAACACAAATGTCTACAATTCTTGGTCATGATGATGATTCACCAATGCACCCAGGTACAGAATACCTTGCACGGATATCGGTTTCGGATGGCAACGGATGGAAGGACATTCAATCAGTCCACCTTTCCTTAGTCGAGAATTTCGATGATGAACGCGCATCCATTTGGGCCAATTTCACGCGATCGGAATTAGGTCACTCAATGCACCTTGAATCGGGTAGTTCTGCGGTTGCGGTCTCAAATATATACAGCTCATATTCAACTGATCCTACAAATGAAAGTCTTCTCTACTTGGACATACAATTCCAACTCACCTGGTGGTTCCCAGAGGAGTTTGATACAAATGGCGATCAGTCGTTTGTACCCATTGTCAAAATAACAGATTGGCCTTGTGATATTGCATCTGAAAATCCCTGTCACGAAGAGGTTGAAGGATTGAGTTATGATGAATGGAGTCTTGACAACGACCTTCATTTCGATATGGCCCCAGGTCATTTTACAGCTACAGATTTGGCAACTGGAAGGAACTTGTATCATCCGAACGGTGAACCGGAGTTGATTGCTGCAGGGCAGGTCGTCCGGATTGAAGGACGGATATTGTTCAGTGAAGATGCCACACCTGCTCCGGAGGGTGCATTGGACATAATTGTCGGAGATGTCGAAATTTCTTGGAGTGCAGTTCCACGTGAAGGTGGTGATTTCACACTTGATATTCTAGTGCCAAATGTTCGTAGTGGTGGTTTGAATCTATTTGCAGAACTCGCAAACTTACCAGGACTGGCAACAGATGTGACCGTTGCCACTCCCCAAGTTCAATTATTGGTCGATGGGACACCACCTGAAATACACGCCATTAGTCCATCTGGCGATATTGCAATTGGTGCAGTTGATTCATTACAGGTAGGACTGCATGTTTCAGATACACACGGATTTGATGTAACAAATCCTGCTGAAATACATTGGAAGGTACGTGCAGGGACCAGTGAGATTTCGCGTGGGAACCAACCGTTCCAATCAGATGTAATCATCGGTATTGATTGGGGTTGGGAAGGAATCATTGACCTTACAGACGGAGGATCTGTTGAATTGTTGCCAGGATATATGGTTGACATTTGGGTTACAGGTTCGGACTTTGCAGGCAATCCATATCTTTCAGACAACAATACGGAGCAACATCCCTTTGCGGTTTGGCGTCTTGTTAGAGACGGCCCTGAAATCGATCTTCGAGATGAACAGACCAAGATAGATTGGGAAAATCCGTCACCGGTAGGTGGTGAAATTGCCGTTCTTTCAGTGAGCGGAGTCAACGAAGGTGATCAATCTGGTAAAGTCACTTTCGTTCTTCTAGAAGAAATTTCACCGAGCAATTGGGTCCTCATACGTGACGTTTCTGCCAATATAACAATTGCAGAGGAAGGCGAATGGAGTGTACGTATAGAAGTGCCAACAGATGTCGTTGAAGAAGAAGAAATTCATCGTTACCAGTTGGTAGCAAAGGATGGGCATATCGACATTGATTGGGTTACCATTGAACCATTGGCAGTGAAACCTCACGTTGCGCGTGATGGCGAGGCTTTGAACAATCAAATTGAGGAATCTACTGGACTCTTTATCCTGTATATTTTGGCTCTTGCCTCAATGTGCTTCGGTGTCTCGATGCTTGTATTGTATCGCCGTGAAAAACTGTCAGGAACTGAAGAAGATGAGGTTGAAATTGAAGAATCTGAATCCATTGTAGTAACACCACCACCAGGATTTGAGGATTTCCCACCTCCTCTGCCAGTACTTGAGTCTCCTGAACCAGAACCAGCGCAACAGCAGCAGCAATGGAGTGATGAAGAACTCATCGCAGCCGGATGGACATCCGAACAAATTGCTACACATAAAGCCCAATTGACTGCAGCAACAGTTGGCACAAATATGAGATTCAATGAATCGGTTGTTGCCAGAGTCATGCAAAAATTTGGGCTGACAGATAGAGCAAAGTTCCTCGCGTATGCAGAATTTTTCGATGCAGATGGAAACAAGTACCTGAAGAAGGATGAATTGGAAGCTGCAGCTCAAGAAATTCGCGCTATGGGCGATTCAATCTAGAACGGGATTGATGAAATGCAACCTGATGAAATCAATCACTCTATTCCATCCATTGATTCTGCTCCGACAGAGAAGATGGTTTTCATGCAAGAGCAAATGGTTAGTTTCTTGAATCAATATTCATTACCACTTCTTGAATCGAGTCTTGTCATCTCTAAGTATACACGTCAACTAAGTGACGCTCTACGGAAACATGCTGAAACTGAAAATGAATCCTTACCAAAGATTTTGAATCAGCCGTGGCCAGTCATTGGAGCCGAAACGAATGAACAATCGACAGAATACGATATTTCAAAGTTGATGGAAAATATCGATGAAGATCGCATGGATATTTTCGATACGATATTGCGGACCGCCATACATACTACCGAAATGCCATTGGCTGATGCATTAATGCAATTGCGACAATGGGAACATTTGGCTCGGTCACAACTTGCTGAAGTCAAAAGTCCCGGCCAGTTGTTTTCACCTCTGGAAATACCAGATGAATGGTAATCAATCCAATGCCGCAATCACGCGCCTTTGATTCTCAGAATGAGTGACATCAAGCATTGCGACTCTATAGGCATCAACGATAGACCAAATCCACAATATTGGCCACAGAACAATGGTTAGCAATAGGGGAATTTGTAACAACGTCCAGTCGAATCCTTTCTGATGCTCTCTGTTGAAATGTTGACCAAAGAAAAAGAATGGGATTGCTGCTAAAGTTGCAGCTAGTAGGGGTTTCAGAGAGCCCCATGCGCCCACGCCAGCAGTTAGCTCGTGCCAAATGACCTTAATCGCTCCGAAAAAGTCCTTGATTTTGTCAGATGTAGTTCGCGAGGATGCTTCCATCACAGGCA
Organism: uncultured Candidatus Poseidoniales archaeon; assembly: GCA_964441035.1. Classification (GTDB taxonomy): domain Archaea; phylum Thermoplasmatota; class Poseidoniia; order Poseidoniales; family Thalassarchaeaceae; genus MGIIb-P. The sequence continues at coordinate 5,981 of CAYYKF010000031.1, forward strand.
AACTCACGACAAGTTCTTCTTCACTATCCTCCGCCATTCTCTCACCACTCCTAGCATACCTTTCCGTTCAATTCTATCGATTCTATGTTTGGTATCTCCATCCACCTGGCCTCTGTTGAATTTGGTTGGAACGTGCAATTACTCCTTTCCATTTTAATGCGACAGCCATGTCAACCAATGCGATAATCCAAAGAACGAGGTGGAAGGGTACACCTGAGCGTGTCTCCAGAGTTTTTCCAACTGTGAATTCCAAGGCGATGATGATGGTTAAAATTGATGCAATCACCATTGTCCACATGCGCCGCTTCCTTGCACCTATGCTTTGTTCCTCAAATGTCTCTGGTAGAATGCGCATACCCAAAACTAAACGCAACCAAACCGGTAAGAGTCTACGGAAATTATTCAGCGATTGTGAGCACAACCAGAGCCCAATTCCAGAAGAAATGAGGATAATCGAATGCTTGTCAAATTTCCATCCAGCGTCCATTGAATCCAATATTGCAGTGAGTATTGCCGCAATTCCGGCAGCATAAGTTAGCGCATCAGCCATTATCAGCAAACCATCTGCTTGTTCTCGACCAGTTTGATCTTCGAATTGTTCCATTGAGTGAATCCCTGCGAGTCGCTCAATGTCTCCATCATCCATGCCATGTACTCTCATGGTTCCCCCCATAATGCTATGTCTGGAATAGGTGCGTAGTCTACATATTAGAGGGATAATTGGTGGAAGCGACGGTTTGGCTGACAGGGTTCCAAGTTTTCGGTAATCATGAGACCAATGTGTCAAAGGATATTGCCGAGCAATTAATTGGCCAGACCTTTGAAGTATATCTTGAATCGAAACCTCCGTTCGGTCTTGAATCCGAATCAATCAATATAAAATTCGAAGGAGAAATATTGACTGTAGATGAAAGGGGAAGTCGCCTCACTGCGGAGAGACTCGAATCAGTTCTTCCAGATGCAGTAATTCATCTTGGATTGAAGGAGAATGCAAGCCAAGTCCTTCTTGAATTATGTGCGTTTAATCAATGTGAGTTTAGGATTGAGGATAACAGTGGTCGGCGATTGCAGAATACACGTGTTGTAAAAAATGCCCTTCCGTTATTGCACACCACGACCCACGCCCCATCATTACGCCTTTTCGTGGATGAGCATGATGATATCGAAATTAGTGAGGATTGTGGTTTATTCGTTTGCAATGAAACGTATTTTAGGACATTGCATAAGATTGAATCAGATATTTTGACTATTCGAAACCGTCCACTTCCTGCCCTTTTCATGCACCTTCCATCTGAAGAAAAAGTTCAGCGTGAAAGATTGCAATCTATTGTCCTTGATGTTGCCGCACGCATTGTACAGAAACCTGTTATTCAGGTTGTAGGTGGGGCAATCGTCTCAGATGCCGGCAAAATATTGGCTTGTCGACGATCATCAGACCAAGAGATGGGGGGATTTTGGGAATTTCCTGGTGGAAAAATCGAAGGGGGCGAATCTGAGGATTCTGCCCTCATTCGCGAAATGCAAGAAGAATTAGGAATTTCTGTTGAAGTCATAAGGTGTATTGGAAGATTCAGCCATGATTATGGCTCTATGATTTTGAATTTGGCGTTTTATTCCTGTATTGCCGATGGTCAGAACCCTGTTCTCAGTGTCCACGATGAATTGAAATGGCTTTCAGAAGATGAGGTGCATACGGTTCAGTGGCTCCCACCAGACGTTGGTTTTGTCGAAAAATTGGCCACGGGTGGTTTCAATAAATTACGCAATATTGCTTAATCTTCAATGTTCATCGTGGGGCGACCCTTTTGATCAAACCATTCCGCAACAGTTCCATCATCAGACATTCTAAGTTCATCCCCAATTTCACGTGGAATTTCTTGTCGACCCGGATGCCACGTTACTTCTTCTATCCAAGACGCCAGGTTATCGGATTTTATCTCTATCCGAATTGTCCCACCGACTGGGTTTTCTTCCTCCAAAATGAATGCCACTTTTTTTGCGATGGCCGCTTGCCGAGATATCAAGAACCAGGTTGAATCTCCTTCAATATGAATCGACATTACATCGAGTGCAGTATCTAGAATACGTTGTTGAGTTAGGGCTTCAATCATCGTGTCAGGTGAACATCCCTCACAATTGACCTCAAATGAATCACGTGCAATCGGAAAAGATCCAGACTTTGGTGTATTGGGAGTACTCCAATCTGGAAATAAAGACAAAATTGCCTGTACAATTTTTTCCGGATCATCATATGGCCGTATGGTTGTGGAAACCGAAATCATAGGGGCCTTGGTCATAGAATCATTGTGGGGCTACAGAGGCCCCCCTTTCTCGATTTCGGGTAGGGAACCTTGACGTGTCTCCGATTATTAGGCGCATTATGGATGCGGTGCCAGTCATAGCCACAGTTATTCCGACGCTGCAAGAAGCACCCCATATCGAGCGTTGCATTCGCAGTCTGATGTCACAATCTCATCCTGCCCACGCGCACAGAATTTTAGTTTATGATGGCGGTTCAGATGATGGGACATGCGAAATTGTACAAAAGTTATCCAATGAATCAGCAGCAAATGATGGCCCTAGGATTGAATTGTTCGACAATCCATGCCGATATGTACCACATGCAAGAAATCTTGCGCAGCAAAACTTGGAATCTGATGTCGATTTTGTCTTCGAAATGATTGGACATGCATGGGTTCCAGCAGACCATCTTGAGATTCGACTGAATAGAATTGCGGCAATCGAAACTAGTCAAGGAAGGAAGATTGGAGGTCTCGGGGCGAGAGTCATTGAATCAGACCAATCAAGAACTTGGATAGAAGATTGTGCTGAGGCAACACTCACCTGTCCCTTAGGGGGTTCAGGACAATTCGCACGTTTCACGAAAGAATCGGAAACAAAGATTCCCCCCTTCACACTTTATCGTCGCGAAGTGCTTGATGAAGTGGGTGGCTGGAATGAGGACTTCATAACAACACAAGACAGTGAATTGAATCTTAGAATTATCAAATCGGGCTGGCCATTATGGAGGTCTGCAGAAACGTATGTTCGAATGGCCAAGCGAGATTCAATCAAAAAGTGGAGGAAAATGGGTTTTCGCTATGGTTTTTGGAGAATGAAACACGTTGTTGAGGCCAAGAGTCGGATGCGAATTGGTGAATTTCTTCCTTGGATTGGGTTATTGACAGTTCTCGCCCTAGCCATCGATGGCCAGTCTACAGCCTCCCTTCCCAATTTTTTCTGGCCGATTTTACTGTATGCTGGGACATTGTTCGTAGTTGGTTTGGATGAAGCTAGACGTTGGAAGAAACCCAGTCTTGTCTTTGGAGTTCCTCTGCTCCTTGTTATTTTACACACATCATTCAGTGTAGGATTACTGTTTGGTATTTTCAGGTCAAAAAAACCACCGAATGACCGTATTTAATAGGGCGGAGCGCCGAGGGATGCGTTGAAATCTTGCCTAGTGATGGTCGCATCATGGCGGAGCAGAAGAATGAGTTTACCGCTTGGTTTCTTTTGGCCGTACCAATGATTATTTTTGTCGCTCTACATCAAATCATCCCTGCGATTGGTAATCACCTATTGACGAATGGCATTGCAATCGGAATTTATTACTGCACAGGGGTGTCACTTGGGATTTTCCTATTCCAAAAATCGCGAGTTGTGCGTGATCATGAGTGGCACAGGCGCAAACATATCAAAAAATTGCAACGTGATTATGCTGCTGAAGACCGTGGCGTCTGGTCGAAGGCAGACCTCGCTATGCGGGAACTTGAAGCAGATGCCATTGGCGCAGATGAGGGTAATCTCTCAAGACATGCTCTAATGAAATTGGAAGGGGATGTTGGAAGTTTGACTACTGAAAAAGAAACATCCGAAATCGAGAGCACTGAAGAAGAATTGGACGATTTCACATTACTATCAGAGACTGAGCATGTTCGTCGTTCTACTGCTCGAGTCACAGGAAAAAGCGGACCAGTTGAATCTGTTCAGGGTGTCACACATGCCCAACCCGAACCAGAGAAGGGTCTAATTGGTGGTGTATTAGATAAACTGAAGGAAATTGATGCAACAATTCGTGCAACAGATACTGAAGAACAACCCCTGCCCGAATCGAAACCTGAGGCCGAAGCGGGGTCAGCTAGTGATTGGTATTCACAAGAGATTCTTTCCGCAGGTGGCCAATCCACAACTACTACACCGGGCACAATACCAGAATCACTTGGTAATCGTTGCCCTGCTTGCAATCATAGCAACTCCGCAGCTGAATCATATTGCGAGAACTGTGGTAATATGTTGTAATGATTGAACGTCGGGTTGAAGAATGGTTGGCCTGACGGAGTGGTATCTCGGGGTGTGGGATTGGCAGAGAAGCGTGATTACTACGAAGTTCTCGGTTTGGACAAAAACGCTTCTGATGATCAGATTAAGAAGGCCTTCCGCACACTCGCTAGAAAACACCATCCTGACAAGAATCAGGATGACCCTGATGCTGAGCGTTTGTTCAAGGAAGTGCAAGAAGCATATGCTGTTCTTTCCAATCCAGAACAGCGCAAGCAATACGACATGTTTGGTCACGATGCACCGGGCGGGTCTCCCTTTGGACCCGGTGGATTCCAAGGTGTAAACATCAATCTCGATGATCTGTTTTCCAGTGGATTCGATTCTATATTTTCATCGATGTTTGGAGGAGGTCATACCCGAACTCAACGAGGGCACGACGTTCTCATTAAGCGCCTAGTAAATTTAGAACAAATTCATCGAGAAGATGAAATAGAATTTGAAGCCGAATTAGCGTCTGAGTGTGAAACATGCAATGGTTCCGGTGCTAAGAATCCTGAGGATGTTCATGCATGCCCAACCTGTGACGGGCAGGGTCAAATCACGCAGCAGGCACGCATCGGACCGTTTGTGCAACAAGTCGTTAGCGATTGTCCAAGTTGCGGAGGTATTGGTCGAACAATCAAGAATCGATGTCGGAATTGCAAGGGTGATGGTTTTGTTCACAGTAAGCAAAAGTTACGTTTCACAATTCCCCCTGGTGCAGAGGATGGTACTAGGATGCGGATGCGAGGTAAGGGTGAACCAATCCGAGGTGGCATAAATGGAGATTTGTACATTCAACTTGAAACTGAGCCCCATCCTTGGTTTGAGCGCGATGGTCCTGACCTGATTATGGCATTGCCGCTCGGATATCCGGAAATGGTACTCGGAACTGAAGTGGAATTACCCCATATTGATGGGAAATCAATGCACATTGTGATTCCTCCCGGTTCACGACCAAGTGAAACAATAATCGTCAGAGGCCGTGGGATGGCACGACGTAGAGCACGTGGACGAGGTGATGTTACAGTTTTGCTCAAGTTGCATGTCCCAGATAAAATCAACAAACAAATGCGAGGATTGCTTGAGAACCTCAAAGAAGATTTTGGCCTTCCTATCAAAACGATTGAAGATGCTGTGCGCAAGGAAGCCAAAGATCGTCGAAGTTGATTATTCCTCTTCGGACGAGAGGAGTAAGGCCTTGGCTGGGACAGCGGCGAGAGGTTTCCCTTTCACCAATCCAGAAAGATGTAAATCCAATCCCAGTGCTCTACCCTCCAATGTAAGGTGTAGGAATGTAGTCGTTCCTACACCCAATGTGCCCAAATAAATCTCGTCCCCGTCAAAAAGAGATTTTGGACTAACATCTGTAATCTTCCACCCCGGTCCTTCAATGGCCTCAAAGCGAAGTGCGGCCAATTCCCATGCCTCTTCTTCAATATGAATGCCTACGAGGAGTTTGGTACCTATGATTCGCCATGCTTTGAGGGTAACCGCCTCAGTGTGATGCGTTAACATTGCTTCACCCATTTCATCTTCAGTCGCTCGCCATTGAATTGCTGCGAGCATCCCTAGAGCATCTTCAATCGCAGTTTCATCAACATATTCGTCAGCAAGTAATTTGGATAAGCGACTATGGAGATGTCGCAGCCTGACTCGCTCATGTGCTTGGATTTCACCATCCATTCTATTTCCTCGAGTTGTCCACATGACCCATGCAAATGGGGCTAGAAGAACAACACCGATGATGATGTAGAATACAGTGAATTTCTCCCACATGTCTTGTAGATCGTTTGGGTCGATTGGTTCATCATCTTCATCTGTGATGTTGATTGTATTCAATATGAGATAATAATCACCACCAGTTGATTCTGTTCCATGCCTGACGATGACGAAATGATAACCAGGTGTCATATTCAATCCGACGATACTAGTCCCAACTTCCATTTCTTCGACCGATATGAATTCTGCAGAATTGTTCCACGACTGAATTTGTATTTCCATACCTTCGGCAGTGGGGGTTGCCAATGTTGCAATCAACCTGTGTGTTTCCCAATACTCTCCAGGGATGAAAATGGGATAGACGTCGGCCGTATCCAATTCACTCAATCTACCATGTGTAGACCATGCGAAATCATTTTTCAGTTCAAAAGCATCTTCAGACAAAATTGCTGCATCAATGATGCTAGAACAATCGTGTGAACAGTGCTGATCAGGTAGTGAAGTAGAATTGATTTCAATCCACCACCAACCGGTCCCTGTCGATTTGATGCCAATGACAATCTCCCATATTTCCTGCCCAGAAGAGGTTTCTGGAATTTGCAAAGTTGTTTGACCTTGTTTTCCCAGCAAATCGAATGGAGTCATATTTTCGTTAGATATTCGAATAATATGCCCGGAGAAATTAACTTCGCCAAAGGAGTTCCACATGATTTCGATTGGTGCATTCCCTCCAACTCGGAAAATGGCGACATCTCCTGCTGAATCTGTATCATGTAGATAACCAGAGGCATTGGCATTGGACGAATTCTCGAAGTCCGGTTGCACTTCAACTGTAGCGTCTCCTGTGACGCTGTGTACTTGAATTTGGTATGGATTTGAACCACTGAAACTGACACTCTTAACTTCAATTTGAATATTAGAACCATCTCCACTGACTAGTGCAACCTGTCCATGAACACCTTCAATTTCTGCAAGTTTTCCAGCCCCACTCCACACTTCAAGATGTATTGGGTCAATGGCAGACTCAATTCGAATGTTGTGGATTGTGCTTGCGCTGGAATTGAGGTCAAAGGTATCATTGTCTTGATGATCATCGAGAACCCCTTCTATAATCTCAATTGGATTAATGCCCTCCGATTCATGTGACTCACCGCCCCACAAATCATCATTCTCAGAATCCCAATCACCTTCTGTTGACTGCGCCACAATCTGGGTAGATGCCATGCAGAAAAGCAAGAGTGTTACACAGATGGCCGGTAGGCACCGCATGCCACGTCCTCTAGCCCACTACCTTTAGAATCATTCAAGGCCAGTGCATCGACAGGCACTAACATGGAGCACAAGCCACTCGCGCGCACAGTCATGGCACGTTGGCGACATGCACGGATATTCGGGTTCGGTGATCGTGCAAATCCAAGTGCGTATTCACCTGGTCTAATCATATCTGGCAATGATCCAGATTTGGATATTTCTTTGGCTCCATTTTCAGTCAATCATGATTCTTCAGTATTACCTGCTGCCTTGCATCTTAAAGCGAGGGGAAATTGGGCGGTTCCTTTCGGAGATGGTGACGTTCCAACATATCAAGCACTTGAAGGACACACCCTCCCCCCTTCTCTGCAAGAGGCGGACTCAGGTCAAGGTCAATCATCGGGCCCACTACTACCCGTTACTTGGCAGAGATTGGTCCATGACGTCGAACTAAACGATACGTCATTATCACCTGAAATTGTCGTGTTGTTGGATGCGGTACAAATTGCCGGACATCCTGGGCGTTTTGTCCAAGCAACACGTATTTTGCGTGAGCGATTTCCTGGTGCATTATTGTGGACACCAGGGTTAGGTGGTCCTGACAATGTAGCGCTTCTCGCTTGGTTAGGCGTAGACTTGTTCGATTTGGGACGATCTCAGCAAGCCTCAGCACGCGATATTCTGCTTTCGCGAGATGGGCCCAGAAATGTTGACTCTACGACTGGCGAATCTGCAACGATGCAATCGCAATGCTCAGAGTGGTTAGCTGCAATCGCAGCCACCCGTTCGGCCATTCGAGATGGGACGTTACGCGAACTCGTTGAGAAACAGTCCTTGAACAGCCCTCGTTTAGTCGAGCATTTGAGAAGGCATGATGCTATGTTAACTGAGAATGCTCCCTTTTCATTACACGTGGATAGCGGTCAACGATTCCGATGTCATTCTCCAGTGAGTAGAGAAGATCCTATAGTAACAGATTGGATTCAGCGTATTGAAAGCGACTACATTCCAAATGAATCTCAAAGAGATGTGCTGATTTTGTTACCCTGTTCTGCCAAGAAACCGTATTCAAATTCTCAAAGCCATAGGTTCTTTCGAAGCGCCATTCAAAACAGAAGTGCGCACCAGGTTATTGTGACCAGCCCCCTTGGCCTTGTCCCACGTGAACTTGAGGAACAATGGCCGGCTGCGCACTATGATGTGCCAGTTACGGGAGATTGGGATCGTGATGAATTGTCGACAATACGACGAATGGTTGCAAATCTGGTCGAACGTGTAGGATACAAACGTGTCATCAACCATTCAGGTATTGATTTCAATCTTGATGTTGAGACAATAAACACACGACCAGAAGGAGTTGGAGCATCTTCAAAAGCCGCTTGTAGTGTACTGAAAGATGCTGTTGCAGATGCCGTTGCTGAATTCAATTTACCACATGTACGCGAAAAAGAGTGGCTGATACAAAAATTTTCAGCACTCTCTAACTGGCAATTTGGAACCAATGATTGGCTTCAGGGGTTACATGTTGGAGGCAAACCTCCACGTTGGCTCCTGCTACGGGAAAAGCAACAGATGGCTCAGTGGCACCCCTCAGCAGGTCGCTTCTCATTCACGAAGGCAATTCTACCAACTTTACGGGATTCAAAGACTCTACGCGAAATTGAAATCGGTGGCACAGAGCCTTGGAAAGGTGATATTTTCCATGGGATGGTTAAATCAGCGCCTCATGATTTGAGAATAGGCGAAGAAGTCCTTGTAATTCGAGATGACCAACTCCTAGGTTCGGCTCGCTGTACTGCTGCGGGCTGGGAGTGGAAAGGTGGTGTAGGACGGCTTGCAAAGAGCCAACATCGCCTTTGAAATCGCCTGTCCTGAACCCCTGAGTGTTAAATACCGCCCTTAGGCGGTAGGATATCATGGCCACTACCACACGAACGAATTACTTGGGTGCCACCCTTGTGCTGCTGATGATACTCTCTGCATTGACTCCTATGTTTGCAAATCTCACGGAAAGCGAACAACAATCGGAATCTGAAAGCAATATTGAGAAATTGATACCCGACATAGTCAAACCACGTCATACAGGGGCTCGAGCACCTTGTTCAGTTGTGCAAAACGATGGTGGAACCACCGGTGATGCAGGCAATACCACAGCAACTGCAAAGATGATGGGTACCGACCCGACAATTTCCAGTTCACCTGGGTGCCTTGATACTAGTGATGCAGATGACTGGTACAACATCACCTTATCAAATAATCAAAGATTAGATGTTGATATGTCTGGTCCGGCAAATGCAGATTTTGATTTAATGCTACATGATGGGGTATACTATTACGCCTTGTCAACAAATTTGGATTCCAATGAATCAATCAGTTTTTCTACGAACTCTACTAGTGGTGGTGTATACTACGTTAGAGCCTATGTCTATTCAGGAGATGGCAATTACGACTTGGATTATCAAACCACAGATCTTTCCACAGCACCTGATTTGACGATTTCAAATGTTTCAGGTCCAGCAAATGCCACTGCTGGGGACACTGTGACTCTAAATTACAATCTTTCAAATGTCGGCATGGGCGATTACACTGCCGGAAATGACCCGATATATCTCACTGGTTGGCTGTCAACAAACGACATCATTACCAATTTTGATTTTGAGATGGAGGGGAATAGCACTATTCCTAGTGTTTCTTCCGGGCAATCCATTATTGGAACCCTCAGTGTAACAATACCTGAAGATCAAGAAAGCGGGACATTCTATTGGGGTGTCATCGTTGACGCTGAAGATGATCTCGTGGAATTAGCGGATGACAACAATTCTGGCGCAAGTTCCACAACAGCCAATATCTCAGCCTTGGCCTGTGCTGTTATCGACGACGCAGGGACAGGAGGAGATGTAGGAGATGATAAGGGCTCAGCATACGTTCTCGGGGATCAATTTAGTGGCACCGTCAGTGGTTGCCTTTCCGGAGATGACAGCTCTGACTTCTATGAAATTCATGTACATCGTAATCAAAACATTAGTGCAGTATTGACGATGGATCCCGACGTTGATTTCGACCTCATTCTATCGAATCAGAGCGATGCCGCGACAATCGATTTTTCTTTTAATGTGACAGAAGGACACCATGAAAACGTGACAAACGTTGACACACCCTCTGACCTTACAGAAGGCGATTATGTCCTTGAAGTGAATCGCTGGTCTGGTATTGGAAATTACAGCCTTGAGATTTGGGTGAATGGTACCCCTTGGGAAGCGCCATATGACTGTGGGCCAGAGAATGACTGGGGTATAAGTGATGATGCGGGAGACAGCAGAATGACTGCAATAACAATCGGTGAAAACCCCGGAGATTCGTCTGACAATGATCCCGATGAAGGGATTGGTTGTCTTGACCCAGAAGATACCAAGGATGCCTATGGCTTCACCCTCACAGGGATGCATGGAGTATCCATCACCATGGATTCGTTAGAAGGATATCAGATGTCCCTCGAACTTTATGATGGCAGTGATGACACATTGATTGTAAGTAACACAGCTCCAGAAAATGGTTCTGCGACAGTGGACACTACAGGTCTAACGCCAACTGAATTAGAAGGTGGATACTATGTTGTAGTAAATGCAAATGGAGTGGGTGAAGGTTGGTACAACCTTTCATTCACCCAAATCTTGCCACCTCTACCAAACCTCGTAGCCAATAGTGTCAATTGTCCAACAGCGGCTTTGACAACAGACCAGGGTAGCGAGCGTTTCGGTGCATCTGTATCAAGCACGGATGGGCCAACAGAAGCGGATTTCGATTGGCATATGTGGCTGGTTAATGAGAACGGTGAGGAAATATTGTTGTTACTGAATGGAACTTACAGCAATTCTTTAGATGGCTATGATGGTGAAATTTTCTCAACTAGTGAATGGCGCGCTCTTGAAAGTGGAACAATTGCAACTGGAAACTACACATGTGTGTTGACAGTTGATGTTGCTCAAGGAGTCAGTGAGTCGAATGAAACTGATAACGTGCTCATCTCAGCCCCTTTCTACATTGAAAATTATGCAGAAATGTGGGCCGGTGACACTGACCGCGATGGCATCCTTGATGAAATTGATGATTGTGAAAACATACCTGGCAATTCAACCAGAGATAGAGTTGGCTGTCGCGACAGTGATGGCGATGGGTGGAGCAACCAAGGAGATGCATTCCCCGGCGATCCAAATGGACAAGAAGACGAACATTGCCTTACCATTCCAGGCGCGTGTGCCACCCAGTGGAATGACACCGATATGGATGGCTTTGGCGATAACAATGGTGCTGGTGACTACAATGGCGATGCTTGCCCAACTGAATCAGGTGTGATGGATGGCACGAACGGCCAAGGATGCCCAATTGTGCTGCCTGACGATGATGGCGATGGCGTACCAAATCAAAACGATTTGTGCCTAAATGAAGCAGGTCCAGAATCGAATAATGGTTGCCCTGTTGATGATGGTACAGATGTCAATGATGGGACTGATGGTACAGATGTTACAAACAGCACAGACGATGGTGCAGATGGAGATGATGACAATCAAGGTTCCAGTGAAACTT
>CAYYKF010000032.1:0-17744 GCA_964441035.1 uncultured Candidatus Poseidoniales archaeon
GATACTGTGGCTCCTGCGGCTTCGATGGTTTCAATCAATACTGCAGTTTCCTTGGTTACGTGTAAACAACCAGCTACTGTCATTCCTGCCAACGGTTTGGTCTTCAATGCTTCATCACGGAGGCGCGCGAGTACGGGCATGCGTGCTCTTGCCCAATCAACTCGGCGAGCACCTTCGTCTGCAAGGGAAATGTCGGCGACCTTCCACCCTTCACCAGTGTCCATGTTCTCGTCGCGAGGTTAGGGGTTCATCAAACCCTCGCTAAACCTCTCTGGGAGTGGTTTCAGAAATCAGCCGAGGCAGACGAGTTTTCCCGGGGAGAAAATAATCATTGGCGTCTTGTAAGAGAACATTGCAACTTGGCCGGGGATGACGTGTACCATTGCGGACGCAGCTCCACGGGCCTTTCCCAAATAGTGGAATTGTACGGTAATCTTCGTTGGTACTCCTGGAGGGATTGGTATGAAACAGGGCTGTTTCCAAACTAATTCAAAAAAAGAATTTGGGGAGTCATTGAGTATGATTGTCGGGGGTTTGAGTATCAGAAATTGGCCGAACTGTTTCTTGCAAGTAATGGATATCCCACATTGTCCTGAGGTGGAGGTGGTGTGAGATTGAGGGGTTGGTTGCTGTGAAATGTAATCGATCTGCTGAATTGGTTCGGATTGTGGTTGAATTTGGGGTTCTTGCTCTGATGCCGGTTGTTCGGAGGTATTGTCAGCCTGCTCGATAAATTCTGATTCGGGCTGGGCTTGCATCTCCTGTTCAGCCACCGGTTGTAGAGGGGGGTTATCTTCCTGCTCAACCGGTTTTGATACTGGATTGCCACAAGCCTGACAGAAATTGAAATCGTCAGGGTGTTGGGTGCCGCAATTGCCACAGAACATGTGTAATCCACGATGTTAATCAGATGTATACTTTTTCATGCGCACAGAACCCGCTTGTCCTCGATTTGCTTAGAGTCCTTGTATCTTAAACGATTCAAATACAGTAAATCGTAATAGTGGCGATGGTCTCGTCGTGACATCAACTGTGAGGGTGTGCAATGTTTACCACAAATCGTCTCACGGCTGCGCAACTAGAAGAATACAATGAATATGGCTTCGTGATTGTCAAGGGATTGCTAGAAAGTGACTGGATTTCGGGATTGTGTGAAAATATACTGGCGGTTTTGAGAGCAAGGAACATGGACGATTCGTTCCTAGCACAGACTAGTGAATATCTAGCGGGTTCTCCTCTTGATTCATTTGTCAATCATCAAGATTTGAATGCAATTGCCAGTTCAGTTTTGGGTGGGAAGGCGCACATGTATCTCCCATTCACTGCAGTCAAAGGCCCGCGTCAGGGTGCTTTCAAGTTCCATCAAGATAATCAATACACTCAACTCGACGGTGCTGCCTGTAATTGTTGGTTTGCACTTGGGCCAACATCTGTTGAAAATGGTTGTTTAAAGATCGTCTCAAAAAGTCATCTTGCTGGTACCCTAGATAGTAAGAAAATGTTTGATGAGGGTGCCCATCTTACTGTAATTGATGAACCGGATTCTTGGGTTGATATTGAATTGAGTGCTGGAGACTGTGTTATTTTCAACCGCCTCACTGTGCATGGGTCTGGTTCTAATACAACCGATGAGGTGCGTGTGGGGTATGCAATCCAATTCTTTAGAGAAGACGTGAGTTGGTTTAACCGGGAGAAAGAATGTTGGAACCTTCTGACAGAAGTACCACGATTCCATACTGGTCCCGTAGAAGAGTTTAGCCGCCAAGAGAATTAGATTGAGGGATTTCAATGCGGGTGTTGATTTTTGCTGGAGAATTCCCAACGTACAAACTGCATGTTCAATCTGTCTTGGCTGAATGTAAGAGGCAGGGCGTAGAATATGTCTATTATATTGCGAAAGATAGTCCAACACCCGGTACTTTCGCACCAAGAAATCCTCTCCTTCATCGAATGAGGGATTTCTTTTGGGATCGATTTTCATGGACGCCTAACAGGTTTCAATCAGAAAAATTTGATTGGGAAAATACGGCGAGTTCAAATGATGAATACTATTGTAAAGCAATCAAGGGAAAGCTCCCGTGGAAGCCGGATGTCGTTGTTGTGGTGACGCCGCATGAAGGTCATGCAAAATATCAATTAATTCCATGGGCCAATCAGAAGAAAATTCCTGTACTCTCTATTGATCATGGTATGCCTACTGTTGCTTGGCGTTGGGGGGCTTATCGCGATTCGATGATGGGTTGTACTGCGAATGCTGTTTGGTCAGACATTTCCAAACGGGTGAGTGTAGAATATGGTGCGCCTTCCGATGGGCAAGTGATTACCGGTGCACCTTCCATTGATACGATTAATGATGTGAAAAGTCGTTCTGATTTCTGCTACGAACATGAATTGGATGAATCACGAAAAATTGTGTTGATGTTGGGCACTCATCGTCATGATGTAAAGGCGCCTTCTGATGAAATATTCCAAAAGGTCATTGAAACCTACTCTACAAGCGATGGTTTCCAGTTAATCTACAAACCACACCCTGTTGAGCTTTCATCTGGAAAATCACTCAACGTTCCTCCACAGGTTCATCTGTTTACCTCTCAATCAGCGTATTTGGGGTTGGTCAACTGTGCGGATGTTATCGTCTCTCCGGCAACCTCCGTGATTGTGCCCGCGATGGCTTTCAGAAAGGCGTTTGTGAATACTATTACTATGGCGAATGAGGGGGCTTCAAAGGAAAGTTTGGCGCGCTTGCTCGATTATCTTGGGACCGCAGTATTCCCACCAGAGCAATTGGATGATGTCATCTGTGGTAGGGTTGAAGTGGATGTGCAAGCATGCGATGATGCATTTGGAAAATTTGGGTATAAGCGAGATGGTAGGAATGGTGCTCGTGTATTGTCACTTGCCAAACATCTTGCAGGTGACGGGCAGCCGAATGGGTGGATTGATGGTAGCTAAGAAATTGATTATCATTGCAAACCCATACCCTTGGGTAAATCAAAACGGCGGCGCTAACAAGGAAGATATGAATAAATTGATTACTAAATTAGAAGGGATTGGTGTACACGAAATACATTGGGAAGTTGTCAGAAATCATATTCTGTATCCATCTGATGTTGGTGAAATTTTACCCTGGTCTGAAGAATGGCCTGGTGATAAGCCAATTTCTGAATTTGTACACATGGTCGACCCGTTTGCATGTGGTGTTGTTCCTCTCGTATGTATGAATCGTCATTATCACGGAGAGGTGAGAGAATTCCTCCAAACATCGTGGGCCAAGGACCGGTGGCACTTATTGGCGGCGACTGCAGAAGGGGATCGATTGGGGAATGGCCATATTATGGACCATTTGTGGTCTGAAGTAGAAGAGCAATCCACTAGGTTACTTCAAGATGTGCGGCAACGCAGTTCTAGGGGTGTTCATCTTGATTTCACTCGCGGAGTTTCGCTCATAGGATTTGGGCCGCCCTTACGTGCAGCATGGACTGCCTTTGAGGGTGGTGAGAATGATTTGGATCAATTGATTTTAATTGCTAATTCTGCTGAAAAGGTAGAGGGTCCTCCATTCTCTGAATGGACAGATTTACCTGAACGTGTTCATGAATTAAGGTGTCAATTGACTCTACGAATCATTGAGAGAATGATTGATTCTGCCGGATTTACTGCCGAAGATGTGCACATTAGAATGTTATTGAGAGACGTGGAATTCATGCGCTTTGTGTATGGAATAGATGTATTATCATGGATTGAGGCGGGCATCGCTTCAGAGTTTAGTTTCCACAATGAGTGGGTGCATGGAGAGGATTGTGATTGGTGGTCTCTCACCCCAATTTCTGATTATGTCTTAGCTTGCCACGATAAAGGGTTGAGTTGTTTGGCGAGTGTCGATTGGTATGGTTCAGGGTTGTCTTCAACCGTTCCTGAACGTGACCCTTCTCACCATGAACCACTAAATCTGCCGCCACCTACTTCGCCGCCTAATCAACAATTATTGGAAGAGTGGGCTATCTTTGTGGTGCGGGCTGGTGTTAACGGGTTGATGTTGTATGATGCTCACCTCGGAATTCGAGGAGGGGGGCTTGATTTGGCGTGTTCTCGACTACTCGAAATTCTCAATTAATCCAACGATTCTGGATTCAATCCTAGTTTCTCAGCAATGGTTTCGGCCAACATCCAATCAAACTCTTCGTCGATGTCAACTCTAGCATAATCTGGCATTGTGTAACACCCCATTCGGCCTCCTAGTCTGCAGTCTTCTTCTTCTAAAATGGAGCGTTTTGTGATGTAAAAAGCTCCATTCTCTTTCCGTTGATGAAGAATGCTCTGACGCATTGGCCGCATTTTTGGGTCGTAAGATGGTGTGGCAGATCCGTCTTCTTCAATATTCCAAGAAAATGAATGGTCGTCAACTGCAGTTAGCATTGAATCATAATTTCCTTCTGCGAATAGGGACAATGCTTGATTGAAATCTTCTGAGGTTGTGAGGGGGCTCGTGGGTTGAACTATGAGAATGATTTGTGCGTTTTCTCCCAATGAGTGTTCGCGGAGAGCTGCCATTACAGATTGTTCGGAGGTGGTGTTATCCATTGCATCCTCAGGTTTACGTTTGTGCACATCGCAACCCAATATACGCCCAATATCCAAAATTAATTCGTCGTCACTGGAAAGTAGTACATCATCGATTAATGTGGATTTCATTGCTGCGCGGAGGCACCATTCAACAAGGGGAACCCCACAGAATGGGCGCCGATTCTTGCCTGGTATTCCTTTCGAACCGCCGCGAGCCAGAACCACGGCTAGAGTTGACATGTTATGGCCTCATTTAACGCGGCGAAGTTTGGCAATCATCGGTTTTTCGTCATCGTAAATTCGTTTGACACCGTCGCCAATTGCCGATTCATATGCACGGATGTTTCGTACTAATTTCGCGAGGCCGGCGGGTTCCAAACTTGCAGCGTGGTCACCACCTCTTTGCGTTCGATCTAAAGTAAAATGTCTCTCGATGATTTTTGCTCCCATTGCCACTGCAGCAACATCCATTGCAATCCCTTTGTGGTGGCCACTGAACCCGATGCCGCAATCTGGATATTTTTCAGAGAGTACATTCATGTAACTTAAATTGAGTTCATTGAATTTAGAAGGGTATGTCGAAGTGCAATGTAGAATGTAGCGATCCTTAATATCTTCATCCCGTAACCAATTGACACACTTTTCAATTTGCTCCTCAGTACTCATTCCTGTTGAAATAATTACAGGCGTTTTGGATGCACATGCGTTTCTAACAGTTTCTTCATCGGTGATGCTTGCGCTTGCAATCTTAAACATCGGCATACCGATTTCAATCATTTGAGACGAACTTACGGGGTCCCATGGAGATACAAAGTATGCAACGCCAAGAGATTCTGCGTGTTCCTTCAGCTGCGTGTGCTGTTCGACGGAAAGTTCGAGTGCATCTCGGTGAAGGCCGTACGTTTTTGCGAAGGCATTCGGCGAATCATAAGGGCGATCATACTCCTCGTCTGTGAGTAGTGTTCGGGTATGGCGCTTTTGGCTCTTTACGGCGTTTACACCAGATTCTGCAGCGACCGAAATTAGCTTTTTTGCGTGCTCTACATCTCCTTGATGATTTTGACCAATTTCGGCGATGATATATGTCTCACCTACAGCAATGGCTTGGGCAATATCGGCGGTTGCCATGTGGGGGCGTCCGTAGGATTCATTCTTGACCTTTCCCGATAATAAAAATTCAACCTTTACAGGAAAGAATCACTTCACAAGCCTCTCTTACAGCTCCATTTCCTCCATGCTTTCGCGATACCCAATGAGCTGCATTTCTGACTTTGGGTTGGGCGTTTGCTGGTGCTAAGCACAATCCTACTTCACTGAATGCTTGTAAATCAGGTAGATCGTCTCCCATGAATGCAACTTCGTCTTTTGTTAATCCGTGTCTTACTTTGATGTCTTGAAGTACGAGGGACTTATCCTTCGCGCCGACATGCAATTCTGCCATTTTCAATTTCTGCATTCGACCTCTTGTGATTGGACTGGGTTCTCTGCTAACTACGCCTACCAATAAACCAGAGGCTCGCAATAATGCCGTTCCGTGTCCATCGATTACTGAAAATCTACGCTGCTCGTTGCCTTCAGCGTCGCGTAAGATTGTTCCATCGGTGAATACGCCATCAACATCGAAGAGAATACACTTGATTCTGCTCATCTTCTCTGCAACAGAGGGTGTGGGCTTCTTCCATTCTGGTGGCCAATGTATGTCTTCTGTGGTTGGTATATCGCCTTCAAGCAACATCTGAAGATTTGCAGAAATGTTTGCTCCTTCTATTTTCCAATCATTGAGGCGATGGTGGGCGGGACTTCCGTCAGGCACACTAAATGATTGAATGATGCGTGTCATGGCCCTCTGAACGGGGGGTGTGTAATAATACAGTCGGTTATTTGGAATGTTTGTCCTTAGTTTTCCACTTGGTTTACATGTCCACGCGCTGCAATATGGACTTTCATTGGACTGGGGGAAAGTTATAATCGAATCTATTTCCGCCTTGCTAGTATGGATTTGGATGGAAGGGCCTCACCAAATACTAAAGGAAACGTGTGTGTATCTTGCAGTTCGGAACAACTTGAAAGAATAGGTCTTTACCGCTCCTTCGCTACAAATGGAAAGAAGATGAAAATAGCAGCATTATTGCTAAACCACTTCCCATTTGTCCTACGTTCAATTCCTCTAAAGAGCTTCAAGAATTTTCATAAAAAATTTCATGGTTTTCCCTTTCGGGGTCCAATTTGTCGGTGTTTGGAATGCGGCCTTGGACAAATCCAGAACATGCCGTCTGAAGAAAAATTAGAGTCATTCTACACATCCTCTTATTGGTCTGAAAGGCCACCAAGTCTAGATCCTCTTCAGTATTTGCAATCGGACCGGGCTCGCTCCCAAGTTGAATTCATTAAAACAAACTGTCCCGAAATTAACATCTTATCCATTCTTGAAATTGGGGCAGGAGCTGCAACGCCATCTCTTCTCTTGCGGAAAGAATTAGAGTCAACAACAAATGTGCAGATAGCGGTCGTGGAGCCGGGCAGTGTTTGGAAAGAATACTACCAGAATCTTTCGATAGAGGTATTGGGAAGTTATTTCCCCATGCCCGTAGCAAGGCGATTCTCGCACATTCATGCTAGTCACTGGCTTGAACACATTACAGACCCGCGAGCCGCCGTCTCCGCGATGAGTGAAAACCTAGAAGAAAATGGAACTGTATTTATTGAGGTTCCTTTTGCTGACAACGACTACTGGAAGCGATCATTGGTCGATACTCCCCATACATTATTTTTCTCTGTAGATTCGCTGAATGTATTGTTTCAAAGTGCAGGTTTCAAGGTGTTGAAATCCTGTAGATTTGGAATCTCAATGGCCTCGTGGGAAGCCGGAAAATTGCCGAGTAGTGAGGATTTTAGAAAAGAAGAGAGTGAAGGATTCTGGATTCGAGCATTGTATCAAAAGAGTGGAATGCAGGATTGAGTGAAATATACACAACGAATTGTTTTCAGTACGGCTTTTGTGAAGGTTGGAGGAGGTTACGCTCCTTCATTGGTCGATTACTTGGAAGATGATTAGTCGTCGCCTCGTGCCATTTGGTCGTCCTTCTGGGCTCTGGCTCGTGCTTTTGCAACGGCGCCTTCTGGTAAGAAAGTGAATTCGGGTACGGGTTCATCCAATTTAGCGTCCAATTCTGTCACCATTCTACGGAATACCTCCAACTCGTGTGTGGTTGCAATCCATTTTTCCATCCAGTCGCATTGTGAATTTATCTTCTCGTCGTCTGGGTGTTGGGTTCGAAGAATAGTAATCAGGTGTCCAATGATTATTGCGTCACGAGGAGTTAGTAAGTACGTCGCAAATGGATTACGCTCAATGATGACTTTTTGGTGTTCTTTCCAAAGGGTTAGTGTTTGATCATATACAAATCCAATCAAAAGTACAATGAAAATAACACAAAATGCGATGAAAATGAGGCCCCAATAAGTAGACGGGAGGCCAAGGAATGATTCAGAAAAACAGAGATCGCTATCACAACCTGATTTGAATCTCCATGATACATATGGCCATACAAGTAATGTGATTGTAGAAGTCCATAGAAGAAGAGATGCTATTGCTTGAGATTGTTGCAATCGCCAATATTGGCGCATGAGCCATTTCTTGCCCCAACCCGTTGAACCGCGCTCATCTTGGGTGCCAGATTCGCCTTTCTCCATGGAATGCCCTTCAGGGTCGCCCCTTTGACCCTTTCCGCCTCTGGTCGGCCCTACGGGCCGGTGTTTGGGGAGAGTTCATGTTGTGGGGTGGTATGTGAGAGCATGGATGAGACGTGTGTGCTCGTGACGGGTGCAGCCGGCTTCATCGGCTCACATGTTGTCAAAGAATTGTTGGCTGATGGGCGAAGGGTGCGGGCAACTGTTCGCAATCCTGTTAATGCTGAATTTTTGAAAGATTTGCCTGGTTCTGAAAATCTTGAAATTGTTGAAATGGATCTCTTGAATGTGGACCAAGTCAAGGCTGCAGTCCAAGGGTGTGGAGATGTGATTCACTGTGCTGCTGCCTTGTATGCTGGGGCAAAAAACCCTCAGCGAGATGTGGTAGACCCTTCGATTCAAGGAACTGAAAACCTTCTCTCTGCACTCGATGCTGTTGGGTGTGCAAAAAGAATTGTTCACACATCATCGGTGGCTGCCGTTCGTGATACGAGGTATCGCAACGGCCAAGTGTTCACCAACAACGATTGGTGTGAGCATGCGAGTGTCAAATCGAATGCGTATGGATATGCGAAAGCTGGGGCGGAAAAAATGGCACGTGAATGGATTGCTGCAAAGGGTGATTCAAGGCCAAGATATGTTTCTATTAATCCCTCAATTGTGTTCGGGCCAGTCATGTCAGAACGACACCTGAAGGGTTCGATGACTGTGCTTGACCATCTGCTTAAGCGTAAACCACCAGTATTACTCAAAATGCACGTCAATATTGTCGATGTGCGTGATGTGGCAAAGGCTCACGTAAAGGCGCTTGCAGAAGGAAAAGATGGGGGTCGGTACATCGTTTTCAATGATTCTTTGTGGATGAAAGATTTGTCAAAAATATTGCGCGCGAGTATACCTGATAGAAAGTGGCCAAAGGTCATCTTACCAAAGTCTGCAACCTATGTGTTCTCACTATTCCATCCCTTGATTTCGCCGAGGTGGGTGAAGACCAATATCGGGACTACATGTAGTTATGATGTAAGTCCTGCAGTGAATGAGTTGGGTATGACTTGGACACCGATTGAAGATTCTGTTGTCGATGGTGCAAAATCCGCTATTGAGGCCGGTTGGAGATGAGTCTCTAGCCGAAGGTTTGAGATGTGGCTGCACAACCGGAGGCTCTGATGGAGCCAGCCGAAGTGTGGGGTGCGCGTTGGGAAGCGTGTGATAATGACCTTGCGCGCCGTTACATGCAAGTTGCTTGTAACAAACAAAGTCTGGTCGTTCTAGCTGCTGATGTTCGATGTATGGCTGACTTGCTAACTCTCATTGAAACTGTAGGGCCACACCTGGCCGCATTGAAAACACATGTTGACTTGGTGGATGATTGGACTGCAGCGGGATGGAAGGCTGTATGTGATGCAGCAACGGCCGCTGACCTGTTGTTATTTGAGGATCGAAAATTCGCTGATATTGGTAAGATTAGTCGTGACCAAATGGCTGGAATCTATGACATTCGCTCGTGGGCAGACCTTGTGACTGCCCACGGTATTTCGGGCCCCGATATTGTCGACGGGTTGTGTGCGGGTTGGAGTGATGTGGGTCGTAGTGGTGGCGTTTTGCTATTGGCCCAAATGTCAAGTCGTGGGAATTTATTGGAATTACCAGGTTACACCGGTGCGATGGTCGATGCGGGTTGTGCACACACGGGTGTGTTTGGATTCATTGGAAATGGAAGTCAAGCCGATGAGTTGGCCTCTTTGCGAAGTAAAGTTGGAGATGTCAAAATGATTTGGACGCCTGGTGTGAATCTTGCAGTTGGTGATGGAGAAATGGGTCAGCGCTATGGAAATCCTAGAGCTGCTGTGCTTTCAGGTAGTGATGGGATTATTGTTGGAAGTGGAATTCATCGCTCACCAAATCCATTGGAGGCCGCGCGCGCGTACGCGGAAGCCTCGTGGAATGCGTTGTTAGAACGGAGTTGATTTCATGGATGGTGGTGATGTCTTTGGTTGGCTCGTTTTGTTCGCAATCCTAACTATTGTTGGTTTGATTTGTTGGTGGCAATGGAACGCTTATGTCACATTGGATCAGAAAATTGAGCATGGTGATGAAGCGTTGCTGCATGATGCAGCAACAAAAGTAGAAACCGTTCTCGATGCGCCTGCGGGGAGTGTAATCGTGCCTTATGTGCCAGCACAAATGGTGCCCGTTCAACACCAGCAACAACCAGCGGCCCAAGTGTATCAACCACCTCTGGTGTGACATGGTAACGTTCATACGGCCTACCCCTTTAAACGATCAACATGAAGAGACTTTTGACACTTCTAATGGCCCTGCTAATGACTACGACTGCGCTAGCTGTAAATGTAAGCGCGGATAATCATGACGAGGGTGGTGACCCGGGTGATGACCCTGGTGAAATGACTGAGGAAGAATATCACGCTTACTTTAATAGCACAGATACAGATGATGATGGGAATGTGAGTTGGGATGAATTTGAGGCTGCGAACTGTCCTGATGGCTGTGACAATGAAACTGCCGAACATCTCGCTGTGATGTTTGCGCTTGCGGATGCAGATGGAAGTGGTGGGGTAAGTTGGGATGAGTTCTGGACTTTCTTCGGTGAGTCTGATGGCGAGGGTGAATTGTCGCCTTCTGTTCTAATGGCGCTTTGGGATGCAGATGGTTCTGGAAACTTAACCTTACAAGAAGTGATTGATGGAATGAATGGTTTCCGTACTGATGATGGAGAAGCTGCAATGGATGAAAATGAAGAAGCGCTTTTTGCTTCGTTTTTCAGCGATGCGGATGAAGATGAAGATGGTGCTCTTGATATTGATGAGCTTACCACTTTTTGGGATGACGTTATGTCACTTGCTGGACCGTCGCCAGAAGAACTCATGGATGCGATGGATCTTGACGGTGATGAAAAGTTGAGTTATCAAGAGGTCATCGATGCGATTAATGCTCAAAATGAAGCGGAAGGTGAACCGGTTCTATCTGATGAACAAAAACAATCAATTCAGCAAGTTTTCGATGAGTCTGATCTCAATGTTGATAGTTACATCGATTTGGATGAATTCGAGGATTTCTGGGACGCTATTGGCTATGGTGGAGATGATGATGGTCCTGCACCTGAGATTATATTTGACTTCTGGGATGCCAACAAAGATAATTTCTTGACATCTCAAGAAATCATTAATGCAATCAATGCTGATAACGAAGATGAAGGAGAACCGGCGTTGGGAGCTGATGAAGAGGCTATGATTGAGGGTGTCTTTGATGATGCGGATGAAAATGAAGATGGGATGCTCAACTTGCAAGAATTTGAGGCGTTCATGGATATATTGGATGACCTAGATGATGATGGTGATGATGGTTGTCCGTTTGATGATGATGATTTTTGCATGGACATCAGTGATATCTGTGATGATGAAAGTGGTGGATATGACCCTGCTGCTTGTGGCGAAGAGGCTGCACATTACTGTGCTGATGGAGAGGAAGATGGAGATGTGGATCCTGGTTGTGACACATTCACTGAAGCCTGCGACGCGGGTGATATGCCTGTAGACATGTGTGACGCTTTCGTTGGTTTTGATCATGATAATCATCATGACTCAGATGGTGATGGAGTGGCCAATGAAGATGATTTGTGTGAAGGGAATGATGATTCTGTCGATGATGATGGTGATGGAGTTCCTGATGGATGTGATCAGCTCGTAGATTCTGATGGTGATGGTGTAGCCAATGAAGATGACCAGTGTGCAGGGAATGATGATTCCATCGATGCCGATGGTGATGGGGTTCCTGACGCATGTGACAGCGATGATGATGATGATGGTGTAGCTGATGATGTGGATGATTTTCCCAATGATAATTGTGCTGCATTAGACACAGATGGCGATGGTGAACCCGATAATGTGTTAGATGGCGAATTCGATGCTTTCCCAGATTGTCAAACTGATTTGAATGAAGATGATGATGATGATGATGACGGGGTGTGGGATGCAATTGATTGTGATTCCCTTGACCCAACAAACAATCGTAGTTCTGCTGATGACCACGATAATGATGGGGTTGCAGATGATGGTTGTAGTGAGCAGATGAGTGCATCTACTCTCGTATGCCCGCAGCCATATGCTCTATACTGGGTTAATCCCCTGGCTGACAATGGTGGATATTGGGCCTGTGGAGAATATGCATCGGATAGGGTGCCGTTAGACGCTGCTTGTCCATCACCATCCGTTGCTGGAATGGGTTGGGATGATGCTGGGCTATCAACACCTGTTTGTATTACACTTGGTGGAGATAATATGCCAGAACCATTGGAGCATTCTCTTTGGTTTAATTCGTTACCAGACGATGATGGGGATGGAATACCAAATATCTATGATGATTCGGATGCGTCGACAAGTGACAATGAAGATGATTCAGATAAGTCAGGTGGAGAGGACGATGATGATGATGATGATGGTGGTGGTGGCTTGCCAGGATTCACATTGGGTCTTACGATGACTGCGATGATGGGTGCACTACTGCTTGCAGGACGACGAAAGGTCTGATCAAATCAAGCCTTGTTGCCAGGCGATGCCGGCTCCAGCGGAAGCTAGGATAATGAAGAGAAGGAAGAATTTCAACTTCTTTCCTTTCTTCTTTACTTTGGTTGCCGCGGGTGTGGCTGGAAGTGGGAGTGAAATGGCTGGAAGTTCGGGTAAGGGTGGTAACGCTGAGGCCACTTCTACGATTTCTTCACCATCTCGCTTGGCGCGTTCAACGTCAACATCTGGATAGAGTTTGTCGAGGTCTTCCAAGCCGGGCGCTTCTGGGATTTCTCCCATAATCATCTCCCAGTTGTCGTCAATGATTTGTTTGGTCACTGGCTTCTCAAGCCATGCAACGGCACCTGCAGAATGTGCTGCATCAGCAGCAAGGTGCCTCTGGCTTCTGGAAGACATGAAGGTGATTCTTGCATGAGAATCTGATTCACGCATTTCTAAGGCCGCTGTATGACCGTCCATTGTGGGTATGTCTAATGCGAGTAAAACAAGGTCCGGTTTCAGTTCAACATAGGTGTCAACCGCGAGGTCTCCGTCTTCGCAAATCTCTGATTTCCATCCCATTTGAGTAAACACTTGCGTGAGTCTCATCGTATTCATTGGATTGTTGTCTACGATGAGTACAATTTGTGCATCAGGGTCATCTGATGCGATTACGCGTACCATGGCTACCATGCCTCGGAATACGGCCGTACTCATCAAACAAACGGAGGGGGTGTTCACTCCTCTTCGTCATCAATTAGGGTGTCTGAAGGAGCGGTTTCTGGGGATACAAATGCTTCACGAAGTTCCTCTTGGCGCTCCTTTTCTGCTTCAATTGCCTCTTGCTGGGAAGGGGCGCGAACGAATGCCATCTTCAATTCTGAAATGATGCCTTTGAGTAATGTTGCTTCAACGTCCTCTAGATTGCCGTCTGTGCGCTTTTGCAGTGTGTCAAGAATGTCGATGCCTTCCTTGGCTTCTCCCAAATTGAAATGGATCATGCCATCTGCATCTGCAATCATTCCCATGTTCATCAACGTGCTTCGCTGGAGCATGTATACTAATGAAAAGAAGCGTTGGCTTTCTTCAGAGTTTAGAATTTCGTCCATGCTATTGCCTCTGTGGTGGTTTCTTAAAGATTGATTTGAGTGCAATGGTGATTAATGATAGGGTGCCAGCGATTGCAAGTAATCCACCAATAATCATGATTCCATACCCTGCTGTTGACCTTTGCAAACAGTCTTCTTCACCAAGGTCGCGGTCATTGTCTGAACCGCAATCATTCACGATGCCCATGCCTCCTGTCGTCATGAATATATTGTAAACAATCAATGGGATGATGATGAGTGCGATTGCCATAATCGCACTCTTCTTACCTTCATCGGGTTGGGGTTGTGGGCCGCCAGGAATCATTTGCACGTTTGTTTGTGGATTCTCTCCTTCTCCTACGACAAGAGATGTTATTGAAAGTACTAAACAATACAGACCTATCAGGCCCATGCATAATATTCCTAGAATAATGGTGCACCCTGTTTCGTTAGGCCATTCATAACAATCGTCTTCATCGTCATCAGTACAGTCATTGGTCGTCTCTATTCCTAGATGGTCGGTTATTGAGTCTGAAGTGATAAGTGTCGTGAAGGATATTGCGATGAATAGGGCGCCAGCGAGAAAATATTTTGCTGCGTTGGATGCCATAATCATCTACTCAAACATCATTGTGTGGTGTATAGTTGAATGAGGCGTTCTTTACTGCCATCCTTAATGATCCATGATTGATTCGGTTCGCGTTCTGTCCAACGGAGGACTTTTTCTTCATCAACTGGGTCTTGACAATGATATATGCATTCGCCTTCTTTCCATTTGTAGGGTACTGAAATGATAACTGTGTCTGCAAGAGTGAAGAGTTTTTTTGCAAATGTTTCCACTTTACCGTCTGGAATATGTTCCAAAACTTGCAAGCACGTAGCAACATCGTAACGGCCGAAGGATTTTGATTTATCTAAAAAATTGGCTTGGATGTGTTTGACGGTCGTCTTCTCTTTCGGTGCGGCATGCAAATCAATTACGGTGCGGTCCGCATATGACACCGTTTGCATAAAGGCTCCGCGCCAACCACCAACGTCAACAACTGATGCGGGTTGGTGGGGTTTGACATCTTGTAGTATTTCGCGGACCTTCTTATAGTAATTCAAATCCTTTCGGGATTCTTCATAATCGGTGTGTATTTTTTTTACTGCTACTTGAAAATTTTTCAAAATTAAAGTATACTCATCCTGGTATAGGGATAAAAAGAAATCTATGGCTTCTTTTGGCCTCTCTTTCTGATCAAGGCCCCACTCATAGTCATCCAAATACAAAATTCCATTTTTTCCTAATAGCTCCCAGCAATTAACTATTGAAAATAATGTGATTTTGCTATTCTTACCTCCATCAAGATATATTAAATCGTATTTTTTATTATTTGTCAATAATTTCGGTAATATGTTGAAAAAATCGTCGTGGATAAATGTGAATTTAGGATTATTACATATTGATAAATTATATTCTAAATTTTCGCGAACGGTGAAATCAATTGTAGTTATTGTACTATCTTTGTGTGAACAAAAATTATCCAACATGTAAAAGGCAGATCTTCCTTCAAATGTTCCTAATTCTAAGATGTTAATTGGGGTGCTTTTTTTCGATAAAGTATCTTTCAGAATTGCTAAATTTTTTAGCCTTAACCAATTAGTAGAGAATTTATATTCGGGGTTGGCGGTTGGCTTCTCTGCTGTTTTTACAGCGGTTTTCTTGGGGGTTTTCCTAAACGAGTCGAACAGTCCCATACTATCACCTATCCGAACATCATTTCTAGCAACCAATCCGGTTCAAATTGTTTGAGGTCATTATATCCTTGTCCAATACCGGCAAGGACAATGGGTCGGCCCGTTGCATGAGCAATCGAGAGTGCTGCCCCCCCTTTAGCATCTGTGTCGAGCTTGCAAAGTACGGCTCCATCGAATTTGAGCATTCTCTGAAATTCTACCGCTTGCTCGACTGCGTCGTTACCTGCAAGGGCATCGCCAACGAAAAGAACCAGGTGTGGTTCTGAAACTCTGTGCACTTTTTGTAACTCATTCATGAGGTTAGTTTTGTTTGTCATTCGGCCGGCAGTATCAATGATTACGATGTCAGCGCCTCTTGCTTTCGCGCTCTCAACGGCGTCGCGTGCAATCGCTGCTGAGTCTCCCCCTCTTTGGCTCGATACGCAACGTACACCGATACGTTCTGCGTGAGTTTCTAGTTGGTCGATTGCGCCTGCTCTGAATGTATCTGCTGCAGCAAGAACCACGTTTCTTCCTTCATTTTTCAAACGGTTTGCGATTTTGGCGGTGGTAGTTGTTTTGCCTGTGCCATTCACGCCAACCATCATCACGATTACTGGTGTATCGCCCGCCTCAATCATACCATCTACTGTTTTGTTGAAGTCCCAATATCCTGCGGCAAGAAGGCTGAGTAATGCTCGCTTAAGACTTGCTTCAATGACTTTGGTTAGGTCTGCGCCCCTACGTAATCTGCTACCAATAAGTTCGTTGCGTAACGCGTCTATGACTTCCTGCATCGCTCTTCGGCCCATATCGGCTTCAAGCATTACAAGCTCTAATTCCTCTAGAAGTTCGTCGAGTACCGCACCTTCTTTGACTACTCGTCCCCCTTTTTCAACCATACCTCCACCGAGGTCAATTTCAAACGAGGTTCCTTTCTCAGTTTCAACGGTTTTCTTACCGATCGATTTGCGTGGGGTGTGTTCAACTTCAACGAGCTTTCGTCCGGTTGTAGAGCGCATGACGTGCAAATCAACGCGTGAACCTTCTGGGCGGACTACTTGGTCCACATCGAAACCTTTCTTGGCGAGTTTGCGTTTTTCTTTTTCTCGTTGGCGTTGTTCGCGTTCTACTCGCTTTCGCTCCTTCTTTGAAAGTGTGGGGTCTGGTATTGGTTCGGGTTCATCGTCCCATTCATCCCATTCTTCTTCTGGGGATTCTTCCACTTCAATTTCGGGTGCTTTGATTGTGTCTGGGTCGTCCCACTCCTCTTCTGTGTCTTGGTTTGCTTCAGCGGCGGCCAATGCTTCTGCCGCTTCTATACTATCTTCTTCAGCGGTAAGAGTCTCTATATCTGTATCTTCTGCAACTTCTTTGACACGTTTTCGGAAGCGATCGAAGAAGCCCATGTTATCACCTAGTCATCAAGTGTAAGTTCTGTGCCACGGCGCTTTCGCTGGGGCTTTTTTGCAGTGGGTGTTAAGTCGGGTTCGTCGGCTGCTTCAGTTTTAATCTCATTCGCTGCTGCATTGAATGCATTGGCAAGAGAAATGACTTCTCCTTCGGTGTTTTGGTACTCCTTCTCTAGAGCACTGAGTACTTCTTCGACTTCTGTCATTCGGGATTTCAAAATTTTAATTGCTTCCTCGCGTGACTTCTCGGCCTGAACTCCTGAGCCGATGTCGATGACAACCGCATCGTTGTGTGGTGTGGTTGGTAATTGAACGCCTGCACCGAGTGGTATCATCGTGCGTTTTCCGGGTTGGATGGTTTGAAGGGCTGTAAGTACGCCCGTTTGCTCTAAGCGGATTTCTGCTAATTTCGAAATTTGCTCTTCAATTCGTGAGAGTTTCTGTCTATTCAACTCTACGAGTTGCGCGATTCGTTGCAATTCTTCGGCCTCCACGTCCGGCCCTCCGGACTGGTCCAAACATTCGGCCATCATCAAGTCGTCGATGTTGTTCTACGCCATTCTGAAAGGCTGAATGGTGGTGGAGGGGTTATGGTGGGACTGGCGGCCGTTCTTCTTTGTGGGGGAAAGGGTGCACGGATGTTGGGGGGCGGTGTAGACACTCACAAGCCACTTCTCGATGTAGGTGGAATGCCTTCGACACGCTACGTCATCACGAAATTATTGGATTCTGCACTTGATTTTGCGCAG
>CAYYKF010000033.1:0-17492 GCA_964441035.1 uncultured Candidatus Poseidoniales archaeon
GGGATCAGGTCAGGCCAGGAATGGAGCAGCCCTACCCGAAGCCAATGATGCCGTGAAGAAACGGGGTGGAGAAAACGGATGCATTCTCTTGTGATGAAACGAGTGCCCACCCTGGGAATGCCCACTTTTCTTGACTCAAGAAAGAATGTCTGTTAGACAGTCTTTGTCAATCGCCTTTTGAATGCAACGTGCAACCCGCTGTCCTGTCGACAGACCCGGTTCGTTAATGTCTGAATATGGCGAGCCTCCAACTGCAACGTTACTACCTGCCACGATTCTAGCACTTACCTCAAATACGCGAAATTCTAGTTGGTCGGTGACGATTGTTTCTAGACAGAATGGGCCAATCATGCCTCTGGAATTCTCTTCCAATTCTAGTGAGGCTGCAACTGCACCTTCACCCAACCTAAAGGCTTCAGGAAGAAGTGATTCCCGCAACACTGCAGGTGTATTTCCGGTCACTACGAAAGAAGGTTCAAGGCCCATGTCACGTAAATCTCGAAGGCTTCCTAACTTGTAGAATTCATCGACATTGGCTTCGTCACGACGGTCAATGCTCATCAGTTCCAAACGGCCACATTGCTGACCTTCTCTGCTACCCATGCCCTCAACTTGGTAGCCGTCTTCGGCCGTTGGGTCAAAGAAGAATTGGAAATAATATCGTGTGCCTAGAACGTATTCCTGAATTGTAAATTCTTCTTCCAAATCGACGTTTCGACGGAAATCTCGGAAATCTCGAGCTACGAAGTATCCGCGTCCACCTTTGGCGCCTGCGTACTTCACGATTACAGGCCCACTGATGTCCTTTGGATTCTCGACGACCTTGGGCATCGTACATCCTCCAGACTCGAGCCACTGGCGTTGCAATTCACGGCTACCTTCCCACTTGAGAATGCGGCGATTGCCAAAGGTTGGTACCTCTAGTGCAATGAAATTGTCTGGCCCCAGATATTCAACCAGCGAGCCATGCGGGATGATGACGACATTCTTTTCTCGTAATATTTCAGCATGGTCAAGCAGGTCATGGTAATTGTCCAGCATCAGCCATTCATCGGGTTCAGCACCGGGGAATGCCTTGTACATCTTTTTACGGCCTTCACCAACACAAATTCCCAAGGTTTTGAAGCCCTCTGTGCGCGCACCATGTAGAATCTGAAGAGACGAGTGCGAAGCGATTACACCAATTGTAATCTGACTAGAATCGTAGTTCGCGAGCCACTCAGATAGCCCCTCTGCAGTACTCGCCATTACGAACGGCTCCGGTATGCAGTAATTATCCATTACGGCTAGGCTCGCTTTGATGAACAGACATATGGTGCTCAACCTGAACTGTGGATAGGGCAAGGCATTCAAGTGCCAAGGAGATGCGAGATACATGAGCGGTGGATATTCGGAGGGTGGGAACGCGCCAAATCAAACATACGGTGGCTATCTGGGCCTCCACCATCTATTGGACCTGCAGCGCGATAGTGAGGGCATCTCCAATGATGAAATGCACTTTATCGTCGTACACCAAACATTTGAGCTTTGGTTCAAACAGGTCATTCGTGAAATCCGAGAAGTTAGAGATATCCTAACGCCGATGCATGTTCCTGAATCTGACATCCCAAAGGCGGTTTCACACTTAGGTAGAATCACAGAAATTTTCCGCCTACTTGCCAATCAATGGAAAGTCATGGAAACACTGACGCCTCAGGGATTTCTAGCCTTCAGGGATAAACTTGGAACTGCATCTGGATTTGAATCATTCCAGATGCGGGAAATGGAAATCCTACTCGGTCTTGAAGCCAGAGGACGAGTTCATGAAATGGATCCATTGGCACATTTCCGGAAACTTGCATCACGCAGTGAGACTGATGCTGAAGCAATGAAACGACTTGAAGCAACTCTTGAAGAATTAACGCTCGCCGATGCGCTCACTTCTTGGCTGGAAAGAACACCGATTCAAGGATCCTTTTACGGTACTGAAGGCGACTCGGAAGTTGTAGAGAATTACGTTGATGCTCATCTTTCTGCATACACCGAAATCGGCAATGCGGCTGCAGAACGTATGGAAGTCCAAGGTGTAGCGAACATTGATGCTGTCAAGGCGCGTTTTCAAGCAGCTGCAGAGGGGGCCCGTGATTTCTTAAAACCGGATAATCAGACTAGCCGTTCTCGTGCTGGGCTTTTGTTCATTGAATCATACCGAGAATTACCATTACTAGCTTGGCCGAGAACATTGATTGATGCCGTTGTCGAATTGGAGGAATCAATGGTTCTATTCAGGACGCACCATGCTAGAATGGTTGAGCGAATTATCGGCAGGCGAGTTGGTACCGGAGGTTCATCTGGTGTTGATTATCTTGATGCTACGACCAAGTATCGAATCTTTGGAGATTTGTGGGGTGTGCGTACAATTCTCCTAAAATCTGAACTACGGCCATCACTGATTAATCCTGAAATTTACGGATTTGCCGGAAGTGCAGACTAGGATTTGTCCAACATTGTAAGCATACACTCAAAGAGTGTATCCCACGCGCGTAAACCATGCTCAAGGTCGACTCGCTAACCAAGGCGTTCGGTTGGGGAGGGAATCGCCTTGAGGTTCTGAAAGGGATTGATTTAGAAATTGAGCGAGGAGAACTTGTCGCCCTGATGGGGCCTTCAGGATGTGGGAAATCAACGCTCTTGAATATTATTGGGGGTTTGTTAGCTGCTGATTCTGGATCAATTAATCTTGAGGACTTTTCATACGGAACTTCAGGTCCACACAAAGTCGTAGATATCAGGCGAAAGGGTGTCGGGTGGATTTTCCAGGACTTTCATTTGCTCAATCATCTCACTGCATTGGACAATGTCATCATGGCATTGGAACTCGCTGGAGTTCCGAGTACTGAAGCAGAAGAACGCGCTAGGAACGCACTTGAAATGGTAGATTTGACGGATCGAATCGACCACATACCAGACCAACTTTCCGGTGGCCAACAGCAACGCGTTGCCATCGCGCGGGCGATTGCTGGCAATCGACCTCTGTTGCTTGCTGATGAGCCAACTGGTAATCTTGACATTGCCACAGGGAACGAAATCCTAGCATTGTTCAAGCAACTTTGCAATGATGAAGAAAATCCTATTTCTATTCTGATGGTCACCCACGACCCTGCCCTTGCTTCTAAGGCAGATCGTATGCTCTTGCTGAAGGATGGGGTGACTGCTGCATCTGATATTCGGAGTGCATGGGGAGATGCTGCGAGGAGTGAGGAAGAATGAAGCGGATTAAGGCGACAATCGCGTTAGTTCGGAGGGCACCTGACCAATTGCGTCTTGCAGGTTTAGCGGCCTGGCGAGGGAAAGAGCGCGGTTTGGCCGTATTTGCTGGTGTTTTCCTAGCATCTCTCGTGATGGCGACAGTCATTGGATATGGTGCTGGACTGTCGCAGATTTTTCTCCAGGAAGGCCTGAAGAATGAGGTCTTTGACGCAAAAATTGATTTTGATGAAAAACCGAATGAAAATAATACTGGTCGCACGAATGATTCATCTTTGTGGTCATCAATTTGTGATGATTTAGTTAATCGTGAGAAAGGTGAAATTTCAGATTGCGGACTGGTCTATGGGAGACAAGGGATTCATGCATCTGGATTCTTTAATGATGAAACATTGAGGGCGCAGCCTCTCAATGTAGTTTCAATCAATAATGGAACGGGGAATTGGGCCAATGTCTCATTTGATTATCCGGAGGCCAGCGAAAATGGACCGCCCATCAACGATGACAGGATTCTTCGATTTCTTGGAAACAACGTTTGGGATGGAGAATTGGGCGAGCGGCACGCTGCCAAAGTCTTGTACGGAGAATGGCCCGAATCAGCAGAGGTTGCGCTCGAAAAGCGTGCCATGGTACTCCCCTCTCAAATCGCAAGCCGATCAGGAGTCCAAATCAACGAAACAATTGACCTCATGACATTCACCTATGTCACTGATTATGGGTCATACAGGGAACCAATTGCAGAAGAAGATTGTAGTGGTGAAATTGAGATCGAGCGAAATGAATTCCAATATTGTCGTGTTGAAATGAATGTTACCAACATGACTGTTGTTGCCATTTATGAGGAATCATTTGGCAATCCGACGTTGGGATTCAATCCAGTCATTGTTCCTGCTGGCATTCTAAATGCCTCACAACAAACAACTCTGATGGATAATGACCACGGATATCTGGCAATTGCTGTTGACCGTTCGCAGTTGCCGACCAGTTCAACGAGTGATGCTGCGAATTGGCTTGATGACCTCAAAGAATCGGTCGAAGGTCAGAACTACACCTCTGCCGAATTGGAAATAGAATACGTGGATATCGTTTCAGGTTCAATCACTTTCTTCGAGATATTCTTAGGATTAATTCAAGTCTTTGATTACATTTTGATGATTCCAATCATCTTACTTTCAATTTCAGTCCTAGTGTACGGTCTCATTTTGTCATTGGAACAGCGTCGTCGTGAAATTTCAATACATCGTGTTATTGGCGGCACCGCAAAAGGCATGCAACGAATGGTATTACTCGAAGTATTCGTAATCGCATTTGCTGCTTGGGCAGTGGGATATGCGCTTGCGCCACTCGTTGTGCCACTAGTATTGGATGCTGTCGGTTTCATGTCATTCAGATCAGGTGACTATGAAGTGGATGCAACATTGAGTTTTGCTGGCACCTGTATGGTTGCAATTGTTTCTATCGGACTTGCACTCATATTTGCGAGGGCACGAACCAGTGAGTTCATCAGTCTCGAAATTGATGAAGGTGTACGACAGGTTGCCAAGAAGAGAGAACCACGCGTGTGGTTGCACTGGCTAATGTTCCTATACGGATTACTTGCATTGCTTGAATCATGGATTCAAACCAAAGGTGGATGGTGGATTTGGGGTGGTAGTGGAATTGTCGACAATTTCTTCCTCAATGCGCTCTTGCTTCTATTTGGTCCATTCTTCTTGTGGATTGGTGGAGCGTTGGTGCTTTCACGAATTGGAGCCACTGGCCCCCGCGTTCTGGAATTCCTATTTGGGCGTACAGCTGCTCTCAAGGACATTCGACGCGGATTACGAGGTTCTGGTTCATCTGAATCTGTGAACAGACTGGCGACAATCATGCTGTTGACACTGTCAATTGTAACACTAGCTGCTGTTCAGGGTTACACTGGAACATTGGTTGACGAGCGCACCGCATCAGTTCAAGCCGGTTCAGATTTACAGGTGAATTTTAATCGCCCAATGACCAATGAGCAGGCACTTTCGGAAGTCAATACGGCATTAGATCGACTCGGTTATTCCGCCAGCATTGATAGTACTGCAGTTGGCAGCATATTTTCTAGTGTCCAAAATGAAGGAACGCAATTGGTGACTTGGGTCGTCTTCGATAATCATGAAGATGTTCTGATGTGGGACTCCCAATCACTTTCAGAGAGTAAATCTAGGACATATGACCAATGGGAAAATGGTGGATTTACTGCGGGCGGAGAGGCTGTAGATGTCCTTGATTTCCCTGATTCGGGAAGAACGAATGCTGAATTTGTTCTTGAACATAGACGAACTATCATCACAGGATTTGAAATCATCAATGGTACTGTCATTCCAACCTTTGACAATTCAACAGTTGCCAACTCCACAATCTCTTACACTGGTCGGCATTATTGGGTGCCTGGCCTAGACACTTCTGCTGCTGAACAAGCAATCGTCATTGGTGAAGAGACGTATAGGGAACTGGTTGGTAATGCTACAGCCAACAATTTCACCTCAAGTAGATGGTTCTTCGATTTAGGTTCATTTTCAGATGATGATGATGGTAGTAAATTACGACGCTTGAAAGTTGAATTAGATAGTAGTGAAAATGTTACAACAGCAAGCGATTGGTCGACCATACATCGTGACATTGAGCGGAATGGTGGCTTGATTTTCGGTACTCCCGGGCTACTGAGTCTGCAATTCGTCGTTGCGAGTGTAGCCAGCGTGGCATCCGCCTTTGTGTTTTTGTCATTGGTACTTAGTCAGCGCAAGCGTGAATTGGCAATCCTCCAAGCCATTGGTGCCAGTCCGAACCAAGTTACTCGATTGGTTTTGTTCGAAATATTGTCGATTATTATCGTCTCAATGATTCTTGGCGTAATATTGGGACTTGGAATATCCTGGGCTTTCAATGGTTTCTTCGGGATTTTCGGATTCATTTTCCAGATTTTCTTAGGTTCAGGGACGCCCATTGATCGAGAACTGATATGGCCCTGGTTTGAGTTGGGCCTCGTAAATGGTTCAGTACTACTGGCAGTATTCATCGCACTATTCTTCACGACTCGGCGGGCATTGAAATCGGACTTAGCAATGGTCCTCAAGGGGGAGTAAACATGCGCGATGACATTCTTTATGCTGACCATCTTTACCATATTTATGAATCGAAGGCTGAAGATGGAAACGTCGTTGCATTACGGGGTCTTCATGTCAAGGTACGAGAAGGAGAAGCCGTTGCCGTTGTCGGCCCTTCCGGTTCAGGAAAGTCAACTCTTCTAAAGTGCCTAGGAGGTTTGATGAAACCATCTGCAGGGTCTGTAATTCTTGACAAGCGTAACATGACTCGAGTCACAGGGCAGGAATTGGTCGAGTTGAGACAGAATACTGTCTCATTCATTTTCCAAGAAGGGAATTTGCTCCCAAATATGTCTGCACTCGATAATGTCGCACAACCACTTCGTCACCAACATGTACCACCAAGAGAAGCCAAGAAACTGGCTCGTGAACTTCTAATCAAATTAGGATTGGAAGAACGGATGCATGGTTTACCAGCCACACTGTCTGGTGGTGAGCAGCAACGTGTTGCGATTGCACGTGCTTTAATCACAAATCCGAAGATTATCTTGGCTGACGAACCCACTGGTGCTTTAGATCCAATAACGAGTCGAGATGTTTTGACATTGTTCAAGAAACTGCATCGAGAGGATGGAGTTGCATTCCTGATTGTAACACATAGTGCTGAAGTTGCAGACTTCTGCGACCGGGCATTGGAACTTCGTGATGGGAGATTCATCGCTCAGCATGGAGATGGATTCGAAGTTGACGAACTTGCTGAATCGCGTGAATTGATAATCGATGAGATGGGGACAGTATCGCTTCCACCCGACTTGATTTTGGAAATGGGTGGTGCAGGGCGATGGATTGTCAATGACGTTGCTGAGGGTAGTATCACGTTGACGAGTGCGGAAGAACAAGCCACATCTGTTCTGGGTGGTCGGAAGGGGACATTGGCAGACAAATGTCCAGCATGCAAGCACGCGTACACCAACGATGTAGAGCAAGTATGCTCAGAGTGCGGCTCCAGCCGCCCAATCGTCTAGACTAGTGCTTGACCCATTGCTGCGTCATCTTGTCTCGGTAATACCATGCACCACTAGCTGCTGGGTACTCGACCCATTCAAAGCCATCATCTGCCACCTGTCCTTGGATTCCTTGTGGTGGGCTCATTGGTGCTTGTGACGGAGGTGCATTGAACGCTGCTGGTGGGGCTCCTCCTCCCATACCTGGACCCATGCCGCCGCCACCACTTGGTGGTGGAGCTTCACCATAAATCGACTCATAGGAATTGAAGGCGTCATTGACATTGGACTCTTGGTACATTCCGTCTTCATCATTCCTTCGGGCCATTAACAATACAATCCCGATTAATGCGAATACTCCAACTGCAATACCACCTATCAAGAGGTACATCATCATGCTGTCGTCCTTGTCGCCCTTGGATTCTGAATAGACATCAGACATTGAAAGGCCTGAGATGTCAGATTGCTTGTTCGCCGCTGGAGCACCCTCATAGTAGTCCATTTCGACACCATCGTTACCTGTAGGTGTGTCTTCGTCTGTGCCATCGGGGCCAATCAATTGCACCCAGTCATTGTCTTCCTCAACAAGTAGTTGTGGTGAGACTTGATGACCGGTGTCTTTGTCGATAAGCCAATACATCTCTGCATCGGTATACTTACTCTCAGCATCTTCCGCGACATCTTCCATGATATCTTCCAACTCTTCACCGAAATCTTTCATATCATCTTCAATGTCTGAATCCGCAAATTCTTCAGCGATATCAAGCCCGTCGTTGTCACCTTCATCGTAATCGTCTTCCCAGTCTCCGGCTTCATTATCGAACTCTTCAGATGGGTCATCTATGTTGGTGTCTTCTGCAAGTTCTGCAAGGCCTTTTCCAATGACCGTTCCAATCGCTTCCATCAAGGGACCAGGTCCTTCAACACGAACGTATTCCTTGTTGCCAACTTCGTAGTCATCATCATCAATAATAATTTCAGTATAGAACTCAATATTGACTCCATTTGCACTGCCAGATTCCACAACAGTATCCGAAAATGAGAATGATGCCTGATCACTGGTAAATCCAAGATCTTCGGCTGGGAAATCATCCATCGATACATCGTAACCAAAACTGGCATCCCAAGTGTAGTCGACTTCTCCACAATCATCCTCAAGTTCTAGAGCGTCACCACCCCAGTATTCATGCTCCCACTGGCTATTATCACAGTCCCACCAAATTTCATCGTAATTGCCGTCGATGATTTTTTCATAAATCGGAGACGGTTCGCCCAACCGCCATTCAGCAGTCATCGAAGTAAGCGTGATGTCAGCACTCATGGATACGGTCGTTCCATCAAAGTTGATTGTGTCTCCACCACCAGAAATAGTTGCATCCGTAGTGAATGAGGACCCAAAGGATAGACCGCCGTCAATGGTCAAATCCATGCCAGCAAAGTAATCATCATCTTCAGTGTAATATTCACTCATCATTATGTTGAGAATGAATCCAGTGTTACCCACAGATTCAAATTCGATATCGAAAGAGGGGTCGGAGTTGTCATCCCACATGGCTTCCATGGTCGATGTAGAGGTCATGCTCATTCTGACAGTGATAGTTGTGTCAACTGAATAGACATCCTCGTCATCCCCATTTGCCATCTCAATTTCACTCGATGAGCCCGGTTCCTGATGGACGTAATAATGTGTGAATCCCTCAATATTGTAATCCAAATTAAGAATCATTCCAGCCTCATCTAGAGCTGCATCTTCGATGTCGTCCATGATTTGTTCAATATCGACATTTGTCAAATCCTTAATGTCTGCAGGAAGGTCACTCCAATCATAGGATACACCCCAAGAAGTGGTCGTTGTCGAAGGACCTATTTTCCTCACATTATCTTCTTCACTCAACTTTTCTCCAGTACCTGGCAATCCAGTCAAGAGCAAGAGACTGGCTACCAACATTGCTGTAACAAAACGCGTTCGCATGCATTGCGGTGCCCGTATCACATCAATAAGTGTGCCGTAATGCCGTTACTCGTCTTCTACGAAGACGGGGGGACCTATCGGTTTTTTCAGCAATTGTCTCTGCTTTAGAAATATTCCAAATAATAACAAACCCATAATCAGCCAACTAGTCAAGGCATTTCCATAGCGAATTGAGGCGTATGCATCCCATCCAATGTGTGCCTTGTGGTCCCCATCAGGGTCATCAGGAGGATTTTCTTTGACTGCACTGCGATTCTCCTCATCAATCATTCCAAGATCCCAACCATCACCATCAAAATAGAAGGTGACACCAATGAAAACAATTTCTGAGCTGAAATTGGAATTTACATGCGCAAATTCCTGCACTGGAACTTCATCTTCAGGTAAACCATCATCATACGTGGAACTCATATCAAGCATCCAGGCCATTGGTATTGCGATGGTGAACAGTAACAATCCAATAACCCAAAGTGCGAATATCCAGCGCATTTTAGGGGGCCCACGTACTGCTGCAATGAGAGAAATTGCCGCAGCAGCCAATAGTGTGACAATCGTTACTGTGCGCGTATTTTCGACTCGGGATTGTGGGCCTTGATACTCTGCATCATTCTCAACTTCTTCTGGTTGCAAGGAATCTCGTGAAAAAATCCAAGTCACAAATGGAGTTGCTTTCTCGATGCGGAATTCAAAAGTCTCCTGCTCAGCATCAAGTTCATTTTCGAGAATGAGTTCTGAACGTTCCGGTTTGCCCGAAGTAAATTCAACGCCGATTTCCAATTCCAGCCAAGACATCAAGAATGACGAAATACATAGAATGAAGACAAGTCCCCATGCGACCTGTAAAGGGTGAATGAGACCTGATTTTGTCTTCCACAAGACCGGTTCTTTTTCGCTCATATAATCCCTCAAATTTGTGGTAAATTCAGAGATTGAGGTTTAGCAATTCCAAGGCCAACAGGAAAATCACGTCTCTTCTCTGGCAAAACTACTGGGATAATCTCACGCCCGATTAGGGCGACTCTGCTCTCTCTACGGTCCGCAAGAACCTCTCTTCCCACCATTGGAGCGAGTGTTCGTGAGAATTCCATTATATCACTGTGCAATGGCATATTTTCGACAGTGTGGTTGTTTTGGGAATGCCCAACGTGAACATACCCCTTGGCCTCAATGAAATCTGGGTCAGCAATATTGTCTAATCGCGCATAGTCCCCATGATATCCTAGCGATTCGTGCTTGAGTAAGGTGTGACGGCAGACTGTACGCGTATCCAATGAGGGGAGGAGAGCAAGGGTTTGCTCTAGCATCTCCCAAGAGTTGTCGTTGTACTTTGGTTTGCAGAGTTTGCTGAAAACCGTCTTGTTTGGTGCATCAACACTCACGTAGAGTTGTGTGGGCAATGTATCGAGGTTCTCAATGACCTTGGGCAAACTACCGTTGGTGACAAGGAATGTTGAGACGCCGTGGTCATGACAAATCTCTAGGAATTCGGCAAGACGTGAATAGAGTGTGGGTTCACCGTTCAAACTGATTGCAACGTGCTGTGGATTTTGTGCATCCTCCCATTTCTCTAAGGGTACATCCTTGTGGCCCTTGAAGCCTGTAAGGAGTCGGCGATGTGCTCGAACAGATTCATAGAACAGCATTTCAGGATCATCATCAATCTTGTTGAGTGTCTCAGAATGCGGCTCTCTCCAGCAATAGGTGCAGGCAAGATTGCAAGTGTCAACATTGGGTGCCATCTGCATACAACCGCTGCTCTTGATGCCGTAAAACGTGCCTTTGTAGCAATGACGGTCGTTCTTTAGCTCCTCTTTGGTCCAATGGCAAACTTTGACTCCACCGTGTTCGCCAACGAGATGATAACGCTGCTTGGCCAACTTTGCCGCAATCTGCGGTTCAATCTTCGTGATTGGGCTTTGCATTATGGGCACCTCTGACAGCACATTCCCGCAGCGGGGCAGTGTCGAGCGGGCTTCGGACTCTGGTTTCAGTCTTCAATCCGTCGGCTGAATTTCCAGTATATTCTCAGCGAATTTGAAGAACTTGTCGTCATCGCGAGGGTATGGCGGACCGCGTGTGCATCGTCACCGGAGGGAATTCGGGAATCGGCTTTGAATTGTGTCGAGGTATGGCAGCAGACGGTTTTCACGTCGTCATGGTCAGTCGTGGTGTCGAACGTGGCCAACCGGCTTTGGAAAAGTTGCAGGCAGAATTTGGTGATTCTGTGGAAATGATGCTCTGCGACATGAGTGACTTGACCAATATTGCCAAGTTGCATGCTGAATTCACTGCTAAATTCGACCGTCTGGATGTGTTGCTCAACAATGCTGGTGCACTTTGGGGAAGACGCCTCAAAACCGCGCAAGGAAATGAAATGACATTTGGTGTCAATCACCTCGGTTACTTTTTGATGGCGCAGACATTCTTACCTCTTCTGAAATCAACAAAAAACAGCCGGATTGTCAATACCGCTTCGGAAGCGCACAAGATGTCACGCCTGAATTTGAAAGATCTCAATTGTGATAACCGTCGTTACAGTCAGTGGCTGACGTATTGCAACTCGAAGTTATGCAACATTCTGTTTACACGCGAATTAGCCCGTCAATTGGAGGGGACTGGAATTGTCACTCACTGCTTTCATCCTGGAGTTGTTAGAACAAGATTTGCAGAGGAGTCAAGAGGAATTATGCGTTTATTCTGGCCGGTTTTCAGATTGTTCATGATTGGGTCAAAGCGTGGAGCAAGGACTGGTTTACACCTTGCACTAAGCGATGATGCCGGTAGCAGTACCGGGCAATATTGGTCTCGTTCAAAACGTCGCAAGGGGAATCGTGCAGCGCGAAACGATGACAATGCATCCAAACTGTGGCAGAAGACGGAGGAGATGCTGGGTGAGTGAAAATACTCTCGAAAAGCCTGAGTCTTGGGCATGGCATCTACTCGGGTTCCTCCTGCCGACGATGGTCATTGTCGGTAATATTCTTGGAGAGTGGTGGGTTCTTTCAGGAACCATTCTTGCACTTGGAATTTATCCAATTCTAGATTGGATGTTAGGCGAAGATCATCATCAAAGAGAAGTCCGAACAAACGGTACACCCTTTGAGGTGATGTTGTATATTCACGCCTTGCTGATGATTCCACTCCTTGGAACCGTTTGCTGGCGAGGGATGCAAGATGGGAATGCATGGACCACTTGGGCGGCTGCATTCAGTACAGGTATTGCCACAGGCATGTGTGGTATTGTTGTCGGTCACGAATTAGGGCACAAGAAACCGAAGAGTATTGGTTGGTGGATGGGACGAGTAACGCTGGTCTCTGTAATGTATGCACACTTCACCACAGAGCACAACTACAACCATCACAAGTTTGTCGCCACTGCGAAGGACCCCGCCAGTGCTCCGAAAGGAAGGGGGCTTTGGCTTCATGTCGCTCAAACCATCCCTCGACAATTCATTTCGGCTTGGTCTATTCAAGCCAAACGAGCAAAAACTATCTTGCACAATTCAGTCCTTCATGGGATTCTACTCCAAATCGCCCTTGGGGCTGCCATCTGGTTCATCTTCGGCATTTGGGGCCTTGGTGCGCTGCTTTTCCAAGCCGCCCTCAGCATATTCTTACTCGAGTATGTGAATTATATCCGGCATTATGGTTTGGAACGTGGAATCGGAGAGCGCCAAACAAAAATGCATTCTTGGCAATCCAAGAAAAGGTTGAGTCGATGGGTGCTAATCGAACTTACATTACACCCCGCACATCACTTGAAAGCGAGTGACCCGTTTTGGAAACTGCAGCCTTATGAGAATGCACCCGAATTACCAACAGGGTATTTCGGCCTGTTTTGGCCTTCACTATTCCCACCACTTTGGAAGCGATGGTTAGACCCAAGAATCCCTGAATAATCACTCTTCGGCTTCAATCACGATGTCCATGCCATCGTAACCTAGGTCGACGGCTGCTTCTGCTGCTTCGACCGCCAAGCGTACTTGGATTGCAGTATCAGGTGTCACAGAAATCGATGTAATGCCACAATCAATCAGGAACGGAGGGAATGATTCGGGGTAATCGCTAGGCGCCTGTCCACAAATTCCAATCTCTATTCCCATTGTAGTGAACTGCTCAATCGCCTTTCTGACCATCATTTTGACCGCTGGTGAACGAGCGTCCACAGGATGGAGGTATCCTTCCAAATCATCTCTTGAAACAGCATAGACCGTTTGTACCAAATCATTGGTTCCAATTGAGCCGCCATCAAGCTGCATCGCATCGATAAATTGCTCTGCCAGTATGACGTTGCTTGGCAACTCTACCATGATGAATAATGGAACGCCATCAGACTTACCGAGTTTGTTCTCGTCCAATAAGGCTCGAACAGCAGCACCTTCTTCGGGCGATCGGCAGAAAGGTACCATGAGTTGTAAATTATCCAATCCGAATTCATGTGCTACACCCCTCAATGCCTCACACTCCATCTCAAAGGCGGGCGCGAATTTTGGATCCACATATCTCGAAGCCCCTCGCCAAGCAATCATTGGGTTTTCTTCGAGTGGTTCGAAAATAGAACCGCCAACGAGTTCACGATATTCATTTGATTTAAAGTCGGATAATCTAACAAGAACGGGGCGGGGATGGAATGCAGCGCAAATGAGACCGACACCCTCTTTCAGTGAATCTATGAACAGATGTCTAGCGTCTTTGTGAGGGCCCGCCATTAGTTCAATTTGAGAGAGCATTTCACTTCTCTCTGCTTCGGTTTGCAATTCAAGACCGCTTTGGAAGGGTTCCAAGCATTTTTCCATCTTTCCAGTTTCGTGATACCTAAGAAGTGCCTCATGATGGACAAGGGCGAGCGGGTGAATACCCACTTCGGCCGATAGAATAAATTCAATTCGTGCTAATCCAACCCCATCTACAGGTAACATCGAGTCTGCAAGTGACTTCGTTGGAAATCCAACATTTAGTTTCAATTTAGTTCGCAATGGAACATCGGTGTTAATCTCGATAGTTTCAATGTCAAAAGGATGAATGCCGTCTAACAACAATCCTTCATCACCTTCTGCACATGTACCTGTGACATCCATGCCTTCCTCTAGCACACGGAGAGCATCGATGCAACCCACAATCGCTGGAATTCCAAACTCCCTAGCGATAATTGCAGCATGGCTCGTGCGACCTCCTTTTCGTGTAATGATGAGAGCTGCCTGTTTCATCAAAGGCTCCCAATCCGGTGTCGTCATTTCTGTGACGAGAACATCTCCTGACTCAAACACCATCTCATCCCATGGAACTTCTTCCATAGATTCGCCTTCAGCAAGTCGGTCCCTAAGGGCGCGCTTACGTTGTATGACCTCATTGTAGTCCGCATAGACTCTCACTTTACCCGAGCCAATTCTCTCTCCGACTGCTTGCCCAGTGGCAAGAATCTTGCCGGTTTTTTGTAATTTGGTTAGAAGTTCAGCATTCATCACGTAACGCGTAAGGACATTTGTTCGCTCTCCACCGTGAACCGTTTCCGGACGTGCTTGAACGATGAATAAATCTCCAGTCAATCCATCTTTTGCCCATTCAATATCCATCGGCCTTCCATAGTGTTGTTCAATGCGCATTGCCATATTCGCCAAAGCCAGCACCTCACTTGAATCAAGGGACCAAGTACGCCTTTCTTCTAGACCAATGTCAATAATCTCAGTATCTGAACGGCCG
The DNA here is from genome assembly GCA_964441035.1 of uncultured Candidatus Poseidoniales archaeon. GTDB lineage: Archaea > Thermoplasmatota > Poseidoniia > Poseidoniales > Thalassarchaeaceae > MGIIb-P. Next base: position 14,997 of record CAYYKF010000033.1, read on the forward strand.
CTAGAAGCATACACCATTCTGTGTTCCTTTTGCCCCATGTGCCGGTGAACAATGGCTGGCTTGTTCCGCAAAAGACCTGCTTTCCATACAAGGAAACTATCCGGGGAAACTGTGCCTTGAACCAATAACTCACCTAGACCATATGCAGAAGAGATGTGAATGACTCCATCGTGACCTGAATCAGGGTCGAGGGTGAACATCACACCTGAGCATGCAATATCACTGCGCACCATCTTCATCACGACAACAGCAAGTGAGGCGTTTAATGGGTCCATATCTCGATCTATTTGGTATGCAACAGCACGTTCAGTGAACAAACTTGCCACACATTGTTTCCAATGAAGGACAACACTTTCGGTACCATGCACGTTCAAGAATGATTCATATTGCCCTGCGAATGATGCTTCTGCTGAATCTTCAACGGTTGCTGATGAACGGACCGCAACATCGACGCCAGGACCATATTCTTCGCACAGTTCCTCATAGCCGCGTGCGATTTCCAAGGCAATAATTTCCGGTACTTCTGAATCCTCAATAAGTGCGCGTACCAGAGCAGTACGTGCATGCATCTCTAGATGGTCACTGGTATCTGCACCATCAAAGCATGTTGTGATTGCATCGCGTAGAGTCTTGGAAGCAACCGCTTTCTCTCGAAGTCCTGGCAAATCTTCAATCTCAGCAACACCCATCCAAGCACCTTCGGGCACAGGTGTATCGACGAAAGTGGCGTAGGCATCTACAGTGACAGTGAATCCATTTGGAACGAGAACGCCATTTTCATGCAATGCTTGATACATTTCACCTAACGAAGCACCTTTTCCACCCACTTGATTGACATCTTCCATGCTGGATTCTCCAAACCAGCGTAGCATTTCACCCACTTTCATGTATGACCCCCCTTGAGGCATTAGCCTCGGCGCCATTGGTTTCTAAGCGGTTAATGAACAAAGTGCAAAAAGTGCACCTGTCTAATTGAGGGTGATTTCACTAAAGGACTTTGATTCCATCTGGCCAAAGCACCAAAATTAATGTCTTTTGGCGGGTTTTGGGATTGTGTTCGGAACCTGGATCCATCCAAACGATGGAACCAGCAGGATATGTGCCGAATTCATCGTAGACTTCGCCAGAGAGTACCAGATAGACCTCGCCACCAGGATGCATATGGGGTTGAAATGCCTCTACTTCGACTTCGGCATCAGCATCATACAGGACCAAACTTGTCGAATCTTTTCGGGCCAATCGACCTAGGCGCACGCCTGTCCCAAAATCCTTCCAACGTACATTTTCTTCAAGCCATTCTGTATCATAGCCTAGCGTGAGCCAATCTGAGAGGTCTTCACTGAAGTTTGCCATGGGTCGTCCAGGAAGTGCCGGTGAAAGAGGATTGTGTGAGTTTACAGCCGTCATCCTCAAGCGTGTTGGGGTGTAAAGGCTGGCAATGGAGGTACTCTACTACCCCTCTATGCCCCCGGCATCACCCTATGATGCATACCTGTTAATTCTCATTATACCATTCATGTTCAGGATGGTCATGATTGTCCCGCCGTTAGTCGATTTAATCCAGAAATTTGGGGGCGATGCGAAGTGGTATTGGAGTCGAATTCGCGATTTACGTATCAAAGGACTTGGATTGTTACTGTTGAATGAGATTTTGGCACTACTTCTTCCATTCATCCTCGCTTTCTATGCGCGCACAGTCTTTGACCCACTAGGTTGGCCTGATTGGGATGCTGTTCCTACTACTGCGATTTGGGTTTTAATCATCGTAGCTGTTCTTTGGTTGTGGGCAGATTTGCTTCGTGTCGCGCGCACGAGGCGATTGTTACGTTCAGTGAGTGAGCGGAATAGATACATCGCAAAAGCAACTGTTCAGATGGCTGCATCAACACGTGGCATGGTTGATTGGTTGCGAATGTTTTCGCCATTAGACCGACACAGTGATGTGAGGGCAGCAGAAGATGTATTGGAAGGTCGAGCTGGGCCACCCCCTGAATCAACTGCTCAGAAAGTCATTCGGCAAGTCAAAGATCAGGCACTCATCGCTGCTGAGGCTATTGCTGAGGTCGTTCGAGGGAAGGCTGAGAAAGTCAACGAAAATATTGATGCTAAAATCGATCAAGGAGTGCGCAGTCATGCAAAGACATCTCTCAACTTGTTACTTCGCGATATTGCGATGAGTCTTGCGCCGATTGCCGTGCTAGTCCTATTACACCAATATTGGTAGGTAGGAATTCTAACGGTCCGAGACCTGCAATTGCCAGGCCCTTTCATCAAGTGATGCTGAAAGTGTACGACGATCGAGTACCTCACGGCCCTCTGTAGCCCCAAGAATTGTTTCGCATGCTGCATGGGCAAGTGTAGCCGCATCATGGAGAGATGCGCCCTGGGAAAGAGCGGCGGTAAGTGCGACTGCTGCTGCATCATGCAATCCAATCATCTGTCGTGCATTTTCAAGAATACAAGGGATATGGTGTTCGGCATCTGCTGTGTATAGCC
>CAYYKF010000034.1:0-17133 GCA_964441035.1 uncultured Candidatus Poseidoniales archaeon
TCTTCTCGCAGCACCAGTACCTCACGCTGCAGCCTTGTCCACAGCATCTCGATTAGGGGTTGTTGCGCGTGGCGGCAATGCTCTTGAAGCAGCATCTAGGGTAGATTTGGCATTGTTAGACAAGACAGGAACATTGACCAGTGGACATCCTCGCCTAGACCGAGTGATTCTAGCAGAAGGTGTTGAACGAAAATACGCGCTTCGTTTGGCAGCTGGACTTGAGAAGCGTTCCAATCATCCCTATGCCGAAGCGGTCCTGAAAGTGGCTGAAAAAGAATCGGTATTCCCTCTTCAGGTTACCAAAATAAAGGATGGAAGAGCGGGTGTAGAGGGTTTCCTCAAAGGCGCACCTGCTATGTTTGGAAGAGCTGATTGGATAGAATCTGAAGGCATTTCTATTCCGTCTGATTTTTCTGCCCAAGTACCTGAGGGCCAGGGCGTATCGATATTGGTGAAAGACGGAATCGCAATTGCTGCATTTACTTTCATTCACGACGATCTTCGCGAGGGAGCTGCCGAAATGATACATGATCTACGAGCATTGGGCGTCTCTGTAGAATTATTGTCCGGAGATGCTCAATCCGCAGTAGAAGCATTAGGTAGAGATGTAGGGGTAGAAGCCTCTCATTGTCGTGGCGAGATTGATCCAAAAGGCAAGGCAATTTGGGTTGAACGTAGGAGTCACGGTCGTCATACATTGATGGCTGGAGATGGGTTCAACGATGCGGCAGCATTGGCCGCAGCCGATTTGGGAATTGCAGTAGGTAGCGGTGAACAGGTAAATTTGGATGCGGCAGATGTTCTCATTCCCGGTGAAGATCCTCGTGTAATTTCCAATTTTGTTCGATTATCTAGACGCACTCGAGGAATCGTGCAATCAAACATTTTCATTTCAGTTGCAGTGACAGTATTACTTGTCGTAGGAGTTCTTCTCGGAATACAAACCCATTTGGCAGTAGGGGTTGCCATTCATGAAGCAAGTGCATTTATCGTAATTCTAAACGGTGCTTTTGTTGCCTCATCAGGCAATAGATTTGCATTAATCGGTGAAGTATTCATGGATCTTTTCAGAGATTATGGAAAGGCGCTGAAGATGCTGTTCTCTAGACCGGCCCCTCTCTCGGTCTGACAAACACTCGTCGCGGAATTGATATATGCGGATAATCACCTAATGGTGAGGCCGTTAGATGAGTAAGATACGCGTCGATGGTCGAACCATGGCTCTATCTCACCCAACACGTCAGGCAGTCTACGAAGCACTACTGGATAGCGACGAGATGTCGACAGTAATGCTGCAGAAATCTACAGGTGTTACCCGATATCATCTCTATCATCATATTCAATTACTTCAGAAGAATGGCTTGGTCGAGAATCATCGAGATGAAGGCCGAGCGCGATGGTGGCGTGTTACCGAAAGAGTATCATTTAGTTCGAGTCAGAATGGTTCAGATTCTGCAGTATCTGAACAGTTGCCTGCTGCAACCCGTCAATTGCTAGATACTGGAGCGGAAATGCACGTTATACCGATTCCTGCTACTGCAGCCAATCAGATTAGTGCAAAGAAAGCAGTTGAAGAAATAGCATCAGCCTTTGGCGTTGAACTCGACATGGCTTTCACTTTCATGCCCAATAGTATCGTCATAATTGGTCCACCACGTAGAGTCTGAAGGAGGATTATTTTTGAGCGACGAAACCCCTTCAATAGAATCAAAGATTTCACCACCTACTGTGTATTGTCCAAATTGTGACAGTATGCTGGGGCATCGCCTAGGTGAAATTACATGTGAGGTTTGTACCGCTGTTGTCCGTGTAGATCACCCACCTACGCGCGAGGATTGGATGGATGAAAAAGTGGCATGTCCAACGTGTGAAAAAGTCCTACGTGTTGGTGTTGACGAGAGACCTTGTGCACTACGATGTTCTTCATGTGAATCAGTTTTCAAGATTGGTCATAAAATAATCAAAGTTGAAATTACATGCCCTGCTTGTGAACGTCAATTGAGAATCCGTCCACGTTCTGGAAATCGCAAGATAACTTGTCCCGCTTGTTCGGAAGGCTTCCAAGTTACCTTCTAATTGACTTTGCAGGGTGAAGGTTGAAGCCAATCAGTGTTTTCGAAGCACTAATGCGGACCACCTTCGGGCTCATGGGCATCGCCGATTGGATAACACTCTTTAATGGACTATTGGGCACGCTAGCGCTATTATTCATGACTCTCGCCTTCAATGGATTTGCCTCCCCTGACGGTAGCCACCTGACGGAAGTTTACATCTGGTTGGCAATGTTATTCATTTTACTCTCAGCCCTTGGAGATATTGTCGATGGACCAGTTGCAAGACGTTATTCAAAAAAGAGGTATTTAGGTAGCTATCTTGACTTGATGTCTGATTCGATTTCATTTGGAGTAGCGCCTGCTTTACTTGTGTTTGGGATGTTTAGCAGATGGGGTGAAGCCACCCCGTATTGGACATTTCCTCTTGGTGCTGCTTGTTGCTGGGTTGTAATTACTGCCATGCTTCGTTTGGCTCGCTTCCAACATGAATCTGATGATTACTACCCTTGGTTCCATGGTCTTGCCAGTCCAGGAAATGCTATCCTAATCCTGTCTCTTGCCGGCCTTGTCTGGGTACAACCTCAGGCATTGGGACCAGCCCCTTTTGAATGGCAGTATGGCGCGGGCGATCATCCAGCTCTAGATTGGTTGTTATTCCCGGGATGTGTATTGTCTGGAATGCTAATGATTTCTGATAGACGCTTGCCTAAGCATAAAGGTGGTTGGGGATTAAAATTAACAGCGTTGATGTTCGCCTCACTTGTTGCTGCTATTAGCATACAAGTTGCTGGACACAACACAGGTGCAGGGGCTGATGCATCGTTCATCTTGTTTGCAATATCGCTAGGACTTGTAGTCCTACATATTATCACAGGACCCATGATGTGTGATAAGAAATGGAGCACAAACGAAGACCAGATTGCCAAGGCTATGACAAAGACACTTGATATTGTAGATTCTGTCCTCGGTATTCAACACGAATCTGAATAATTTTTGCGAATCGATGGCAATGAAATGGCGCTCTTCCAAGGGTCTGATAATCTGCATTTCGTGTTTGTTCAAACCTGTGCCGGTTAAGTATCAGAAGAAGTCGAACAGTCTTAGGGGATGGGACCCTTGAGCGTTAGTAGGGAAAAATTATCAGATTTGAGAGAGCGGGTTACGGCCGGTGAAACCGACCAAGGTGACCTTCGTTCACTGAGAACAAAAATGACTCAAGATATCGTCCCGTCCCTTGAATTGGTTCAGGATTTAGATGAAAGACTTCGAGAAGAAAGGCGAATGCGGTCATCATTGAAACGCGAACGCCGTTTCAGGATGCAGGAACAAGCCGAACGTCTAGCAGGGATGAAAGGGGCTTTGTCAAAGACTCTAGAAATGCAAAGTGATGATGTTCTTGCTGAAATTGAAGCAGAATTGCGTTCCGAAATGGAAGACGAATTGGAACGACTTGAGCGAGATACTTTGGAACGTGAAGAATCCGGGCTCCGCGAAGAGATGAAACTCAGACTAATTAGAGAAGAAGAATCAATACGTTCACAATTAGAGTTAGAATCAACACGTCGTCTTGAAGCGAGACGAGAACAATTACGCAATCAACTCAAAGAAGATATGGATGGTGAATTTGAGCGCCGTCGAGCCTTCCTTGAAGAGCGACTAGAAATTGAAGCAAGTCAGCAGATGCAACGTCAGATTCGCCACATAGAGGATGAACTGAAGTCTGAGATGGCAGGCCGTCTAGACGAAGAGGAAAGTGCTCAAGCACGCCGGATTGAAGATGCACAACAAGCCCGTCTGGCGGAAAGAGAGATGCAACTCCGAGATGGGATTCGACGCCGTCTTGAGCAACAACTCAGGCAGCGGTTACGCGAGCGTGAGGCGCGATTGCGCGCCGAGTATGAGAGACGCGCTCATCGATTAGAGGAAGAGATTGCACAGGATTTGGCTTCAGAATTAGAGACTCGTTTGACCCAAGAAACGGAACATCTTGAAAATCGAATGCAAGAAGATTTGGAAATTGCAGTTGCTCGTCGTAGAGAAGAACTACAAGCATCTATCCTCAAGAATCTTGAGAATCAATATGGGGAGCGTTTGTCATTACGAAAGCAGCGCTTGAAGGAAAGATATGATGTATCATTTGGTCATTCTATTGATGAGATTGACCGCGCTCTAAACCTTGAATTGGAAGATACCGTAAGAGAGAGAATTGGCGCCGAATTTGCACAATATCAGCTTGACAGAGAATCAGATATTTCACAGAAATTGAGTCAATTCCGGCATGATAGAGAAATTGAATTGAGGCAACAACTCGACGATCAGTACTCCGAGAAGAAGACATCTTGGGTAGAACAGATAGAAGCAGAATATTCGGCCCGACAGCAAGCTGCTGAAAGGCAAATCATGGCAGAAATAGATGCTCGTATTAGGAATGAGCGAATCGGTCAAGAAACAAATTTGGATCTAATCAAACAAGAAACAGCTCTTGATTTAGAAGTCAACATGGAGGCTGAACTAGCGGCCTTCCGAGCAAAGAAAGAGCAGGAAATTACAGATCAACTAGAGAGACAAGTGGCGAAGCGCGAGGAGATTATGCGCAATAAGGCACTGATTGAAGTTCGACGAAAGGAATCAGAAATTCGTGCTGAAATTGAGGCACAACTCGCCATCAAGCGAGCAGAGATACGTAATCGCCTGAATCAGTTGGAATCTCGTGCTGAGGAATTCCGTGCAGCCGCAGAAGAAAAACTACGAGTAGAACTTGAGAAAGGTCTCATCACAGAGGAAGATCTTGAAGCGGAAGGTAAACTCAAGATGGCAGAAGAAGCAGCGGATTTACAGAGCAAAGATTCCAGAATGGGTCGTCGTCAAGCATGGATGGATGCCCTTCAAGGCGCTAAAGGTCAGATGCCTGGAACCGCTGCAGGTACACCTTCAACTCTGGGCCAACCATCCGGTGCTTTAGGAGGTTTAGCTCGGCCAGGAGGTCTTGGTTCACCAGCAACTCAGATTGATGAAGATGATGCCGGACCACGTACACTTGCAGCACCAGTTCGTTCACCTATTCAACCATCAGGTTCAGGTCTTGGAGGAGCAGCTCTGGCAGGTTCAGCGTTGGGAAGCAAGCAGGGAACCCTAGGTGGTGGTGCCTTAGGTGGCCTCAAACCAGTTCGTCAACCAATTCAACAACCGTCATCTGACGAAGAAGAGACAACTGAAGAACCTCCTTTGACAGTGGAAGAAAAGATTCTTGAATCTGAGGAAGAATTCGATGCTGAACCAGAAGAAGTTGAAGACGAGAAATCTGTAACAACGTCTATTCTTGAAACAATTGCAGAAACAGTAGAGATAGAAGAGGAGCCAGAAGAAATAGAACCCGAAATCAGTTTCACAGATTCTTCAGTACAGAGAGGTCCACCTGGTGGTGGCCGACTTGTAAGAGATGGTGCACCAAAACGACCAGATTCTGGGCCGCCTACTAGAGGGCCACCTGGAGTTGAATCGGCACCAATCGAAGAAGAGGAAGAAGAAGGAGGGATGCAGATTCTTCAACCAATAAACCGTCCAGTTCTACAGCCAGTATCAAAGGGCACTCGCAAAATTCTTGAACCAATGGAATCGGAACGCAGAGTTCTCACGCCCATCGATGTGAGTGTCGATGATTCTGTAGATGAAAGTCCAAGAGTTAGTATGCTAAAACCCGTGGGCCGCGCAGTTTTGAAACCGGTTAAATCTTCAGTCTCTCAGGAAGAAGAGTGAGAGATTATTGGCCTTAATTGCTATTTTTCTGCAGAATCAGTGATGCGCTCGATTGAAAGGGAGAGCCATTCCTCGTAGGCGTATGCGCGCGCGCCTAGTTCACTCAATTCTGTTGCTGCTCTTAACTTCATTATTACTTCCAATTGTCCCTCCTGCTAGTGCCACTTTAACGGAAATGGGGCATGCTGGAGAGGTTGCTGAGTTGGAAGAATCAGCATTAGGATGGTGGAATTTAGATAATGGAAATGTCCTTTACGCTTCTGAATCTGGTAAAGTGACTGAGTATTCCGTAACCAACAATGTTTACACAGAAGTGTGGACATACGATATCAACAAGACACTCTATGGTGCATCATCAATTAATGATAATGGCGAAATAGCATTCGGCACTGCTGAGAGAGCACACATCATTTCAGTTGATTACGGAGATGAATTGTATAACATATCTGCTGGAGGACAGAAAGTGGTAGGATTATCATGGGATTCTGATAATGATTTGTGGATTACAGGGGCTTCTGATAAAATGGCAACAGAATGGACAGTTCAAACGCCAACTTCAGCTCAAACGACCACACACAGTCAACAAATCACCGATGTTGTTGCTCTAGATGATGGAAAGATTGTGACATCTGGCCGTGATAAGAACATTCGGGTGCACGATGATGCAGGTATTGTGTTGAATGTAGTATCTATTACAAATGGCGAACTTTTGTCTCTTGAAGTAAGTGATGATGGACAGCACTTGTTTAGCATTACACATAATTGTATACTTTATGTTCACAATACTACGACTTGGAATCTTACCACCAGTTATTCAATTTGTTCAGGTGGACAAGCAATATCTGTGGTTCAGATTGATGGTAGATTACTTGTTGGTACCACCAATGGTAAGGTTCAGGTAATAGATATAGAAGATTTTTCCAAAGAACAGTTATTCGATATCGCAGGTGTGGTCATAGATTTCCGTAGTGGTGATTCAGAGGGGATTTATGCGTTGACAAGATTTAGCATTACATCCGAGGTGCATCTGATAGATATTGATACTGATAATGATGGAACCGTGGATAGTCTGGATTGGAGGCCAAATGATCCTACACAGTGGATAGATAGTGACGGTGATGGTTATGGCGATAATGAATCAGGCACAGAAGGTGATGAATTCAAGACAGACCCCTCTCAATGGGTAGATGCCGACAATGATGGCATAGGCGACAATTACACCTATGTTTTGGATGGAAATTTGAGGATTAATGAGATTGGTGATGCATTTCCAAATAACCCGGACCAATCTAAAGATAGAGATGGTGATGGATATGGTGACAATATCTATGCCACAGGTGGTGATTCGTTCCCCGAAGACCCTGAGCAATGGAATGACAGTGATTATGATGGATACGGCGACAACCCTGCTCCCAACAACAATTACGATGATTGCCCTAATCAAGGTGGGCAATCATCAGAAGATCGCTTTGGTTGTTTAGATTCAGATTATGATGGCTGGTCGGATCCTAATGGAGTCGATCCACATCCAATTGGCGATGCAGATCCATTTCCACAAAAATCCAGTCAATGGCGTGATTCAGATGGTGATGGGTATGGGGATAACCTGACTGGATTCCAAGGAGACTCTTGCCCTGCAGTCTGGGGTAATAGTACTAGGTCGGCGGTATTCAACGCAACGAGGGGCTCGTATGATCACGTCAATCAATTTGGTTGTGTAGATGATGATGGTGATGGTTATTCAGACGTCTCTGAATCAAGAACAGACGAATGCAAGATGAAGGACATCAAGACGGAATGGATTGACCATGACAGAGATTGTGTAGGAAGTAATACTGATTACAACGATACTAATCCAAACATCGCTACGCTTGAAGATTTTTGTCAAATAAACCCAAATTCAACAGAATGTGTGGTTGGATATGACCCCTCTCAATCTATTGATAATCAATCAGATGATTCAAAAGAAGACAAAAAGAGTACAATGGAGAGTGTGGAGGAATTTGCAATTTATGGTGGGATAATTGCTGTTGTAATTATTCTAGCATTATTATTGTTTGTTGGTCTGAAAAAATCCGTGGGTAATCTCCAAGAATCACGGAATAAACGCAAACCTGATGCTCAGTATACACATCAAGATGCGACGCGTGAACTTGATGCCTGGGAAAGTGGGGAATCTTTTGAAACTCGAGGGGGAATTGATGAACAGAAAGAGTGGGAAGGTGAACCACTTGCAGATTCAGAAGAACAAGATTCCATGGATGATTTAATGGAAGGAATTGAAGAAGAATCAGTAGCACCTACAGAAGATGTTGATCCTGCTAATGAAGACTTGGCAGATACGCCACCGTCAACCGATGAAGTTGCAGATGTAGACACAATTTCTGAGGTTGATTCTGAAACAAGCGCCACTCCGACTACGACAGAATCGACACCAGCAGCAAGCCCAGAAACTCCTCCTGCAGAGGCACCTCCATTACCGTCTGGTGGTTTGCCGGAAGGATGGACTACTGAGCAGTGGCGTTGGTATGGTCATCAATGGCTTGAACGCCATGGTCAAAAGTGATTAATGGAAGAAAACAGGTAAGTTATTTCGCAAAGAGGCATATTCTTCTCCACTGTAAGCCGAATTAGATTCGCGTAGAGCGGTTGACATGAGCCATAACAAATCATTCCAGTCATTACTTGTCGCATGAAGTTCCACTATGTTTGCTGCAGCTAAATCAAGTAGGACTCTAGAATTACTTCCTCCATCCATTAATCCGCGGAATAGCGTCACAGCATCGACACTGAAAGATGGCGGTTGTCCTTTCATCGAATCATCCACCATAGGGGGATTGTCCAAGCCTTCCAACGAGAGCTTCGACGTCAGTTTGTCCGATATCACGCAGCCTACTACGAAGTTTGTCCGCTTCAGCCCGCAATTGCATCATACGATACTCCTGTAGGATCTGCTGAAGCATTTCATCTACACTTCGAAAATTACCCATTGCTCGCATGGAATTCAGTTGTCTTCTCACTTCAAATGAGACGCTTATTGAGGTCATGTCAGGGGAGCCCATACTTTCACCGGTGTGCCACTTTCCATGCTATAGATTTCATTCTAACGGTCTATTGAGTAGATAAGACCACTGATTTAACGGTCCAAGCGATGTTTCAATTCTTCAAAATTGATTAACCAATCCTGAGTTTATGTTGCTGGAGTCTGCTTGGCTCACTGATACCGTATTTATTGCGAATGAAATTTACACGTTGATGAAGTTCTTTCGCCATTGCCCAGTATTGCTGACTACCTTTGTTTGAGCGGGAAGGTTTCTTCAATATCGTAATCGGTGCTCCTTCTGAAGGAGCAGCTGCGATATCGATATTTCTTGGTATGACCGTTTTGAAAACTTGTGTACTGAAATGTTTCCTTACTTCATCAACAACAGTATTACACAACTTAGATTTTTGATACATCGTCAATGCAATTCCGAATAATTTCAGATTGGGATTTATTCTTTTTTGAATCATCTTGATCGAATTCATGAGTTGACTCATACCTTCAAGAGCATAGTATTCAGTTTGGACTGGAATCAAAACCCAATTGGCAGCTGCGAATGCGTTGATGGTCAACAATCCAAGACTTGGAGCAGTGTCTATGATAATATAATCAAATTCATCTAGAGCCGGACTGAGTCCTTCGCGAAGTCGAGTTTCTCTACCCAAACGGGTTGCCAACTCAATTTCGGCAGCAGATAACTGAATATTACTGGGTAATAACCAGAGATTCTCAATTTTCAGTGACTTTGGGATTTTCTTGTCAGGGTTGGATTGCTTCCAACTTTGTTGCATTGAATCAGTAATGATTTCTGGAGAGATGAGATAGTCATCTATGATTGGTAATTCTTCACCTAAATCATTCATTAAGAGGTCGTACACAGTTCGATGTCGATCTCGATTGTTTATTCCAAAAGAGGTTGATGCATTACCTTGGGGGTCTAAGTCAACTAACAAGACCTTTGCAGGTGGCAATCCTTTCTCAATGTCTCCTTCTGCAAGCGCAGTTGCAATATTGACGGCCGTAGTTGTCTTTGCACAACCACCCTTTTGATTGGCAACTGCGATGACCATTTTGTATGGATTCAAAGAATCAACCTCCTCGGAACAATGTGCCCTCACCTTTCCTCCCTTTCAAACACGCGGAAACACGAGCCAATCTTGAGGGGTTAGGATGCCTCTAGAGTATTTCCAACATGACGTGTCACTGAATGACAGGAACAGGAACTTCAGAGAGGATTTTTCGCATGATATGCATCCCAGTAATTCCTCGAATCTTCGCTTCCGGTTTGAGAACAATACGATGGCTCACAACTTGTAGGGCTACACGCTTGATGTCGTCAGGAATCACATAATCTCGACCATCAATCGCCGCGGAAGCTCGACCGGTCTTGAACAGTGACTGGCTTGCACGTGGTGAGGCGCCAGTGATACATCTGTGATCTTCTCGTGAGCGTTGTACGACTTCCACAATGTAAGATAGAATGGCAGGATCAACGTGAACAGTCTCAAGCGCCTTTTGCATGGCGACCACCTTCTTTGGTGAGGTAATTTGTGCAACATCGTGACTATCCTTTCCTCTCAACTTACGTCGAGCAAGAATGGCCTTCTCTTCAGCACGATCTGGATAACCCATTGACATCTTCATCAGGAATCGGTCCATCTGTGCTTCTGGCAACGGGTAGGTCCCTTCTTGTTCGATTGGGTTCTGGGTTGCCATTGTAACGAAAGGAGCAGGCAATTTGTGTGTAATACCCTCAATGGTTACCTGTTTCTCTTCCATTGCTTCCAGAAGTGCGGCTTGAGTCTTGGGTGGTGCACGGTTGATTTCATCACCGAGAAGTAGGTTTGTGAACAGAGGACCTGGTCGGAGTTTGAATTCTCCGACCTGTTGGTCGTACATGTAGGTCCCCATGATGTCAGATGGCAGCAAATCAGGTGTGAATTGGACACGCTTGAATTTGCAGCCAAGTGACTTAGCGAATGTATTAGCAAGCAAGGTCTTTGCCAGGCCGGGGAAGTCTTCCAAGAGCATATTTCCATTAGACAAAATACCTACGGTTACACGAAGCAAGTTTTCCTCTTTGCCAATAATGACTTTCGCAACCTCGCCCATCAGTGTGTGAGATATTTGACTGACAGTTGAGATTAGGTCCTTCGTGCGGCCAGTGCCCGCTGCTTGTGCCATACCTGCTGACATGAAACCACCACCGGGCTTTGAACCCAACTCGCGACCATTTGGAACCGTACTTCAACGTTGGGGGTCCAGAGGTCAGCCTAGTATCCACAATTTTCAATAGGAAAAATAGCATAAAATCAGTGTACTGAACCACTTTTTTTTGGTTTTACCTGCCCCAGAAGTGGTCATCTTTCCGATGTATCGCTATGAGTTCCTCAAGAACCTCTTCTTCAGAAGCAGTTAACTCAAGTTTTCTGAGTTTTCTAGCATGACTTGCTGGTACATCGACCAACAAAATATCTTCTTCCTCAATTCCTCTGCCAACAGTCGCACCTTCAATAGCCACTGCAACTTCCTCTCCTTGTTTCGCTTCTTTGTGCGAATTGTCTCCAGTTCGAATGGATTTAACTTGTCCAATTTTAGTTCCATCGGGTTTCAACAGCCGTTGTCCAACGTGCAATCTCCCTCCAAGGATTCTGACGCCTACAACAGCAGGCCCAGATCGCCGGAAGATGTGGTCTCTGAGGATTAGTAATTTCCCGGGATATACAATGGTTTCACGTTTTTCTTGTTCCATCTCTTGTTTTCGAATGTCAGTCCATTCCTCAAAACGCTCTAGAATATGATAGATGACATCAGATCCAATATGGATTGCTTCGCACCCTTCCTTGCTGAGATCTTCCGCAGTTTCTGATTGCACACTTGTGTTGAAAGCAAGAATAGCTCGATGTAATGGGTCTGCAGCATTTTCTGCAGCTCTCAAGTCTCTTTTGTTTACAGGACCAATACCAGCACTTCGGATTGGAATGGGACTTTCTTGGCCTCTAAGCTCAAATGCCAGTGCTTCAAGGCCACCTAGTGTATCTGATTTGATTACAACTCCTTCTTCATCAAGTTCAATGCTAATTTCCGATTCTTCGTTTGCTGCAGCAATTGCACTTTCTCGTGATTCATCATCAGAAATTACACGCAGTGTCGTGCCTGCAAGTACACCTTCGAGTTCTGGTGCGGCCAGTTTCAAACCTGCAGCGGCAACCACATGGTCAATCGTGTCCCAACGATCCCCTGCATCTCGCATTTCTGACATACCCTGGGGGCGAAATAAGCCTCGTACTTTGGTAACTTGAGCTCCAGTCTCGGTTGCGATGACAATTTCATCACCTTTCCTAATTTGTCCACGGTAAAGGATTACATCGAGTGTTTTTCCAAGTCCTCGTTCCTCTTTCATTTCAAGAACGGTTCCTTCTGTGGCTCCGACGACGTCAGAGAGTTGCTCTTCAAGAAATCTTTCAGCCAATCCGATGGTGACTGCCAACAAGTCCTGTAATCCTTCACCTTCTTTGGCCGAGCAAGGAACCATCGCAATATTTTGTGTAAAGTCAGTAATACGATTATACAAATCTAAGTTGAAACCATGCTCACCAAACTGACCTACTAAATTCCAGAACTTCTGGTCGAATAGGCCCTTTGCATGGGCATCTTGGTCGGAAATTGAAACTGCTGCTGCACGTCCTTTTTCACATTTCCACCCGTGTATGCGATCAACTTTATTTGCACAGACAACAAAGGGTGTTTTTGCTTGTTTCAAGATTCTGATTGACTCAAGAGTTTGTGGTTGACAACCTTCCATAATGTCAATTACAAGAATTGCAATGTCGGCTAGTGACCCTCCCCTTGTCCGTAGTGTAGAGAATGAATGGTGGCCAGGGGTGTCGATAAAAAGCAAACCAGGGGAAAGGAATTCTTTGCCATCCATAAGTGGACTACACAATTGATTCAAGAGTTTGGCAGGAACTTCAGTCGCTCCTATGTGTTGCGTAATTCCGCCCGCCTCGCGAGCCATTACGCTTGCTTGCCTTCCTTGGCCTAGGGAGCGAATGTAGTCGAGAACACTCGTCTTACCATGGTCAACATGTCCGAGAACGGCTACAATTGGTTGTCTTCGGTTTTCATACGCCATAATAACAACCCCATTTATCAATTGGATTTTCAATTTTTCAATTGAAAAAACACACACCTATACTGTTACACTCAACCGTCCAAATTTTCGGAGAACCAAAGGTCCAATTCAAACGACGCAGTGTCTTTTCCATCTGAACCGTGGATGACGTTGTGGTCAATACTACGAGCAAAATCTGCTCTGATGGTGCCAGGCTCAGCGTCTTCCCAATTGGTGGCACCAATCAATTTGCGAGAGGCCACGATTGCATTTTCTCCTTTCCAAGCCATTGCTACAACTGGCCCTGATGTGATGAATTCAATTAAGTCCGAATAGAATGGACGTTCTTTGTGTACTGCATAATGTGCTTCGGCGAGTTCAAGTGGAGGAGTCAAATCGCGCCTACCTTTCATCTGTAAGCCGATCTTCTCAAATCGTCCGATTATCTCATCAACGAGTCCTCTTTGAACTCCGTCAGGTTTGATCATTATGAATGTGGTTTGTATTTCTCCCATGGAGCGGCGAACCCCCTCCCCTATATCAGGGCCGCGACTGGTGGAGGCCCCACAGATTGATGTGTACAAGGTTACTGAATGCCACCTTTGACATAGCGCCGAGTCCACTTTACCTTACGTGGATTTCGCCCCATTTTCATGTTCTTTCTTGCCTTAGAATCCTTGAACCACATCACTGTACCATCACGTTTGACAAACATGACCCCTGTGCCTGGCTCAATTTCTTCACCAGAAAAATTGCAAATCCTTCTTTCAACCATGAAATCACCTCATCGGACGTTTAGTTTCCGTGCTTCACGTCCAGTGTCACGGAGCATCAAGATGTCCCCAATTCGAATGGGGCCCACAACATTGCGCGTGATAATTCTTCCAACATCGCGTGGATTTGGTGCATCGTTGACTCGAACTTTGACCTGTGTTGCCTCGCCAGTCATTCCAGTTCTACCAACGACCTCGACTACTTCAGCGGGCCAACCTTCCTGAGTCATCCTAGATTCCCTCCGGTGATTCCTCATTATTCAGTTCAGAGCCTCTGTGTGAGTCTTCACTCCACCAAACGCATCCTCAGCACCCTTGCCGATTTCAGTCAAAGCAATGGCTGCAGTTTTTGCACCAGCACTCATTCCCGCGGCCTCAGCCAAATAAGACTGATCTTCAACATAGATGAAGGGTATACTCTTTTCTTTGCAGATTAAAGGTATGTGAGCTAACAACTCACTAGGGTTCACGTTTTCTGCCATTACAACTAACTGGGCATTGCCCCGCTCTGCTGCTTTGGTAACTTCATTACTGCCCTTCTTCAAACGGCCGTTGCCGTTGCCCACGAGCTTAACAAGTTCGTAGACTGAATCTTGGACATCTTTCGGGGTCTCAAAAGCAATATGCACACTCATTGGATTCACTCCTCATGTTCTGTAGGCCGCCGCAGGGCGTACCCCGTATAAACGCAACGGAATTACAGAAGGTACCAACTTTACGATCATAGAACCCGTTTAATTAGTTCTTTGACCCCTCTAGCAATCGCTGGTGCGCCGCTAACAACTGAACGAGGATTCGGTAAGGAATCAGTTGCGTGCACACCATCAACGTGGTTTGCTAGCCTAGTAATGGCTCCTCCTGTAAATAGTCCATGCGTGCATGCCGCATGAACTTCTTTCGCACCTTGTCGCCGAAGTGCATCACTGGCTTTGCAGATTGTCCCTCCTGTGGAAATCATATCATCTACAATCGCAACAATAGCACCATCAACATCCAAATCCTTTGCTTTATGTTCGATATTGTGGGCATCAATTCGCGTTTTTTCCAAATACGAAAAGTTACAACCTATTGATTCTGCAACTTGAGTGGCACGTTCGATTGCACCCTTATCAGGACTCAGGACAAAATCAGGTCGTACGGTTGATTTCAAATGTGCTGCAATTTCGGGCATTGATGAGACATATGCTACAGGAATTTCAAGATCTTGTAATACAGCAGGTGCATGTAAATCAAGCACTATCATTCCATCACAACATCTTGTCAATAATCTTGCGAGAAGTTTAGCAGAAACAACTTCTCCCTGCTGGAAGCGTTTGTCCTGTCGAGAATATCCAAAATAAGGTACAGCCAGAAAGATTCCTGGCCCTGTATCTTCCATTGATTGAGCACCCTCGCCTTTGAGATTCGACATATCGCCTTTACGAACATCATATATTGCTTCCAGGAGTAATAGTGCTTCCACAATTCCAGAATCAGGAAATGTTGTCGCCACAACTACGACAGGTTCAGATCGTACAGCATCTACACTTTTTTCGGGGACTCTGACATAACCTTCTGAATCGGGAAACCTCCGAACTTCAAGTGGATGGTGTTCCCAACCTAGTTCATCAGCCAAAGACGATGCTAGTTCACCAGCGTTACTGCCCGATACGATTGGCATGAGAGGCCCCTGTATAGGGGGCCGGCGCACCCCCTTCATCTTGATTTCCATACTCGTTGCAGTGCAAAAATGAGCGTAATAGGTGGACGAGGCAGGATTTGAACCTGCGACCTCCCGGTTATCAGCCGGGTGCTCCAGCCAACCTAAGCTACCCGTCCAGAGCAGCCCGACGACCATGGTTTGGGAATTAACCGTGACGGTTCTGCCAACAGTGTGTTGTTAGTACTCATCTTCAGAGAAGACGCCTTCATTAATCTGAATGTAACTAGGCAATGAGCGCAATTTATCATAGGTTCGTGATAGCACAACTTCATCTAAACGAGCTCGAGTTCTTGCAAGTGCAGTCACTGGAATGTGTAGAGTTTCATCCAATCCGTATCGTCGACGAATCGCAGAGCGTACTTTCACGGTAATTCCTCTATAGGTACGCTTTACCTTGACAAGACCTATGACTACGCCAAGCTCCATTCCGTCGTCATCCAAAACTGCTCTATCCAGTAATTCGTCTGGTGCATACAATTGTTCCTCAATCCGTACGGTATTTCTCCACCTTCTCTGTAGCTCGCGCATTGATTTTGAGAGTTTAACCGACCCGTCATCCTGGATTGAATGAATCAATTCCTTGGACAATGGGGCGTGATCTGCTGGCTTACGCATGTATTCCTCAGCTACCTCTGGCTCGACTTGCAATCGCATAGATTGCACTCTTTCTTCATTTGGGTGATATCGCTCTCCCACGATCGTCCCAACGAAGTTTTCTCCAACGTATACTTCGCGTTGAAGTAATTCCTGTATTCTGTAATTCTCGTCTGTCATTATTCTATCTCCTTGTTGCAGCATCCCATCCGCTATCAGGTGACGGTTGAATAGGGTACATAAATGATGCTGACTGATAATTTTCAGTTATTCAATTGAAAAAGGCTGATAATCTGTTGATTTTCAATTGAATATCAATTTATCATTAATTTGAGCAAATGACTAATTTTAATTGAAAAAGGCTGATAATTAAATCTACATTTCTAATATAAAAATCAAAGTTAATCATTGGCCTGTATTCGTATTTCAATTGATAATTTAGACAAATAAATCATTTGTGATTAATTATCCGCCATCTATTTCGCGTAAAACCCACCCATCTTTTCATGAATATTGGATAGCGAGATTCGCGAACCTTGATGTGCAAATTACGAGTCGATGTTGATAATGGGCGGAGTTCTACCCTTACTTCATCAGATTCGAACGAGGTCTGGACCATCTCTAACGAATGGCTTACCAGATAATATTCTTGAGTCATTCCTCGATTTGGATGATTTTCTGCCAGCAGCAATTCAAGAAGCATCAGTTGTGCATTCTGAGTTAATTCAAGAATTTGGTCAGGAATTTATGTTAAAGGATGAGGCTGAATTGATTGAATTGTTGCAATCCCGCTACATCAATTTCTATGCTGCCGCATGTATCAATCCATACGTTGCTATTGCTGCGAGAGGCCCTTGGATTGTAACATCGCACGGAGCTGTGTTGCATGACAACGGAGGATATGGTATGCTTGGAATGGGACACGCCCCTACAGATGTTACCAATTCCATGAGTAATAATTGGGTCATGGCAAACGTGATGACTCCTTCCTTTAGTCAGAAAAGACTCGCTGATCGCCTCACCAAAGAGGTTGGTCACAAACGAGGCCATTGCCCATTCTCACGTTTCATTTGTATGAATAGTGGTTCCGAATCTGT
>CAYYKF010000035.1:0-16917 GCA_964441035.1 uncultured Candidatus Poseidoniales archaeon
ACCGTTGATGCCGTCATCTACAGTTATACTCGGATGATAGGTCTGGTTTGAAGGCGATACAACCGGATTAACCCACACCTCACGCAACTTTCCTTCTCTGTTTCCTGTTTGTGAATATGCAGAATTGTATGATTGTGGATTTGGTTCAGACGAATTGAATTCATAATACATCACTCGCCACATGTCATTGTGCCACTCGTCTTTGACCTCTGCTAAAATGTGAACATAATTGTCCTTATCAACAGTGTTTGAAAGCCGATAATGTCGTAACAAACCATCATTTACACCTAATGCAGATGTGCTGTTGTCAGTGCTCATCCCTTCTCGTATACGAGGAATCAATTTATCACGCAATAGCCAAACCTGAGAATTTGAATCGTCCGTCAATTCGTAGATTTTCATCGCGTACTCATTATAATACTCACCACCAACAAACAGAACTCTGTTGTCATTGTCTACGACGATATTCTGAGATAGATATGCATCACCTAAACTGGGCAATGCTGTGAATCCTGTTGAAGTAATCTTGTATGCCACCGTCTCACGAGAGGCACCATCTTCTCTCCATGTAATATACACATCATCATTCAATTTATCCACAGCCATGGAAAAATAGAATTGATATCTGTTGGAAGTTCCAGGAAGGAGGCCCCCTCCTACTTCTTCTGTAAAGGGTTCAGTCCATTCATTCGCGCCATTGGTACCACAATTATCGCAACGCGCATAATACCCCACATTTCCATAGCCTAGATATGAAAAACCGGCACTCACCTTTTCGGTTGAGACTTGAATATCTCCATAATCTGAGAATACAACATGTAGGCGGTCTTGGCTGTCTATGACCAGTGAAGGCGTGTAGTAAGATGCGACACCGTTGTAGTGTGTTGTACGAATCGGTATGGGTGAATCCCAATTTGTACCATCACCGCTCGTATACATTGGAGACCACATTCCATTGTACACACCCCTGTACACCACGTGTATGCGGCCCGTAGAATCTCTTACGATATTTTGCTCTTGAAAACTGGCTAGATTGGGGGCTCTTTGGTCATCAACTGATTCTCCATACGGTGAAGGAATGGGTGCAGAATAATTCCTGAGAGACAATTGCGATTCCAATTCTGCGATGCGTGCTTCCAAACTTTCAATGTATAACTGATCGGCATCTTCGCCATCTTGGCCATCCGTTCCGTCCTGGCCATCAGCACCATCTTGACCATCTGCGCCATCTTGGCCATCAGCACCGTCTTGACCATCGGAACCATCTTGGCCATCGGAACCATCTTGGCCATCAGTTCCGTTTACTCCATCGATTCCATCAGTACCATCAATACCGTCTTGGCCATCTTGACCGGGTGTTCCATCATCTCCAGCTGTACCATCAGTCCCTAGACATCCTGCGAGTGTGGACGTCATGAACAGCAGCACAATCAACAGTGTTCTTGCTTGTTTCATGCGCTCCGCTTGTGCTGGTAACGCATTATCTTACGCACGTACGCAATACCGCTATTCTGTCGAGTAGCCGATATGAACACCGCTTGCATCGGTCTTCATGATGTGGATGGAACGTAGATTAACGCCATCATTTGCCAATTCGCGTGTAAATTTACCCAGCGAACCTGGAGCATCGACTAGCACCGCGGTGTGTAGAGGGTGCATTGTGTAGGATGCGCCGACTGAATCAAGCGCTGCTGCTGTCTCATCTGCCTCTGCAGTCACAAGGACGCCGAGGGCTGCGGATGAATCTCCCATTGCAGCACCACTAACGATGTTGATTCCTGCCGCACCGATTGCTTCGCAGCATTCTGCTAGAGCACCGGGCCTGTCTTCCATACTGATATGAAACTCGTTCATGATTCTCTGAATGTGTAATCTGATTTCAATTTGACCCATGTGGTTATGGCGAATGAATCCATGCGGACTTCATGGCAGACATCTCTTGGAACGGTCTTTTGGTCTACTTTGCTGTATTTGTTTCTGGATATATGTTCCATGTAATCTGGAGCTTCTTTGACAGACGTGCTGACCGAATTGCCGAAGAAGCGGCAAGGCCCAGCCTACTCGTTAGAATCCGAAATCAGATTCTGCTGTTACTCATTCCATTCGTCTTGGGAATCGGCGCAGCCTACTACTTCGGCTGGTTCAATTGAGATACTTGGCATTCAATTGGAACATTAAGCCAATTGCATGAGCTCCTCATGGCTGAAGGTCCAATCACCCTCATATGAAATCCTGACTTTCACATTGCCCGTGCACGTTTGAGGGTTCTGGCCATTAGAACAATAATCAGTATTCGCCGAAATCACCCAAGAATCTCCTGCTTGAGCCAAATTTGGGTCTGCCATAGTTGCTGTCATAACATCCGAACCCCAATGGTAAAAGCCTCCTGTGCTGCTGCTTTCCCAGGTGACAGTAATGTGAAATTCGACAGAACTTGGCGCAAGGTCAAATGACCCACTATTCATTGTAATCGCAACAAGATTGTCGCCACCCATGTCCGTTAGCGTGTCGGAATGATCTGCGAAGGTGAACGTTGGCATTTCTCCACACGGAGATGGAACTGCCACACCCGTGAGCCAATCAACGTCTGCTGAATCAATTCCCAAGCCCGTGAACCAATCAGAATTGGTTCGATTGTCTAATTCGTGATGTTGTAGGACCATAGTAGGAAGTATTGTCTTCGCTCCATCATCATCGATCACAATGAAATTCATCGTTTTCATAAATGTGATGACGCAGCCGGGCCTGTCTCGATATGACTCGTGTATTGTGTAGGTAATGCCATCTTCCAGCGGCACACCGAGCATTCCATCAAATCCAGCATGCGCTGCTGGTGAAGTCATGTCTTTACCAGAGTCTGAAGGTAGGTTGATGTCGATGATTCCATCTAAATCGTGGTCAACGCCAATGGATGCGATTGTGCCATCAACATCGAGTGCGCTCCAACTTAGACCACAATACTGTGTGAACGTTGAATCACCGTCATCTGCAATATCCTCATCATCACATTCAGGGGTGGCGGCAATCACAGGCGCCTGATTGAGAACCAACGTCGAACCGCTGCCTCCAAGTTGTACCACTTGCCATCCTGTCGACATGCAGGCTTGGAAGTTGGTATCAGCCTCTACGTAGTACAGACGACCTAGATTTGCAGGAGTTGATGCATCACATGTCGGCAGGTCACTTGCGGTCTGCACATAGTAAGTTGGCCAGTCATCGGTGTCCTCAAGGACAACATCATCGCCTTCGCTCGTCTCCACATCTGAGCCGCCTAAGCAGCCAGACATGGCAGTTCCGAACATCAGCAGGCATAGTAGCAACGCGATTTTACGCATATGCCTTCGATTTCTCGCAGGCACATAATCTACGCGGACTCAAGTTTAGAATCAATCGAGGCGCTTCTGGATTCTCCGGTTGGTAAAGATAAGTGCCCCAATTACAGCGCTGATTGCGAGCATTGCTGTAAAGCCAGGAATACCGCCACCGCTCTCGTCATCGTCATCATCTTCTTCGGAGGTCTCAGTTTCATTATCCTCGTTAGTCTCAACTGTTACTTCACAACCGTTGGTATCAGTCGCAGCCCCTTCGGTTGTATTTGGACAATCATCCCACTCATTGGGAACTCCATCGCCGTCAGCATCTCCCGAAATGAGCTCAGGACAATCATCAACACATTCTGGCTCAGGGTCATCGACAAACACCGTCAATGGAATCATTGCCATGTCAACCGCACCTGAATTAACAAAGGTCAATCCAGTTACAAATGCCTCGGGGTCGTCCGGATTTAGTTCAGCAGACACTTCGATACCGCGGATGCTGAAACGGTCGACTCCGCCAGACTGGAATTGATAGGTTGTCCCTGTCGATATTGAGAAGCCAGAATAGACATAATCTGTACCATCCCACAGGTAAATGTCGTACATTCCATCACCATAGTTGTAAGGAATCTGTACCGATGCAAAGTTCGGTCCTTCACTGATTTCATAATCATAGCCAATTGCCACATATGGGTCGATAAACGTAGGTTGGCCCCAATTCACATCAAAGGTGAAATTGAAACTCGTATTGTTACCTGTGTTGTTATCAGTTGAATTGTTCGGTAAAATTGGGTCTGTTGAAGAATTCCCCGAATTGTTGTTTGTGTTGTTGTTGTTATTGTTCCAATTAGGATCATCTATCACAGTGAAACACTCGTAGACATTATCCACAATCGTATTTCCAAGATAAAGAGTAGAATCCACGCAGTAGTCACCCGGGTTTAGCCACCAAAACTGCGCATTTCCAGCATTGACCGTTGGAGTTGCTGCTGTGAAGGTATACCAGTCATCCCAATAGGTTTGTAGCGGCATTGCCGAGGTCGAAGGGTCATCTTCAAGAGCTGCATGAAGCATGTATTCTTCCCCGATTACCGCACATTGAACTACCCACGCGGTGTTAATTGTTTGCCAGACATAGTATGGGACCGAGGAGTATTGGGTTGCCCAAAGTTGCGTCATGTTATGCTCAGAACCGCAATCACTGGTACCGGCATTGTTGTCAGTAATAGTGAAACAATCACTATCCTGGGCAACGACCACTGTCCCTGGACCTGTATGTAGGTATCCATCTAGACAATAATCACCAGCTGGAAGTCCGGTGAAACCTGTGTCATGTAACACATCTCCTGCGGCTGCAGTCCAGGTAAACGTATCAGCGTCAAAGAGGGGGCCTGGACCGGTGGCAGTGGCAGGACCTATCAATTCGTAATCAAGTTCGTAGTACTGACCAATCACAGCGCAGTCCACAAAGAAATTACCAAAAATCGGATCGCCAACTTCGAACGAAGCAGAGTCGGCCCAGACAAACAAACCGGTAAGGTTAGTCCAGTTTCCACAATCAGTGTTGTTGTTACCGCCGCCACCTGATGTACTGTTGACAACGTCAATAGGTCCCCAAAATTCATTCTGAATATGGTCCCAACCAACACCATCCCAATGGTGAAGGTCGGCTTTCAACTGATACCCCATATGTGCAGGGAGAGTCCAATCCACCCCTGCGGTCCAACTGTTCGCATTGGCAGTAAAAACAAAACCAGGATCCCCATGATCTATAATGCCCCCATTCCCGTCCTCAAGTGTATAATTGAGGACGTATTGTTCTCCGATAATTGTGCAATTGATGAAGAATGTAGCGAATGTAGTTTCACCTTCTATGTACTCGCTAGCAGGAAGTCCGGCGAAGTCTTCAGTCCAGATGAATAAATCGGTGGTGTTGTTATTGCAATTGGGGTTGTTGTTACCGCCTCCACCTGAGGTGCCGTTGACAACTTGAAAGCACGCAACGTCGTCATCAACAAAAATCGGGGCCGATGCCGATCCAGTTGAGAGAGTGCCATTCAAGCAATACACGCCCTCGGGAAGTGTCGACCAACTTGCGCTATGTAATTCCCAAAATGTATTAGCAGTCCATTGTGTAAACCCAGACTGAACTAAGGAATTGGAACTATCACGGACATCGTATTCAAGAAAGTAATCCGAACCAATGACTGTACAGTTGACATAGAAGTTGCCGGTTACGGTGTCACCGACGTTGTAAATGATTGCATCCGTATAAACCATCAAATCGGTCAGGCTGCTGTTGTTTCCGCAATCGGTGTTGCTGCCACCGCCACCTCCACCAGAGGTGCCGTTAACGACTTGAAAGCAAGAAAATTCGTACTCAAAATAATTGTTGCCACTAGAATCCCATGCTGAGCCGTTCAAACAGTAATCACCGGCTCCTAATATTGCACCCGCAGGAGTCATAGATGCACCACCTGAACTGAAACTCTCCGTGAAAGTTTTGTGATTGTTCTGGGCTGTCCAATTCCATGTTGTGATCCAAGAAACTGCTCCGAAATCAACTGACCATACATTTGCGGTCAGGTTGTAGTTTGCTCCAATCACTGTACAGTTGATGTGCCATGTACCTGTGACTGTGTCACCGACGGTGTAAATAGGTGCATTCTGATAAACCATCAAATCGGTGTAGGAACTGTTGTTTCCACATTCGCCTGTATGGTTGGAAAACTGCTTTTCTGCAGTCTCTTCGGGCAATTTCGTTTCGCTGTTCGGTTGAGCGGCCTGGTCAAAACTCGATGTCAGAGGTTGTATGGCCAAAATGATGCATAGCAGCAGTGCTGAGTACTTCTTCATGGATTCCGCTTCGAGGTATAACTAATATCACTATCGATTCAAAAAAAAATGGATTTCTCGAATTCCGTGACCAGTTCATCTCATGCAATCTAATTCCAGCCTACGGCTGGAGGGGTGGAGTCTTAATGCAAGACTGTGACAGGTGGGCTGATGACAGAGGAGGCGGCCGCGGAAGAAGAGGTGGATGAAGGCCTCGTCTTCCATGAGGGAATGCGTCTAACAGAGATGAAGACCAAACAGAATCTGTCTGTTGAATATCCAAAGCTTGAACCCCTACACCATATCAAGGTCGAATTATTGTTCCATTACTACAAAATTCGCTCTACATGGACTATCAGCCACTGGATAACATTGGCCATCGGATGTCTTGCAGTCATTCTTTCGAGTTGGGATTGGGGCATTGGTGAACTCTCTGACGGTGGCGGTTTCGAAGGATTCTTTTCGGTAGGTATCAATCCAAATGACCCGGAGTCTGGAATCCGCAAAGTTGCAACGGCATCGGTTGTTCTAAGCATCATTTCTCTTGGCCTTTGGTTGATTTTGTTGCTGAGGTTGTGGTCAATTTTCCCACTCATGCGATCTCAAGCAATCAGTTTGTATGTTGCTCTCTTCGCAGCACAAGTCAGTCAATTCTGGGCACACGGTTATGATGCAAAATTCCCATTTGGATTGGTCTCATTCGCCGTTGCTGTGGCGGGTGTCGGAATTATTCTAATCGCATTTGTAGGATTTATCCTGCAGCGTGCCGTGCTCGAAACTCGTGATGTGCATGTCGAGGAAAAGCATTGGCACCCGGACCCTAGACAGATGGAACTTGCCAAGAGAGACCATTCCTTATTCGCTTGGGGTGCTGCCCTACTTGCATACTGTGTTTTAATCCTCATACATTCATGGTCTGGTGCCCACTACATCGCAGTTCGACAACCAGGTGATGTCACTGGATGGTGGGTTTTCAGTCTCATTCACCTCCTAACTGGATTTGTGATAATTTGGCTGATGATACATGTCCTGTGGTACCCACAGATAATGCTAGGTACAGGCGAAATTAGAATTGAATCTGATCGCGCTCGGCAGGTAAGTCGCAAAAGTAGCGGAGTCTCAAGCTCAGATGAGCCAAAGGCGCCTGGCAAGTGTCCCAACTGTGAAGCAGAAGCATCAGTGATGATGCAAGCAAGTGGCGAAATAGATGCAGTGTGCATGACTGAAGGTTGCCATGGTTCAGGCAATCCTGGAGACAAATGCGCAGTGTGTGGTGAACGTATTTCGTCACGCGTCATCTGTGGAGGGTGTCAAATCAGTGCTCCTGCCACAGATTATTTCCCCATCGTCGAGGCATGGTGATTCCGATGGATGTCGCAGGATTACGCGAGAAGTTTCCCGTTTTTTCCGAAGATGATGCTCCAGTATACCTTGACAATGCGTGTATGACTTTACGACCAAAAGAGGTCATTGATGCTGTTCATCAATATTATTCCAAGAATCCTTCGTGTGCGGGACGCTCTGTTCATCGATGGGGGATGGCAATTTCTCAAATGGTTTCACGTACGCGACGCAAACTGGCAAAACACATCAATGCAACAAATCCACGAGAGGTTATTTTCACATCGAATGCCACGCATTCGATTAACCAAATTGCAAAAGGAATGGATTGGAAAAAGGGCGACGTTGTTCTAACCAGCGACAGAGAACATAACTCAAATCTTGTCCCATGGTTGCAAGCACGTGAGCGATTTGGGATTGAATTGCGGACTGTGAAAAGCCATGACGATAATACGTTTGATTTGGAGGCTTTTGAAGCAGCATGTAGCAACGCTGGAGGTAATCTTCGTTTGGTATCAATGGTCCATGTTGGAAATCTAGACGGTGTAGAAATCCCCCTCAGAGAGGTCTCATCAATCGCGCATGACCATGGTGCCATCGTACATGCTGACGGTGCGCAATCAGCCCCTCATATGCCAATCAATATCGAAGAGTTGGGGTGTGACTTATTCTCCTTCAGTTTGCACAAGATGCTCGGTCCAACAGGGGTCGGTGCGTTATGGGGACGTGAAGACATTTTGAATGAATTTGAACCTGTTTTAGCAGGAGGTGGGACTGTATCTGCAGCGAACCAAGGTGACTACACGTTGCGTGACATCCCCGATCGTTTGGAAGGCGGATTAGGACACTATGCTGGTATTTGTGGTACCGAAGCCGCACTTGATTTACTATCCAACCACAGCATGCAAGATTTTGCTGAACAAGAGGTTCGCCTGAATCGCATCATGAGTGAAGGCATTCAGCACCTTTCAAACATCGAAATTATCGGGCCAAGTGATGCAGCAAAGCGCGGAGGGATTTGCTCAATATTGCTGGAGGATTTGGATGTCCAAAACGTAGGCATACTGATGGATGAAGTCAATTCCGTCTTTGTCAGGTCAGGATTACATTGTGTCAATCAATGGTTCGACCAGAAAGGAGTCGAGCAAGGAAGCCTACGTGCATCCGCATATGCGTACAACACAGAAGAGGAGGCCAAGTGTTTTGCAGATACTTTTTGTGAGATTGTCGACAGCCTGTCAGGAGGGCGTCATACATGAGTTCTGACGAAGTCGCCTCGAGTGAAGAGGTTAATTGGTCCGAATTGGAGATGCCTCCTGCTCCAGAATCGGGTAACATACGCCGTTTTTATTCGGATTGGCCGGTGGAAAAAATTGTCAGAGGCGGTTTTTCTTTCGCACTTTTCGCTGCAGGGTTATTACTCACTGTTTGGGCTGTTGGCTTGTTTGAGGAAAGTTTTCTGAATCCACACGACCCTGAACTGAAATCAAGTATGAATGATTTCAAAGATTTGACGGGGTTCGATGAAGTTTCCACCGATGGAGATGGTGTTGCTGTCTGTATCGTGGACTCTGGCATCGATATGTCACACCCTGACCTTTCCAGTTTTTCGTTAAGTGGATGGAGTGATTTCATCAATGCGCGTGATACGCCGTATGATGACGAAGGACATGGTACTGCAATGGCTGGAATACTGATTGCTGATGGTTATGTTTCGGGCATTGCCAAGGGTGTCAACCTCTACATTGCCAAGGCGATAACAAAAGACGGGAGTGGGACTGATGAGGGTATTGCAAATGCCGTCGATTGGTGTGTTGAACAAAGTGTTGACATCATTTCTCTTAGCCTCGGCGGTGCACAAGGAATTGACCTGATTCTAGTCAATACAGATCAGTTAGAGGCGGCAGTTGAGAATGCCCTAGACGAGGGGATCTTTGTTGTCGCTGCAGCCGGTAATGATGGTGAGGATGATGATGGAGATGTTGCAAGCCCGGGTAGTGTGGAAGATGTCATTTGTGTAGGTGCAATTGACAAGGAGGGAGACATTTGGAGTGGTTCCTCTGCAGGTGACAATACTTGGACTACAGATCCACCATGGGTCCCTCGCCAAAATCCTGACAAGAAGCCTGAACTTGTCGCGCCTGGAGAAGACATTCCTGTATTGAATGCCCAGATTGGTGGAACTGATGCATTGTATGCATGGGGAGATGGGACCAGTGGCGCCACGGTTTGGGTCACTGGAGCGTTGGCACATCTGCTTGAAGAGCGTCCAGACTTACAACACGATGGTGCATCTGGTGGCAGTGGAACTGTAGAGGATGTCAAATCATGGATAATGGATAGTGTTGTGCCAAAAGAAGGGCAAGAAGAACATGATGACCACTATGGATACGGCCATCTCAAAGTCGATGAGCTCATTCAAATGGCTGGCGAAGCCTAAGTTGGACTGCTTAGTCAAATCTCGATGAATCCGACAAGTGTGCCATTGAACAATGGGACGAAGCCAATTGAGTGAGTCGAGTGCAATTCATTGATGAGAGAAACCCATTCGTTGAATTCAACCACTCGGGATTGCTCCACATTCTCCGGTCCAGATTCAGATATTTCTCCAACATCAGCAACAGGAACTTCTGGCTCAGAAGTTAGAATGAGACCGCCAGAGGCGAGATTTTCCATTGCCAGACGAATGGCCTTGGATTGTCCAGCCCATCCAACATTTACAATAATCAAATCGAAAGGTGTGTGCAGTGGTGGGTTACCGGCCCTTGCTGCAGGGTCAAGTGTCGCATTCGCTGCATTCCAAGTGGCGGTTGCAGCCGATAGTTCCTCAAAATTTCCAATTGTCACATGGGCCCAAGATTCTGCTTCATAGCGACGAACTAGGCGAGTCAAAATGACCCCAAATTTCCCGCCCTCTTCAACCAAGTGATAGTGTTCAGGAGGTTTGGAACGAGTCCAATAATCGAGAAGCCAAGCACTGAGATGACCTATTCCTGATCCAATTTCACAGACCCGTTTCGGATTGATGCGAGAGATGACATCACGTATGCGACGATTCAAGCCAAGTGGCATAGATGGCAATTCCATGTGTAGCAATTGTGCGCCGATTGCAGCAGCAATCTCTGGTTCCTCCCTAGGTTCATCCGGATTTTTGGCAAGTAAACTGCCAAGAAGGTCGTCAATGGTGTTCAGTTCCACGTTGAGGCGGGTGCATGAGTGGGCTATGAACGCCTCGATGATGGGATGGCGTGAAATACCCGGGTTTGGCCGGTCGGACGGGGGCAGTCATGGCTGACGACGAATTCGACGGGGAATTACCCGATTTAGACAACATTACTCGCTGCCCTGGGTGCAATACTCGTCAGGCACATGAAATACTCAAAGAAAAGCCACTCAAAGGTGATGCTGGTATCGATTACTTGCTTCGATGTGAAGGGTGCGGGAATGTGCACAAAGTCATTTTTAGGGCGCCGAAAGCAATCTTGGTCAAATTCACGCTTTCAGATGGCCCGACATCCCAACCCTACGAAATTGAAATCGATGAGGATGAAGTATTCACTTTGGGAGATGAATTCGAGGCTGAGAGTAAATTATGGAGGGTCACGAGGCTTGAGATTGGAAACGATGAGATTCCCAATCAAGTCGAGGCGAAATCAGTGAAGATGGTCTGGGCAGTGCGAGTTGATTTGGCTCGTATAAAACGCACATTTTCGGACAGAGGGACCTCATTCTCTGACGTAATAGAGGTTGACCCAGACAGAGTATTCACATGTGGGGCAGTTGTCAATCATCGAGGCCACATTTGGAAAATAAGGGCGCTCCATTCTGGCACGGGCCGTATTCTAAATGGTAAGATGACGGCACGAGATATCCGTCGTGTTTTCCTACACCGCCCACCGACGAGAGATGAATTGGAAGCAAAGCGTAAACGCGAGCGTGGCAATTGGAAGGGACAGGATTTCCCTGGGCGTGAAGAACACCAGCGGAAGTGGCGCACAGACGAACACTAAAATGGTGATTAGATGAGTAGCCACGACCCGAGTGCCTGTAGGCGTATCTTACGAGATATGAAAGAAAGTGGGCTATCTCGCTCATTACTGGAACAGGCAATCGATTTACAAAATGGCAATTACAGAGCAGAAGCGCTGACCGGACTCTGCACATCTAGAGATATGCAAGAAGATGAGCGAAGTGAATGGGTTCCAATCATCATTGATTCGATGCTCGAAGAAGAACGGGGGTGGCGCGTAGCAGAATGCATTGGAACCATTGTCAAATCAGTATCTAATTGGCCAAAAGGTCGGTCCAGTAAATCGTTGATGGAGGGGCTTATCAGCATCACAGGAGGATTGCCTGCAGGTGAAGCGAGAATCGATGCGCTGAAATCGATTTCAAACAAAGTTCCAGCAACCAAATTGCCCGAACTACTCTTCCTAGCCATCGAAAATCAAGGCATGGAAATGAAGGCGACTCGACCTGTATTGAAGGCGATGGTTGCTACTGGTAATCAAAATATGATTCAAGATATCATTCCATTGCTTCTTGAGGCTACACCAGACCTTGCAGCGAAGTTCCTTTCCAGCCTCCATCATTTGATTTCCCAATCCAAAATTAGTATCGAACCTACGCCACTACAACTCGCACTTCCTTTACTGACGTCTGCCAATTTTGAAACTGTTCGAAATATTTGTAGTCAAGCAAATACAATCGAAGATGTCAGGATTCTTTTCCAGACACTTAAAGGCACAAATGAGGATGCTATTCGTTACACTATGACGCTAGCGGGAAGAGCGGATCGAGCAGGTGATACGGAATTTGCACGCCAATTATTGGAACATGCTGCAACACATGTGGAGGGATTAGAGGAAGACACTACTTCGCGCATAAAGAGAAACCTTGCGAAGGGATTTGCGCGAATTGGTGATGAAAAGCGGGCTGAAGCACTGTCACCTGCGCCTTCAGTTTATGTCCAAGAATCGAGTGGAGAGGATGTGGGAGCTCTTCGAAACGGCCACACGATGGCCCTCGTTGGAACGTATGATGGTGCGATTGGTACAGCACATCTTCGCGCGCTTGCCCGCGCCTCAGGTATCGCTTGGGGATTTGGGGTCGATATTGCCCTAGTGGGATGGCCAACTGAAGATTTAGCCGGATTATGCGAGCGGGCGCAAAAAGAATCTGGAGCTGCAGGAGTTAATCATTTGCCGGCCCTTTTGGAAAGTAATCGAATACAGATGATTTCTGAATCAGATGCCCTGAATGGTGTGGTTGGGCACCCTGTTGCCACAACACACCAACCCAGTCGAGAGTCTGTCGATTTACATGCATTAGAAGGAAATCTTTGCCTGTTGGTGGGAATGGGGCGCCAAGGGCTGCCAAAGAGAATTTTAGATATCTGTGAGGACCAATTTGAACTGACTGGCGTTGGTGCCAGCCTTGAGACTGCAGTTGCGATGGGAGCAATCGCCCAACGGCTTTCTTCACTCTGATTATCGGCGATTGGTCCAAGGCATTAATATTGATTTGACCACATGCATGGCGACGTCTGGATTCTCATCTAAACGACGCATGCTATACTCATACCATCGCTCCCCATAGGGGATGTAAACACGAGTACGGTGGCCGGCTTTTGACAATTTTCGGCGGATATTTCCGCGCACACCCAATAGCATTTGGAATTCATATCCTGGACCTTTACCCTGCTGAGGTCCAGCAGCACCAGCCCTAGGGTCTGGCAATCCTGGGCCCATCGCTCGCTTGTCAAGAGCAGATAATGCATAATCAATGACTGGCAAATCATGTGATGCAATTGCAGTATATGCCCCACTATCCAGCATCCGGTCAATGTCAGAATTCATAGCATCGACGATTGGTCGATACTCGGTCTCAGAAATTTCAGGTGGCTCAAGATATATTCCCTTACAAATTCGGAAATCTGAATCCTTCCCAAGAACATCGGTGATTTTCTTAATGTCAGATTTGGTTCTAAACAATCTCGACTGAAGCACTACACCAATATTGGTCAATCCCTTTTCATGCATCCTCAATAAAATTTCAATCGTCGGTTTCGTGACTCGATGATCCTCCATATCAAGGCGGACAAAAATATCGTGTTTTGCGGCACTTCTAAGGAGTCTTTCGACATTTTCGTGTGCCTTTGCTGCATCGATTAATAATCCAAAAGCGGTTGGCTTGATACTGATATTGGCATCCAATTCATTCTCAACGATTGCCTGTAAAACTCGATTGTATTCATCGATGAAAAATTGTGCTTCTTCAATCAGAGATATTTCTTCTCCGAGCACATCTATTGTGAAACAGGCACCTTCTGATGATAGTCTCTTCATGACGGCTACAGCGCGATCTAGGCTCTTCCCTGCTACATAGCGTCTTGAAACTCCTGCCACTAGGAATCTGGGCATTCTTTTGGTAATGCCAACAATTAGGCGGCCCATCACACCCATCTATAACTCCCCGATTGAAAGCAATTAATGGGCGCTCTTTGACAATTCCTCAAGCATCCTCAGTCTTTGAATGAAGGAATTTACTCCATTGATTGCAATTGTCTAGAACAATATATCCGTGCTCTGAATGATTCATGAGATGGAGCCCAATTTCATTACGAGGTGCAGTTTCCAATTTCCCATTATGCCAAATTAAATCTTCGCGCCAACCCGTAATTAGCCAACCATCTTCTGTACGTAATGCATCTTGGATTGGGCCGTTGGACTGTTCTAGTAACAACTGATTTGAATCCGGGTTCCACAATGCGACTCGTTGATGACTTAGGCCAAAAATCCATTCTCCAGAATCATGCCATACTCGTTCGACCTTGGCGCCAAATTGGATGATTCCACGCTGAAGAACTTCACCATCATCAGCATCTAACTCAGCCCACCCCCCTCCTATTGAAAAGGCCCAAATGGAATTTCCAACAGAGACCAATTGTGCGAGGACTTTTCCATCAGGAAGGTCTTCGATTCCGGCCCAGTTCAACTCCTTGCGACGCCAAATTTCAGTTGAATCGGCATTGACACGATAAAGGCCGCTATTGTGAGTACAAAACACCAAGGTTCCTTCATGTGCACAAATCGCTAGAGGTTCAGCAGAAAGGACGTGCGACCAAATGGCTCCAGCGACATGGAATCCATTCAACCGATTTTGATCTAACGCCTGTCGCAAATCAAGTAGGGTCGGGCCATCTTGTAAGGGTTCATTCAAGTCCAGCAATGCCATGCGGGCAATGCCTATCTCACGTTCCACCCATGTCGCTGCCAACTGATTGTCGCCAAGTAGAATTGCTTGTGGGACTTCACCAGAAAAGGGTCTCCGAGGCGGGTCGATTTCTGTCATCCGAGTAGGGTGCAGTTGTGCGATTCCGCCATTTGCTCCAATCAAAATAAAACGATTTTGAGCAGACAAAATATGTCTCGGAGGGATGGACGTTTCTGGTAGTTCCATCGCGACACCCGGATTGCCGCGGTAATGGACCCACATGAAGGAATGGGCCGCCAAGGCTGAAATCGTAATTGCTCTTCGGCCACTTAATGACAACACTTCTCATCGTCTCTTCTCCAGACATTGCATCAACAATTCAGGGGGATGCATTGCTTGCAAGAGGCGGTTGGAATGCAATTAAAGAAATCGAAGAATGTGCTGCTTGGAAACATGAGGTGGGTGACATTCACCTGTGGTGGTTGGAAACAAGTGTGCTGACAGAGGATTTTCTTGACTCTCGATTCAAAGATGCAACAGGAATTACTCCGAAGGATGTGATTTTCCTGACTAGGCATTATGCTGCTTCTGGCCGACCATCTCTGACACTACATGTCATTGGTGTTCCTGGTGAATTACCTCATGGCGAAAAGGCAGAGTTTGGAGGAGTGAAGGGGGTAGTAGTCCCTCCAAATCCTCGCTTTGCTGCATGGTACAGGTTGATGTGTTCAGCCTCTGAGAAACACAATTTAATCCCTGAATTTGAAATGACTATTGAAACAACGCATCATGGACCAATACTGGAAACACCTACAATGTTCATTGAAATTGGTTCGTCTGAATCACACTGGGATCGAAAGGATGCTGCAGAAGCGTGGGCTGATGTTATCACTGAAGCATTTGGTCTGGATGGAAGTAATGCAAATCCTTTGATTGCTGGAGATTGGTGGTCATTGGAAACTGATGTTAGGGCCCGACAAAAGGTGATGATTGGGATTGGAGGAGGGCACTATGCTCCAAGACACACAGATGTCCTTCGCAAAACTGACTGTTGGGCGGGTCACCAAATTGCAAATTATGCATTGGAGATGGAACGCCCTGATGACCCGAATTGGAGTCCAGATGAAGGGGTCTTACCGGAGGGGCCTTGGAATCATGCAATCCGTACCTGTGTCGAAAGTACTCAATCGGTCTTTGATGGTGCCAATATCATGGCACATCTCGATCGGAAATCATTCAAGGGTTGGCAACGAAGAGTCATCAAGAGACTCTTGAATGAACTCGAGGTACCAATCGGTCGTACTGTAGATTTCCAGTGATTATTCGTTGGATTCACTGTGCCCGCATCGACCACATGTTTTGCGATCTGAATGCATGCCGAGGAATACACCTGGTCCACATTTTGGACAGAAATCCTGCTTACGCACGAGTTTACCGTCCTCAACTGAATATTTCGACCACTTGGCTGATGCGCTTGGTCCGTCGTCTCCCATCATTCCTCACCTCCAGCAATTTCAGCATCTTCGGTAGTCTCTTCAGAGGGTTCGGGAGCGCTGGATTCTTCGGATTCGGATTCGTCCGAAGATGCGCCGTGTCGCTGTAGAATGTATTTTGGCTCCTTCTCAAGATCTTCACGGTTTCCGTATACGTACGCATTACCGGTTGTCAGAGGTTGTCCAAAGCGTGTGCTTACCGTCCTGACGATGACACAATCTTTGGTGGCTCCGGGTTCGCTCTTTACGACCGCCTCGATGATTTGAGCCCTTGTCGGTGTAGCTGAACCGGTGTGTCGCCACTGCCATTTCAATTCAACGCGATTTAGAATTAGATTTTCCTTTCTATCAATGATTTCCATTCACATCCCTCCTTCAACGAATATTCACTTTTAATGCATAATTTCCAGGCATTTCGATACCTAACCGCTGAGCAACCTCGCTGCGCTTAGGATTGAGTATGATTGTGAATCCCTGCCAATCTGCTGAGACTGGTGCAGACGGGCATCTTGGGCATTGGACTGGTTCCTCAGCATCATCGAGAATGAGGCGGCATTCACCACATGCAAAGGGTTTCTTTGGCATTCTCAATCACGCTCCTCTTCCAACCAATCATGTGCTCCCAGCGATGGTTGCTTACATGTCAAACCAATCTTGCTTGAACGCGGGTCGTGTGGATTCAAAGAAAGTGACACGATTCGTGCGCGAACAGGGGT
>CAYYKF010000036.1:0-2190 GCA_964441035.1 uncultured Candidatus Poseidoniales archaeon
CACCTGATGGATGATGTCGAAAGGATATGTGATCGAATTGTAATGATTCACAAAGGGCAAGTCATCGCCCAAGGTCGAATTGAGGACCTCAAAGCAATCGATAGAGAGATTGAGATTTCAGTTTGGGGAGGTGCGTCTCGTCTGGAAGAGAAATTGAAAGATGATGGTCTTGCTGTTCGCCGAACTGGACGCGTGATGCGAATTACTCGAGAGGATGAATCAACTTACAGTGAGATTTTGGCAGCTGCAGCAGCAACCGATGTTCAAGTTCGGCGGATGGAAGATTACGAACCAAGCCTAGAAGATTTGTTCATTGTGATTATGGATCGGCTTGGTTATTCTGTGAAATCAAGTGCAGATTTGCTTGCATCGAATACACCATTCATGGATTCAGCAGCATCCCAAGGGAGGCAAATCACATGAGTGAGGATGAAGACCCATTCGGGTTGAAGGAAACATCTGATGATTTACCTCAGATGGCACCAGAACCGCTAGATGAAGAGCCTACCACTGAATCGAAAGAGGCAGAATTCCTAGGCCAAGCTGGCTTACAGGTCACAGGTCAATCAAGAATGGAAGCTGCTTACGGTTCAGGAGATGGTGATGAGGACGGTACCGCCGTTGTTTCGAAGACGGGCTCCGTCGAATCGGGCACAATCTTTCACCAGGTATACAGGCCTTGGAGAGGAAAGTTGAATTCACGATGGGTTCGAAATTGGACCATCCTCCGGCATCACATCTATGGCATTTTCACTAAAGGCCACCGTCCTTGGCCGACCTATACCAAGCTGATTATGGTCATCGTGACAATGGGTGCCTTGATTCCTATTTTCACACTTTTCTTGGGTTCAATGACTGGCTCAGAGGAACTCAAGAGAATATTCGGCGTCACTCGAGCCAACCTTTGGGGACACGTATTAGGGACCTTCCACAACATCTGCTGCTGGCCATTGATTACAGCATTGGTCGTAGGTGGTTTGATTTCAGAAGACCGACAACACGGGACATCTGCAATCTATTTCTCAAGACCGATTACTAGAACCGATTACACATTGATGAAATTCATTTCAGCAGCTTTAGTACTCTCTCTCATTATCGTATTCTCCTATTGTGCATATTATGCCGCTGCGATTGTTTTGAACAATGAAGGCTGGGGCTACCTATTGGATACATTTCCATACTTCTTTGGAGGCTTTGTTGCTGCCGTTATGTTGGTTGTTACTTACACCAGTATTGGATTGGCCTTGTCGAGTATTAGCAAAGGAAAATTCTTCCCCGCAGTCGCCTTTATTGGGGTTGTATTCGGTTCAAAATTAATCGCATTCCTAATCGAACTTCTATTCGAAAGAGACGCTCTATACCTACTCTCTCCTCACGACAATTTGGCCCATGTTGGACAATGGATGATGAAGATTAACACGACCTATGACTTCCCAGTCGCTTGGTCAATGGTCGCCCTGTTGGTCATGAATGCAGTCTCCCTTTATGTTTTGATTAATCGTGTAAATTCACTGGAGGTGACTCGTGAATGATGCCAGATTTAAATCAAATTGGAGAAAGTGGTGAAGAACAGGCCTGGAACGCAATACCTTCGGCGCCAGCAGTCATGCTTGACCATGTATCGAAGTGGTATGGACAGGTCATCGGGTTGAATGATGTCAGCCTTGCAATCAGTGGAGGCGTGACTGGTGTATTGGGAATGAATGGTGCTGGCAAGTCGACCCTTCTGAAAATCATCGTTGGGAGACTCCGTCCCAACCAAGGTCAGATTCGCCTATTTGGAACAGACCCATTCAAAAATCCCGCACCATATCATCGATTGGGGTATGTTTCAGAATCAGAGAAGTTGTATGATTGGATGACTGGCCTTGACTTTGTGACAACTCTCGCACGTCTCTATGGGATGACAAGGGATGAGGCTAGAGAACGGGCGATTCATGTGCTTGATTTCGTCGGATTATCTGATGTCATGAACAAAGAAATCGGAAAATACAGCAAAGGTATGCGGCAGCGTGTCAAGATTGCGCACGCCTTGGTCAATGACCCAGACCTCATAATTCTCGATGAACCCTTGCAAGGTTGTGATCCACTTGCTCGTACAACAATCATGAATGTAATTCGTGAATTAGGTGCAATGGGCAAAACCGTTCTAGTGACCTCACACATCCTTTCTGAAATTGAACGAATAAC
>CAYYKF010000036.1:2290-16794 GCA_964441035.1 uncultured Candidatus Poseidoniales archaeon
TCTCTTCTTGGATATCTGATGGAGGGTAGGGCATAATGCAGCCAAAGAATCCATCCGATGTGCCTTCTTTGCCACAGAGTCAACGACCGAAAGCACCGCCAGGTCCCCGAATCAAAAATCTGGCTGAGACAGTGTGGACCAAACTTGATCGGAAGGCGACAGCTATTGCAGAATTCACTATTCGACAGTATCGCAAGAAGCGCTCGACATGGACCGTCGGGTTCGTAGGTGTGATTCTCATTGTTCTAGTATTACTATTCTACATTGAGGCAATGGCC
Organism: uncultured Candidatus Poseidoniales archaeon; assembly: GCA_964441035.1. Classification (GTDB taxonomy): domain Archaea; phylum Thermoplasmatota; class Poseidoniia; order Poseidoniales; family Thalassarchaeaceae; genus MGIIb-P. The sequence goes on from CAYYKF010000036.1 coordinate 2,569, forward strand.
CAAGGATTTGACAGCATAGATCAAGACGAAGATTCAACTGATTGGGATGGTGATGGATACCCCTACGGGCAAGAACTCAAGTTAGGCACGGATCCGTTTAGATTCGAGGATTATCCGGGTAGTGCAACTTTTGAATCAGATGGAACATGGTATTCTGATCCTCTCACCGCAAATGGTACATTCAGTGGTCGTGGATTGTTCAATTATACTTGGTTAAATACAACTATTCCAGAAGGTCAGAACCAATCGACCTTCCAGCAAACAGAATGGGCGAGTGGCTTGCACGTTTTCGTGAATGATTTGGTACCGTGTGGTTCTGACTTTTTTGAGGAAGAAAGAACTGGAGCTTGTCGTGTTGATGAAGATACCATTCAGACATGGGGGCGATACATTAGTGGAGAAGGGACCTTCACTCCATTGCTTAATTTTGATGGATTCTTATTCGGCGAATTTATTTCAGGCTATTATGTTGAACCTGATGCTGAATCGGATTGGATTAATGAAGACAAAATTGATTGGGATGGCACTGAAGAGCCGAATCAAGGATTTGACGATGATGGGGATTGTCTTGCTTTGAGTAATCCCTTTGAGAGAGATAAGAATGGAGATGGGATTGATTGCAACGTACTGTACGTCTGGGAAAATGGCACACTAATTGACATCAAGCCCGACGTGAATGTTGACGAAGATCCCGACGATAGCGAATTTTTGAAAGAAGGTGTTCATCGCGCCTTCTTGCTGGGATTCGGGAAATTTGGATATTTGTTTACGCTTGGTATATTCATCCCACTCTTCCTAGCAACGGGTCTAATCCGTGATGAGCAGGAGGAAGGAACACTGTACTATCTTGTGGGCAAACCAATTGCGAGAGCGGAAGTCCTGATGTATCGCCTACTGGGATTCATAGGATTAGCTTGGCCTTACCTACTGGTTTTGACACTCCTGAGTGCGTTGGTAACAGGTTTCTTTGGACCAGGTGACTCTCTCTATCGATTCTCCGACCTTGGCATTTGGTTTGGTGTATTCATCGCGGTATGCTTGACCATGCTGGCTTATGCCGCAATATTTGCAACATTTGGTATTATTTCGAAAAAATATGGGGTCGTCATATCATTGATGTTTGCTTTCTATGAATTTGTGATGATCTTCCTATCGATGGTCGATGCAACTCGGAATATGGGGGTTGCAACAATGTCGGTCTCATTCTGGGGTTCTGAGATTATCAATTCTACAAGTTGGCTTGTATGGACCGACCAAACATTGTTACAACAACAAGCATCAGCATTCGGTTGGGAAGGAGAAGGTCCACTCTGGTTGATTTGGTTGTCACCATTCCCGACAATTTATCCTCTGGCAAATTTTGCAATTTCGTTGTTTGTCTTACTTTTGTTGACTGCGATTTTTGTTTTGATTGGACAAAGTTCCTTCAAGCGGCGAGAGATAAACTAGGTGAGTGTGATGCAATCCTCACCACAAACTTTCGGAGGAGACCTATCTTCTCTATGGCGCTTAGATGTTCTTCCTCCTTTGCGTCGCCTTTCTTGGTGGTGGTGGTGGTGGTTGATTGTGTTGCCAGACCCCGATAATCCCAAGCGAAGCAGACAATTGATGGTGCTATGGTCAACTAAAGACTCGCCGAAGGTTCGTGTAAAGGATCATGATTGGGAACCAGAAGGCCGTTTCCACATCGACCAGAATGGAGGACACACGCTACCTGGAATGGTTTGTGCTTGGTGGTATGATGGGAAAGAAATGCATGAACCGTATCTCATGCGTGAGGCGAGAATTGCAGCACTCGATGGGAATCATCCAATGTGGCCAGGAGCAGGTAAATTTCCAGGAGCCGGAGCCGTAGTCCCAGTTACTGATGATGATTTGTCCATGGGTCTTTCAGATGATGGCAGTCATTTTTGGCTCCATTGTAAAGGGAATCCAGCAGCAATCAATAACGGTGCCCCCACGAAATTTGAATTACGAATCAAACCTTGGACAGAGGCAGCCTCATCAGCAGCATATTCAAACAATGTTTTTGGCAATGATATGGGATATGATATCATCCGATTACATGCATGTAAAGCAGAAGGAAAAATCGATCAAAATCCCGTGCAAGGAACTGCTTACTTCCAGAAGGTAACCGTCCAAGCGCCTAGTATACCCTGGTTTTGGGGATTCTTGCATTTCAGTGATGGCACCTATCTTGATTGGTTTATCCCACATGCGTCATTCTCAATGACCGCACGTGATTCACGTGCTTGGAAATTGCGTGATGTTGCACGTGCACCCTTACGCACTGCAGGCTTATTGCACGATGAAAAGCGTGGCCGTAGTGAAAAATTTGAGCGTTGTGAAGTTGAGTTATTGTCATCCGAAAATCCAGATTATGATTCAGATGGAGCAGAATTGCCAACATTCAGAATTAGAGTGTGGAACGGACGAACACAAGTTGGCCTACAAGTCCGCGCAGCGAGTCGTGCACATTGGACCTTTGACCAACCGACTAGAGCTGGATTAACTAGCCATTTGACCTACAATGAATATCCCCTTGAAGTCGAATCCGTTACCATACTCGATGAGCGCGGAGTGCGCACATTGGGGGATTATGAGTGGGTACATGGAAATGCGGAACATGCATGGGGTCTTCTGCATTGATTCTGAAATGTTAAGGAACTCAGTCTTTGCAAAGTTTCATCATTGTCGTTCACGCAGTACGCGATGAGGAACATCCTATGACTGAAGAGGAAGTTGCAGAACCTGAACCCGCTCCAGAACCGGAGCCCACTCCAGAACCGGAACCAGTGGAAGAGCCAATCGTTGAACAACCGGAGGTTGAAGAACCATCAGATACCAACGATGATGGCAAATTACGAAAGAAATTACGCGTCGAAGGTGATGAGGAAATATTGCTCATTCGTCGTCCCTCCCTATTTGCATTTATGCCTGCATATTTCATCGGTTTGATGGTCTTGGTTATCCACATCTTCTTTGACTGGGCCGATGCACCAGATGATGCTGAATGGTATGAGGATTTGTTCTATTTCTTGGTCGGTGCCAGTAAGTGGGCAGGAGGCGCAGGATTTGCCTTTGTCATGCTGTTCTTCACTTGGCTTAATCGCATGATTAATCACCCGGCCAGTGGTAAATGGGTCACATTTTACCTGCTTCTGGTATCTTTGTCTCCATTGATAATCCAATTTGATGAATTCCTATACAAGGTTACAGATTTGTGGATGGAAGAACCTGTTGGAGACTTCATTCCGTTTGATTATAACATCACCATTTTCGGAATTTTCTGGACTGCTTTGATGTGGGCTATTACATTCTGGTATCAGAAGAGTTTCCTATATGCAGTTACAACTGAAAGAATCATCCACACACAGGATTTCATTTACGAACGTGACGGCCTTAGAATATTGCACGAAGATATCATTGCAGTTCACAAACAAAGGTCACCTATTGGGGCTCTCTTTGGATATGCTACAATCTACACCAATATCGGTGACCAATCCCACATTGCAACGGAGACAGTCGGTGTTTCGGTAGGAGTTCCAGGAGATTCGGATAACAAGAGCGGTGGAATCTTTGGATTCATCAGGAAATTATTCGTCATAATCACCTATCAGCGCACAGTCAAGACTGAACGATTCACTCCAGAGATTTCATTCTATGGCGTTAGAAAATGGGAAGAAGCCTATGATTTGATTAACAAATTGCAGCGTGAAAACTCTGATGTGGCCAAGGCAGACGCACAATTAGATGCGCTGCAAAATATTCAGGAAATGCTGTCAGATAAATCAGATTCTGAGGACTCTGATCTCGATGATTTGGATGAGATGCTCTCTGACTTGTGAGCACGATACGCCTCCGCTTCATTGATAGAGGAATTCAACCCCGCAAGGGTTGATGTCAGACGAGATTATGCTACAACCAGCAATTGAAATGTTTCGTAACGGTGACCTAAAAGGTGCAGTGGAAGAACTTGATTCAAAAACCAAAGATAATCCAGAAAGCGCAATATTACATCACACCTATGCCGAATTTGCAAACATGCTCAATATGGAAGAGCAGGATGATGTGATTCCTGGCGGCAAAATAATGAAACATTACAAGACAGCAATGGAGATTGACGAGGAAAATGATGAGTACATCGCTGATTTTGCTAGTTTCGCATTAGAATGTCGTAGAATACCTGTAGCAGTTAAGGAATTCCAACGATACCACAAGAGATTGGAATTAGCAGATATTCCTGTTGATGATGTCCTATACATGGCTGCGAGAAATATAGTAGATGCAATCGAAGTTATGGACCCAGAAAAATCTAATCCAATGGTCCAGCCTTGGCTAAAGCAAGCCTTGATTTGGGCCGTTGGTGGATTGGGTTACTCCGTGGAAGAAGCAGCAGCGACCTTGTCTAGCGAGTGATGGTGGCCTCATGGTTGGGGCGGTTAGAATCGCCATTGCTGTTGGATACATTGGCTCGTATTTTCACGGTAGCCAAGTCCAGCCTAACGTTGTGACAGTTCAGGGCTCGCTTCAAGAAGCGCTCAATTCGGTGGGATGGGCCAATTCTAGTGCACATCCTGTAACACTGTCTAGCCGAACAGATGCAGGAGTTGATGCTAGAATGAATATCGGTTCATTCGACATTGAATCTATGATTTGGGAAAATGCTGGAGAAAAAGGAATTATCGTTGCTCTAAATGACCATCTCCCTCTATCGATTAGAGTTTGGGCGGCAGAAAAGGTAGATTCAGAATTTAGAGCTAGAGATGCGAGCAGCAGGACGTATCTCTACCGCTTGCAAGCGATGGAAAGATGGGAAGAAGTCAGTGTTGAAGAGTTGTCAAAATGGTGTTCTATGTTTGAAGGTGAACATGATTTCGCAAACTTTTGTCGAACGGAAGAAGGTCGTTCAACTGTGAGAATAATCCAACATTGCGAACCATGGCTTGACTCCAAAGGCAAGATTTTAGGTTTCAGAATTCAGGGCGCTAGTTTTGTCTGGAATCAAGTCAGAAGAATTGCATCAGCCCTCAATAAACTGGCAAGTGGTAAACTGACTGTAAATGATGTACAAAATGCAATTTATAATTCCAAGAAAAGAGTGGTTCTTGGATTGGCAGATTCAAAGTGGCTTTCTCTTTGGTCGATAGAACACAATGGCGCCCCCCACCTTACAACGCAAGGCCACAGTCACGAAATCGACCTTCAAGCATCACCAGTTCCTCCAGGGCGGCTGTATCCAGTTTGGGCTGAAATGGCGCGACTAGAACAAGACCGCCTTCACTATGGGGCTTGGATTAATCTGCTAAAATCAGATTAATTTCAACACAATCCCCATCTGAAATTGCAAGTGCTTCTCTGAGGAATGCATTCGCGATGATTTCGACTACATCGGTATGGCGTGTAAGATCTGGAATGATTACTGCGCAAGGTAAGGTCTCCTCTCCGAAGCAGATACTGGCCAGAAATGACGTTGCCCCTCCAAATGAACGCCCTTCTCTAGAAAATCCGTGAACACGATGTGGCTGTATGCCATCAACAGGAATCTGTGCAGCAGCATCTTGGATTTCATCGCTCATTTCTGCGGTCTCCAATCCAGACAATTTTCGCAATGAAACAAACCTTTCCAAATTCTCTCCTTCTAGATTGACATTCAATGTACCAGGCCATGCAGTAGAACCAAGAATGTTCCGAAATTGTTCTTGATAGTGCGATTGGGCCATGAAAATGTGGGCTCTTCCAAGTCCACTACTCACTTCCCCTGTAAGACGCATTAGTCGAGGGCGGACGCTCCCCCTCCTTAATCGATTCCAGAGCGCTTAGAGAGACCAATTTTCTCCTTCTGAACTACGTTTCCAACCCGATTTGGAGACTTGTTGATATTGTGTTGATTTTGGATTGAGTACTGGGTTTGTATGATTTAGATGGATGAATTGAATATCAGGGTCACCTTCTTGGCGAACTCCTAGACGGTCAATGGTTTCTGAAATCGTAGGATGTGGTATTTTCGAAATATCGCGGTGAGGTAATTCATCTAGATTCCAAAATGTCCCATCAACCAAAGCAATATCGACATCAAGTGTGTTTAACCAATCTCGAATGCTTGAAGCATTGTGGCTGTTCAATGTCAAATCCCAATCGTCATGATCTGGCATGAATAGTAGATTTCGTTTTGCCCCTGAAACGATTAAGGCATGATTGTCAGATAATTCAGCTCGATGCGGGATTGGAACTGCTGTAATGGTGAAGCCACAATCTGGAGAGGGAGTGAATGGCTCCATCGGTTTCCAAACAACGGGTTTGATCACTCCTTGCTCGAGAAGCAGTTTCCAAGCGGGTGTATCATTAATCAAATCTGAAACCGATTGGCTGCAGAATAGTTGCAAATCTTTTGACCCCATTACCTCTCTACCAAATAGCCCTAAACCATCTATGTGCCCGAGGTGTGCATGCGTTAAGCACAGTGATGAGGGCGGGCTAAATGATGGACTTTCTTGAAACCAAATTTCAAACTGTCTACCCATTTCTCTAGTTGCTTCAAAGAGGTGCGTTGAGCCATCTATGCCTACGATTCCAAGTGCAACTGGTGAGAGTTTCGAACCTGGCTTGCCCCATGCACCAGTACAACATCCTCTGTTACAGCCAGGTTGAGGAAAACCTCCATCCTGAGCGAGACCAAGTAGGGTTGCCACCACTTCGCGCATGCCCTTCCGCCGGCGTTAGTACCCATGAATCTCTTGGCGTAAGCATCAACAGCCCGAGTATGCCTGCCCCGCCCATGGCGCGTGAACATCAGTGGATGGAAGAGCGCTTTGCGGAACTTTCTGAAAAGGGTTTGAATTGGGACCCGCCTACATTGGAAAGTGCTAGCCAGCCAACATGCACGGTTGATGGGAAGCAGATGATTATGCTCTCTGCCAATAATTACCTCAACTTGACCACGCACCCAAAGGTTGTGGCTGCAATGATTGCAGCGACAGAAAAATATGGTGCTGGAAGTGGAAGCGTTCGGGCTATTTCAGGAACGATGGACATCCATTTGGAGGCGGAAGAGGCAGTCGCGAAATTCAAGGGTGTGGAAGCCAGCCTCATCTATAGTGCAGGGTACACCGCCAATGTGGGATTGATTCCTACACTTGTTCAAGGGTCACAAGATGTCATCATATCTGATGAGTTAAATCATGGTTCTATCATTGATGGAGTGCGATTAACCAAGGCACAACGTGCAGTCTATCCGCACAATGACATGTCTGGATTGGAACGCGCACTGAAGGACCATTCTGACGCGAATCGCAAACTGATTATCACCGATGGTGTATTTTCCATGGATGGAGACATTTGTCCGTTAGATGAGATTACTGAATTGGCTGAGGCACATAATGCAATGATCTACGTTGATGATTGTCATGGTGAAGGAGTTCTAGGAGAAGGAGGCGCTGGGATTGTCGACCATTTCGGACTGCAAGGTCGTGTTGATTTTGAAATTGGTTCATTCTCTAAAGCGCTCGGTGTCCAGGGTGGCATTGTTGCAGGAAGCCAACAAATGCGGACGCATGCATTGAATCATTCTCGCTCATGGCTGCTTTCAGGAAGTCAACCGCCTGGGGTAGCAGCAGCTCAAAAAGCCGCAGTTGAGGTACTCATGGAGGAACCCGAACATCATGCTAGACTTTGGCAGAACACCAATCGATTCCGCAAAGAGATGGAAAGTCTCGGTTTTGATCTTGGATTATCAACAACTCCAATTATTCCTGTAATGTGTGGGGAAAGTCAAGTCGCTAAAGAACTCGTCAAGGCCTTGGGTAACGAAGGGATTGTTGCCGGAGCAATTGTTTTCCCAATGGTTGCAAGAGATGCAGCACGCGTTAGAAATCAATTGTCAGCAGGGTTGAGTGACAATCAACTTGAATCAATTATCTCATCCTATGAAATCGCTGGAAGAAAAGTCGGCTTAATCTAATTCATTCCTCGCCATCATACAACAAGGGGGGCTCTTCCTCAATATTTTGTATGACACTGGTCAAATCTGGGTCATTTTCATCTTCAATCTTTTCAGCCTCTGATGTAGAAGCAATCGCTCCATCGAATGGCTCAAGGTTGTCCTCCAACCTGCATAGCAACCTCCACCGGGGTGCCCAAGAGAGGTGCACATAGATGGGTCCAGGGACGAGCAATAGCATCAGTGAGGCGTAGTATATTGGTTTTTCAATAGAGTCAGGAATATTGCTTTCAACATCTGTAATGAGAATTACAGTAAATAGAATCAATCCAATAAATGGCATTGGGTAAACAAGCTTACGCGGTAAAGAAATTGGCGGCCTACGCAAAATTCCTGCAACAATCAATGAAACATGACCAATGATTGCATTGAGAAGCATTATCCAGATTGCAATCCAAGCCCAATCACGCAACCATCCCCCTTTCCAATCTAACCCCGCTCCCAATGGGAGCAGCAAAGACAGCGAGATAAGTAGTCCATAGAATCCTCCTAGAAGGGCTGGATGTGTGACGCCGAGTGGCATTTTGGAAAAGCGCTGTGAGAGACTTCCTCCTTCGACGAGTAGTCGTTGTTCAGGGGAAAGTTCTCCCAATCGTTGTTGCCAACTCATTATCGGTTGGCCCAGACAGGCCTCTAATGGCTTTGTGGGTCTCTAAGAATTTAGAATCAAGTATTTTTCCAAAACTTACTTGTTACCGTCTTTCTTGTGGAAAGACCTCAGAAGTGCACCTGGCTGATATTCGATACTACCAGCCTCGGTATCTTCCCATTCACGTTCTAGCAAACTCTCATCATCATCTTCCCTAATTCGGGCTTCTTCAATTGGGTCTTCCTCTTCAACACTCCTATTTTGGGCATCTGCTAAGGCTTGAGCCATATTAATGAGGGAAATAAAATGGTCCGATGGCTTGTGATTCCAACGTACGATAACGTCGCCCTCAACATCTTCCTTTCGCACCATCCAACGCGCTAGAAGTGGGTCTTCTGTAACGATAACTCGGACTTTTGGTTTCAGTTTTGTCCATGATTCATCAGCATCCTTCAGGTAAACACTGGTTTTCCCTCCACCCTGAAAATCATGCCAAGGATGACCTTCTCCAAGAGCGATAATAGAAAGCAAAGATCTCTTTTTCGAGACTCCAGAAATCGTATTTAAGATGAGCAATATTATGCATAAAGCATACACAATCCATATTGTGATGCCACCGAGAATCGTGGTAATCAGGGTACAGATTACGCCAAGTAAAAAGATGAGCAAAAAGCATCTTTTCCAAATACTTGTAGAGTCGACCCAGTCATCTCCTGTTTCAGTATCCGACATCGGTCGAGCTCCGCGTGGGAATCCTGACATGACTCTGCGAAAGAGTTCGAGCCCTCAATCTTGCCGCTCAATCTTTACAGTGGATGGATCCAGATTGAAAGCATCAACGTCTTTTGGAAATGGTTCTGCGAGTGAATATAGAGTCGCTATATCGATTCCGAAAAGGCCATCAAGCACAGGTTTCAATTTGGTGCTTGCTTTGTTCCACAAACTTACCACACCCCTTGCTTTTTGTCTTTCATGATTGTACAACATTGCAGCGATTTGTATGATGCCTTGCACAGCATCGACTTCAAATTGTGGTGCCATTCCTTTGAGGGATTTCCACAAATCCTCCCAATCCTCGTGGGCGTGCCAAAACCTAGCAGCGTTGAAATGGTCGATGCCAGCATTTAGCCAACTGATTTGTTGGGCATTCAGTTGAGTTCCCATGGATTGACGAAAAAGCCCTATTTCAATACCGTTGTGTTTGTTTCCGGCAAATTGAATGCACCATTTGAATCGCCTTCTCGCCCCCTCTAGGGGGCGGTTGATTCAAGAGGCAATAGTGGACGACGCGGAGCGTCGGTGAACAGATGGTAGAACTTCCAAGAGGTGAGATTACAGAATCTCGTCGCGGAGGCGCAGGTGTTCTAGAGTTGCTTTTGGTCGATATGCAGAAGCGTTCAGATTCAGGTTATATTCGCTGCGAAGCAGGTGCTCTTGGTGGCGCAGTGGGCCAAATTACAGTTCGCGAAGGTACACCTTCGATGGTGCTATTTGAAAGTGCAGACGGGAATCTATTGATTGGACATTCTGCGCTTGGTGCCTTGCAAGAGGCTGCAGGATTGGAAGGAAGCCAACTATCCTGCCATCTTGATGTAGACCTTGATCTCATTGAAGACCTACACCCCTTGGCCCGCCTCCATCTTGATGGCGGAGAGTCAATCGTTTGGACAGAATCTAGTGAAATGGAATCTTGGTGGAAAGAAAGACAGCGTACACGAAGACAGTGGAAAAAATTGGATTCCTGGATTCCCGATGATGATGCACCTGCAACTGAAGATGAAATTGAGTTGCCCCCATTACCATTCCATCCTGGTTCTGAGATTCTTCCAGGGATGGTTGCCATCATCGATACTAGTACGCCAAAATTGACCATGAAAATCGCCACACATCTTGGTTCAATTGGCCACCCACTACTCATCATCTCAAGGCTTCCATCTGAACGGTTGGAATCTGAATTTGGAATTCCGACCACAGTTTCAGCATGGTTGACTGAAAAAGGAAGTGGCGAAAACATCCTCAGTGCTACTCTTGAGGAAGTTCGTCGAAAAGTTGACGGATTCCTGTTTGGTTCATCTCGAGCATGTATTGTTCTGGATGGATTGGAATTTCTCTCAGGATTCCATGGATTTGAACGTACAGTTGAATTGATACGTTCTCTAGTCGATAGTATAACGGTGTCAGATCATTTGCTATTGATTCCAGTCGACCTTGACGTTTGGGATAGCAAGCAACGAGCTATTTTGTTACGTGAAGTGGACGTTATCGACAACAACCGAATTGTGCATTGGGCTGAAAGACCAGCAAGATTGGAGGGCCATCCGTTCTGTTCCGATGACTGGACAGCGATTGAGATTCCACAGCGTGTTGAACCAGATTCAAAGCAAGATACTGAAGATCCAGTTACAGTTTCTAGTGATGCCAATCGATATTCCATTAGTGGTTTGGTAGAAGCGTGGAAAGACGAACGTCAATCCGAGATTAATGAGGTCACTGAAATGACCTCCCTTGAGATTGAAGAGGATGAAGATTTGCCGGATTGGGCTACCGCCCCTTCCGCAAATAGAGGGCCGGATGAAGGCCCAGTAGAATCTGAAATCATAGAACCCGAAGAAAAAACGTCCGAAATCGAATTAGAAACAGATGAAGTTGAGACTGAAAGCCCCTCTGTTTGGGTTGAACCAGAACCGGTTGTCGCTAAGGTACCAAAACCTGCCACAATCAATCATCGGGGAAATGTTCCTCGCCGTGTTCGGCGAATCAAGAAACCCAAAGATGGTCTACCACACGCAGTAGCTTCCAGTCCAGAGGTTGGAGAAATGCAATCGAAGGATACAACGAAATTGAGTAGAGATGGTTTATCTTTAGCTGCGGAGCGAGCAATCGATGTTGAAGCCGCAGTCACCCTACCTGAAGAAATCGTAACAAAGAGGGATGAATTGGATTCAGCAGCCAGCCATGTACGTCTTATTGCAAGCGATTTTGTTCTTGAAGGGGATGGTCCTGACATGCGTGTTGTAGGTATGAATGCAGCAACAAGAGCAGCATCTGGTGTCGATCAGGATTCAATCGTTCCTCCTTTGACTGCAAACATCGCCGCTCGTGAGGCCAGCAGCCGTGCGCAGCGAACACTACATTTGACCGCACGTCTTGCTGAAAATGAGAAATCATCTCTCAGGCAAATGAGTGTTGCATTTTCCGGAAGCGCAGGAGACGAATCGACAATCTGGCAGAGATTGAAGGCACTGGATGAGAAAGGAATTGATACTCAACACATCGTAGATTTATTCGAAGTTGACCCAGATGGTGCTTTGAAAGCAATATTGGAGGCCGAGAAATGAACCGTTTGCGACGAACAGATTTTCGTGAGGCAATGGAACGTAGCCGTCGATTTTTGGGTCTTTCCGATTCCCAACCGGATTCTATTGACCGCTCAAGCACGCTGCTAGACCATGTTTCGATTCGGACACGAGGTCAAGCAGAGCAACGATTCCTAGAGCATTATGAATTACCGAAAGCTGCTCCTGGACCACTTGAGAGACTATCGATATTGAGTGGTGATGAAACAGATTATGCAGAAACAGTTCACGCTCGATTGGAAGCGATGAGGGGTCGTATTCTAGGAAGCAGTCCTCTCGAAATGGACCCTCAACCGTCTGATTTACCTGCAGACACTCCTCGATGGGTTGTAGGTGAAGATGCAAGTAAACCACGGGATGGCACACAACCAATTTGGAGAGAGGTATTAGACAAACAACGTCGAATTGCACCTCATGAACCGATTGGAGAGGCTGAACTAGGAAGTCCACAGATTTCAGATTCAGGTCCCGCTCCAACCTCCAGTACCTATGCTGGTTTCTGGCCCCCTCGCCTCACTACAAGGCCAGATTCAGATTTTTCGAGATGGCAACGTGGCCCCTCAAATCGATTGGCTACACAGGCTGCCAATGAGGTGATTGACCATCCTAGCGTGCGCTTGAATCCTTTGATGATTCATGGTGGTTCGGGAACAGGAAAGAGCCACTTACTATGGGCTATTGGTGAATCACTTCAATCTGGTATCCCAGATCGCGAAGTTCGCTTGGTTACATTAGAAACATTCCCTGCAGAAAAACTCCCGGAAGGGTGGGATGATTTATTGATGCGTGCAAGTGCATTGCTTGTTGATGATTCAGACCGCATCATCATGCGACCTAAGGGTGCAGAAATACTGGCACAGATTGTCGGTTGGGCGATTGATATTGGAGCTCAAGTGATTCTAACATCCTCACGTAGGCTTGACTCGGAGAGTTTACCAATCGGGCGGCTTCGACAGGCAGTTGCATCCGGTGTACATGTCGAATTAGGTATTCCGACTGAAGAAACGCTGTTGTTATATCTCCGTAGAGTGTCCTTGTCGAGAGGTATTTCTCTAACAGACCCTCAACTCAATGTGATTACCTCAAGAAGTCGAGGGCAATGGAGTCGAGTCAAAGCAGATTTCGAAACCGTCTGCCTTTCGATTGAAGCCGGAGCTGAATTATTTGGGGCTGATGAAGTCACCACCCTACTTTCTGGGAAAGAGCCACCAATGAGAGATGATAATGTTCAGGAGAACATCGATGCGGATTCGATTGGTGCACAAATTGTGACCGAAGTACTCGATTCAGTCTTACCAGAACCTGCTGAGCATCGAGCAGAAATCATCAGTGATCAACTAAATATCCAGGACGACTATATTCCTCCTGAAATTGCGTTACCGCCCTCACATGAAGCAGCGGAAAGGCTTGCAGGCGACCAACTCCGCGAGCATCTTCAGGATATTGAATCGAGGCGTGATGCAGCAAGTTCTAGCCCCGAATTGTATGCTGGCTCATCCCTTGAAGCACTGACCGATAGTGCCCTCAGCCGATTGGAAGATGTGATTCATGAGCATCGGTTTGAATTGCGGGAATTAACTTCGGAAATTTCGAATATTTCCGAACAAATTGGTTCTGCTTCGGAAGCAGATTTGATCTCCTTTGCAGATCGAATGTTGTCAATTGAGGCTCATCTTGACAAATTACATGACTTGACAACTGGTGAACAAATCCCAGACGTCGAGGATTTCGACCCTGGTGAATTCTTACAACCTGTGTCCCGTAAAGTCTTGATTCCAAAGTCAGAAAAGCGGGAAATGAAAGCAATTCTGATTCCTATCAGGCGCCGAGTGTTGCTACCAGTGTCTGAAGATTCATGATTTCCAAACTCGGAATCCTTTCTCAGCCACAGCATCAGCAGCGAGATGCGATTGTATCACAGGAAGTGGGATGATATTGGCATCTGGATGTCTAAGGCCTGGACATAATTGTACTGTCTTTCGCCATTCTCTAGATGAGCGCATATTCTCATTCCACCAAGGAAATGCTGAACATTGATCAGGTTTGTTTTCGTATACAGTACAAGCATTGTGTTCGTCAAGATAAATACAACTAGCATCTGATTTCTTTGAACGAAGGACCCAGCGTCCATCTGCACTACGTCGACAATCACGTTCAAGCCAATCTTCAACATCTAGATTGAACCGCCCTGCAAGATTTTCTGCATCATGTGGTGCAAGGAATACGACACCACCAGGTTGATTGCAACATTTCCCACAATCAGGTAGGCAGACAAATGGTAT
>CAYYKF010000037.1:0-16531 GCA_964441035.1 uncultured Candidatus Poseidoniales archaeon
ATTATGAGTGTTCATGAAATGCCGGATGTTGTTCCAATCATTGTTGAATCAAATGACCCAGAAGGGCCATTCGGAGCAAAAGAAGCAGGTGAAGGACCATTGCTTCCAATTCTGCCCGCAGTATGCAATGCGATTTACGATGCGATCGGTGTTCGCATAGATGAACTCCCTGTGACTCCTGATAGACTCTACAATAAAATCGAGAAGGCCTGTAAGAAGCAAGGAATTCAAGATCCATTGAATCTAATCAATCCATCTTATTCACCGAGCACTTTGCAATCCAAACTGTTACAGAGGGCTGAAGACCATTCCAAGAGAGACCATCTGAGAGATATTCAACAGGACCGTTCTGCCTATGTCAACGGAGTTCTATTCGGCTTTGATCCAGAACTCCCATTGTCAGAACAAATGGAAGGATGGAAAGAAGCAATCACACCAGAGCCTAAGGATTTGGCTGACCCAAAGAAACGTGCTGCTCGTGCGTGGTCCCACATTGAACGTCGACATCGAGGTGATGATTGATGCGAATGCCACCTTTCATCCTACATACTCCGAACAATCTTGCTCAGGCAATGGCCTTGGCGTCCGAATTGGAAGACTTCGATTGGATTGCTGGAGGAACCGATTTGCTTCCAAATTACAAATGGAAACTAAATTCCAAACCGAATGTCATCTCTCTAGCAGGAGTTCAGGAATTAAACACGCTATCCGCCAACTTAATCGGAGCGACTGTTCGAATCCATGACCTTGCTGAATCTGAATCGGTACATCCCTTGATTCGAGAAACTGCTGCAACGGTTGCGAGTGTAATGATTCGAAGGTCAGCGACTGTTGGAGGAAACATATGCCTTGACACCAGATGCTTCTGGTTCAACCAGACAGAGGAATGGCGTAGGAGCATTGATTGGTGTCACAAATGTGATTGTGATACGGGTGCTGATTGTCGAGTTATCCCCAATCAGAACACTCTCTGTGTTGCAACCTATCAGGCTGACCTTGCAGCAGCATTCATCGCCCTTGATGCAACCATACATCTAGCAGGGCCAACCGGTGCGCGTTCGATGCCGTTTGCAGAGTTCTTCCAAGAAGATGGGATGACGAGAAATGTCCTTCAGAAGGGAGAAATGGTCACACATGTCACACTACCAGAGGATGCAAAGAATTGGCAAGGAGCATATCAGAAACTGAGACTACGAGAATCATGGGACTTCCCAGAAGCTGGCGTGGCTGCTGCTTGGAAGATTCAGAGTGGAAAAATCACGGGGCTAAGACTAGCGACAACTGGCTGTGAGAGCATCCCAGGTGATCATTCCGAATTGTCCATGGAATCATTGTCAAATTGGAATGGAAAGGAAAGCATTTCTTCTCTGGCTGAGGCGATTAGAAAGGCTGTAAAACCGGTCAACAACACGTATTTCCCACCTTCATACCGACGCAAAATGCTGCGCGTTTTGGCCCGTAGGGCCATGTCTCCGTTACAGGACTTGTAATCGGCGCATTGATGTTTGATGAGTGTCCCCCATTAATTGATGGGCACATTGAGAGTGATAGTCGTAGCACTGTGTGCTTTCAGCCTATTTGTATCAATTCCGGCTCCAACTGAAGCTCAAGAAGTACCAGAATTCACCGGTTGGGAGATGGGATTCGTCATTCCCGATGGTGGAGAACAAATGCCTTACCCAATGGGTGAAGAAGATACTAGCGTTGAGTTTTGGATTAAGAATAATAATATCGTTGGAGATATTGAAATCGGGTTGGAGTATACAGATGAAAACTGGGTCGGCGGCCCTGATTCCGTGACAATCCCCAGTGGCCAAAATAAGACATTTTCAATGACTGTGTTCGGACAGGGAGAAGAGCTCTGGAATATAATTGCCACATCAGTCGCTGGGGATACATCGCCTTTCGAAATTTCAGGCCAATTAACTGCTTGGTCGGTCATTACGATTCCTGATTCAATACCAATTTCAACCGATTCAATCGAAGGAGAATTATATGTTCCAGATCTCCACAGATGGAAGGTTATAATCGAAGATTTAGGATATCCAATCAGTGCGGGGACAGAAGGAACTTTGGAAGTTAGCCTCATCAATGATGGGAATGCAATAGACTCAATTCAGAATTATGAAATGAATGATGATTGCCCTTTGCTAACAATTAACTCAGACGGGGAAAATTCTCTTGATGACATCTTACACAAACAAACAGCTCCTGGAGCTTGGTTGAATTCGGATTTAGGAGGAGGTGTGAGTGGTATAATCACATACGATGCTTCTTCAACCCATCCAAGTCGTATATGTGAAATTGATATTACTGTATATTCTCAAGGGGTTGCAGATGGAAGTTTAGGAGATTCATCGAACAAGGATACTCTAGAATTGAATGTTGAAGCAAGGGCTATAGGAAGTCAATCAGATAACGATGAGGCCAGTACAGGTAACGATGATGGGCCAGTAAATCAGGAAGAGGTCGAAAGTGATAATTTCCTATTTGCTCCGATGCTAATAACACCAGTCGCGATTGTCCTCGCCGCATTACTGCGCAGGCATGAATATTGATTCTGTTCTGTTAGAATCTTCACCGTAGTTAACAATGATACGGAAAGGGGTGACTTGAAACTCCTTTGAAAACGGCCAAATAACCTCAATCGAGGTGCAGCAACCTATATTTGTACAATTTGATTGGGCAGCGCGTTGGTGTTCCCGAGCCTATGGCTCGATAGCAATACTATGGAGGGAAAATTGTGGCTGAGGCAGAGAAGGAAAGCAGTCGATTCGGGCTAATTATCGCATCTTCTTTGATTCTGGTTCTCCTTCTCACAATTATTTTACCAATGGTTTTCTCAGCCAACAAAGACACGGTATATTCAGCATATGTTTCAGATTCTGCTGAAGATGATGACCAAGCATTGGCACAAGTCAATTTGATGGCGGAAACGCTAGGTGATGACGGCTGGGGTTACTCAATTGCCAACACAATGTCAACTCCCATGCTTGTCAACGACTGGAATGACCCACATAGAACCATGCTGGTAATTGTGGCACCAGAGAAACCGATTGATGAAACTGAAGCCAGTAAGATTCACGAATTCGTCACTGAGAAAGGAGGAAAGGTCATCATCGCTGCAGATAACACAAATGCAAATCGTGTAGCAGCAAAATTTGGAGTTACTTACCAAAGTGCCCCTCTGTATGACCAAGATCAATTTTGGCAGGAAGTAGACCCCGTCTCGAAAGAACTTCGTGATGACAATCACAAGAATGTGTGGGGTTTAGCTTCAATCAATCAATCCGTTGATGGCATGTCAGAAACCGATTTGAAGATGGCATGCAGAGATGTTGACTTGAAATTGTACAATTTTGATGGGTGCAGACTACCAGTAATGTTCCGTTCACCGACCGGACTGATGGTTGAAAATTACTCTGAAGATAATGATGAGAATCGTAGAATCAAGGTGCTTGCCCATTCAAGTCGAGGTGCTTGCATTAATGTCGCTGGAGACGGTGATTGTGGCAATGAAAATAATCCCGCCCCTGGAAATCTCAGTTTGATTGTTCGAATTGATTATCCTGGCATTGAAACGCAGGACTACAAAACTGGTTCTAGCAGTAGCCGCTCAGATATCGATGTTACAGGTTCCATCGTCTTTGTTTCAGATCAAACAGCATTCAGTAACCGCTTATGGGATATCGACGAAGCAAAGTCGACTGGAATGAGTCAAGACTGTCTGGACCCCACCCTCAATTCATGCTGGCAGAGAGATTTCCCTGATGCTGGAGGAAGATGGGATGGAAATGAAATATTCTTCACAGCCCTCATTTTCTCAATGATGGAGTTTGACAATCAAGAATTATCCAGTACAATCAAACTTTCTCGCTCTAACTTTTACGTTGTATTCGATGAAAGTCGGCACGTAACTGGAATCATGAGTGCACCATTCACCGATGCCATGGCGACAATTGTTCTCTTGACAAGTGATGCATTCCTAAAGTGGCTCATTATTCTCAATGTCTTACTCCTACTATTGGTCGCAATCATGGTTGTTCCAGAGAAGGCAAATTGGCGTCACGTTTTCGACCTCACACGTTTCAGAGAGAGACCTGAAAAAGTTGACCCTACCACCTACAGAACACGAGTCAAGGAGGCATTGATGTCGAAAGTACGAATCTTCCATGACCTGACCCGTGATGAAATGGCGATGAAGGCACCTGCAGAGGTACAAACCATGATTGGTGACCCGCGCCTAACTGAATTGGCTTACAGCCAGAACCGTACATATTCCCCCGAGGAGCTACGAGCATTGCTCCAGACTATACGTCGATGGGGGAAGAAAAACAAGTGATTAGATCACAAAAAAGAGAGGAGAAGTGAAAGAAAATGCAGGCACCACCACCGCCTGGCGCACCCGCGCCACCAAACCCCGTAGCCCCGGCCGCTCCAGCGGCCCCTGCGCCGGCCCCTGCCCCTGCCCCAGCCCCTGCCCCTGCGCCAGCACCTGCGCCAGCGGTAGCGGCTCCGGCACCGGCACCGGCTGCTCCGCAGGTCCCGAAGCATCAGAGCACACCTGAAGTTCGCGAGAAACTCGCGGCTGTAGGTGCGATTGGTCAAGCAATCAGTGCTGAGGTATCGAAAGTGATTATCGGAAAGGGTCACGTCATCGACAATGTTCTGGTGAATATTCTATCGAATGGAAACCTTCTGTTCGAAGATTATCCTGGACTAGCGAAGACTTTGATGACAAATACCTTCGCCGATGCGCTAGGTTGTGATTTCAAGCGTGTTCAATTTACGCCTGACTTGCTACCAGCAGATATCACCGGAACGAACATCTATGATGCAAAGAAGGGTGAATTTACATTCAAACCTGGACCCATTTTCTGCAATCTGTTGCTGTCTGACGAGATTAACCGTGCACCGCCAAAGACACAGGCTGCACTGCTCGAAGCAATGCAAGAGAAGCAGGTAACGATTGGAACGGTGACACACAAGTTGCCTAGTCCTTTCCTAACAATGGCAACTCAGAACCCTGTCGAACAAGAGGGTACATACCCTCTACCTGAAGCTCAGTTAGACCGATTCATGTTCAAGATGAGCGTCGGTTATCCTGACCGAGCAGACGAAGATGAGATCTTGGCACGACGTATCACCCGTAAGAAGGATGCCGTCGATGTTGAGGTTATCACCAACGCAGGAAGAGTCGTTGCAATGCAACAGGCAATTGAAGACGTATATGTCGACCCTGCGGTTCGCATGTACATGGTCGAAATTGTTGCTCGAACCAGAGAGGACCCTCGTGTTCTCGTCGGTTCCTCGCCTCGTGGTTCGCAAGCTCTGCTCAAGACGAGCCGTGCTGCTGCTGCAATGCGAGGTCGTGATTTCGTAACCCCTGATGACGTGAAGGCTGTTGCACCACTTGCAGTCAGCCATCGTCTAATTCTGAAACCAGAACATCAGATTAAGGGCCTAGAACCACAAGAAATCATCGAATCTATCCTTCGTGAAGTACCAGTTCCGACTGTCTGAAAATAGCGATATGAATCGTTTGCGTTAGGAGGAAGAGCCATGGCATGGAGTCGAAAGTCAGCATTGTTCGCTAGCCTAGCGACAGCGCTGTATCTACTCGGCCTTGTTCTTCGAAACCAGCAACTGGTCACCGTTGCTGTTGTGCTTCTATCCTTCCTGACATGGGCCGCGCTGCGTGCTGCTCATGCTGATGTTGCATCAACTGGAAGGCGCATTGATGAAGATGAAGAGCAAGAGGAGGTGCCTACATTGGCATCACTCTCTGCCATGCGAAAAATTTCGGCTGCAAGAATATTTGAGGACGGTGAAATCCAAGTAACCTTACGCCTACAGAACGAATCTCCTCTCTCCAAGGTTCTAGAGGTTAAGGATACTGTGCCAGAAGTCATGCGCATCAAGGAGGGTGCAAATTACATCCTGATGGAACTTGGCCCTCGTCGAGAAACTCTGATTGAATACACCATTGAATGCCCATTGCGTGGTTTTTACACGCTTGGGCCTGTTAGTATTAGGGTACAAGACCCATTTGGCTTGTTCCACAAGGAAAAGGAAATCCATGTCTAC
This sequence comes from uncultured Candidatus Poseidoniales archaeon, assembly GCA_964441035.1. GTDB lineage: Archaea > Thermoplasmatota > Poseidoniia > Poseidoniales > Thalassarchaeaceae > MGIIb-P. The sequence goes on from CAYYKF010000037.1 coordinate 6,088, forward strand.
GATGATTTCCTTGTTTTCCCAAAAACTGAAGATTTGAAAGACGCTTTTGTCAAGAGCAAGGTACCTAAAATCTTCACGGGTGCAGTAAATATTCGGCAGCCAGGTGAAGGTTCGAATTTCTACAACTTGCGAGAGTATATTCCTGGAGACCCAATGAAGAAAGTGAATTGGTCAGCTTACGCAAGAAGTGGAAAGATGATGGTCAATGAATACGAGCGAGACGCTGTATCGGACATCATTCTGATTGTCGATAGTCGAGCTGTGTCTGAAACTGGACCTGTGAGTCGAAATTCACTGGTCTATAGTACTCGAGCTGCTGCTAGCCTAGCGCAGTACTTCTTGAGTAGACGCGACTCTGTTGGGCTTGTCATTTATGGCAGCGACATCAATAGTGTTGACCGAGATACCGGTAAGAAGCAACTGTACGTGTTGTTGACTAAACTTGCGGGTGCAGCGGCGAAGGGAAATACTCCACTACAAGTTGTAACCAATCGGATAATGCCATACATCAACAAAGGTAGTCCAATTATCATTCTCAGCCCGCTTGAAGGTGACCCAACCATGGTTAATGCAGTCCGTGACTTCAGAGCCAGAGAGTTTGATGTCACCGTTCTAAGCCCGTCCAGTTTGGAATTTGAATTCGATGCTAAGCGATTGGATCGAACGGGCTATGAGGTTCTCAAGACTGAACGAGATATCATGATTAGCGAACTAAGAGGACTTGGGGCGTTTGTGATGGATTGGGAGCCTGACATGTTACTTGCAACAGCCCTGGCGGGCGCTAGAGGATTCTGAGGTGGAAAAATGGCATCTGGACAATCAGGCGACACTTCCCATCTCTACGAAGGGAAAACCGTTCGTGCAGCGGCGCCGAGCAGAAAGAAACTTGCAGGAAAGATGACTGGGAGCGTCGATATTCCAAAAGATGCAGTTCCCGAGGTACATGTCCCCACATTCGTTGAGAGTCTGTTCGGTGGACCACTAATCCCGAAGATGAAATTCCTTCCAGCAGATCGTATGGTGCAAACGCTACAACTAATTGGTGGAGGTCTGATGATGATACTTGCCGTCATTACTTATCTTGTAACTCCCGCAGATGGGACTTTCTGGAACACACTGGCTATTTGGCTCGGTGTTGATGCAATGGGGCAAGTTCTACACATCTTGATTGTAATTTCTGCCCTCGGTGCTGGGTTCTTCGGAATTTTCCGAAGAGATGCTAGAGGGTTACTTGCATCTTACATCCTATTCATCCTTATTTCGTTGAGATTCGCAGCCTCAAAGGTGAGTTTTGAAACTGGGGCATTAGAAGGCGTTGGAGACGGGTGGATCAAGTTACTTCTGGTCCTCTATGCAGTCTCTCTCGTAATGTACATCGAGGTTACAAATGGTATCATTCGATTCTCAATGTTGGATACAAGCATTCGCACTGGCGAAGTCTATGTAATGAACGTCAAGAAGGTCCTAAGCAAATATCACATTAGTTTGGTCATCACTCCAATTATCGCAACAGTTGTTGCCCTCTCAACCTTGATGATTAACGTGATTATACCTTGGTTCTTCGGTATTTTCGACCCAGAAACTGCTCATCGACTATCCGAATCTGTAGAATTGACCAGTGTATACGGTGTCGCTTTAGGAACGATGTTGGTCTTCCTCATTGTTGCAGCCCTCTTTGCTGCAAACATCCCTCTTAGGATTCAGAGATGGCGCGAACAAGGTGACTGATTAGTTCGCCAACAAATCGAATACTTGACAAAGTTCGTGCAATGCAAATTCGGTTTGGCTAGCTGGAATCGCAGCATGAATCGCGTGGTTTCGTTGTTCATATGCATTGAATGAAAGAGCCAATCCTGCCTCTCTCGAGGCTCTTTCTATACTCTCACGTATTCTGATATTATCACCTATATCTTCACCCACGAAGCAAAGTATTGAGATTGCATCCCCAACAGTAGGTGTAGGAATACTTGGAAGATTGCCAAGGATTCTCTCTGCACGAGCTGAGGCTCTTTGGTTCACTAATATTCGAACTTGACCTGGTTGTGCGCGAAGAGAGGCAACACCGATACGTGCTCTTCGCAGGGCCGCAGTTGCATCAGAAACGCTCTCTGCAAGAGATAGGGCACTAGACAACGTCCAAGAGAGGGGAACCAATCTCGGAATACATCCCACTGCACGAACGGTCGGATTTTCAGTTTGCAGGGATGGACCAATGATGGTGCCATCAATTTCTGGAGAATGAAGCGGCCTCAATCTTAGAGGTATACCCGGTTGACGTAGCGGTTCAACTGCTGAAGGATGTAACATGGGTTCACTAAACAATGCCAATTCTGCTGCTTCAGTATATGACAAATTGCTAAGATTCCGACCAGGTAATGACCATTGAGGAGACAATGCAAGTACTCCCTGTACATCCCTCCAAATTGTTACCTCTACAGCATCTAGAGTCGCAGCAACAGCGGTAGCAGTCAAATCTGAACCTCCACGGCCCAAAAGTGCGATTCCGTGTTTAGATTCACCATACCATCCGGTTATGACAGGAATTGCACCTAGTGGGAGATTGAGTAAATCTCTCGTTTTTTCCGCATCAATCCGACCAGATTCACCACTCCCAATGAGGCGAATACCGATGTCTTCAGACCACCCTGGTAAAGCAGGAATGCCGGCGGCATCTAGGGCTGCTGAAATTGCTAGACTGGACAAGCGTTCACCACAAGCAAGAGCATCTGCCCGAATCTCAATACAAGAATTTCTGTAATACTCTTCTAATTGCAACGACAAATGTTGCAAGGTGTCGGCAAATCGAATTGCCCAAGGAGATTCTGCAATTTCTGGAATGCGTTCTAAATGCTCGAGCTCAATAGAAGATACGAACGCAGGAATTGATTTTATTGAACCGTAATCAATTTGCTCAATCAAACGGTCTGTCACTCCTTGAAATGCAGATACAACAATCAAAACTCTGCCCGTTGAATCACGTATGCGGGCTACAATTGCATCGATATCTTCGGCGCTTGAAAGACAAGAACCTCCAAACTTGTGGATTTCAAAACTCATTTCAATTCCTCGCGCATCATCAGCAAATCTGCAACAACCAACCGGCATACTGCTTCAACAACTGGAGTTGCACGTGGGGCAATGACTGGATCATGACGGCCTCCAACTGTTAATTCACGAATCTGACCAGATGGCAAATGTAGTGTCATCTGAGGCTTTGAAATTGAACTGGGTGGTTTGAAGTGAACTAATATGCGAAGGGGGGCACCTGTAGCCATCCCTCCAATGACCCCATCAGCATCTTCACCAATAGGAATCATATCCTCTCCCCAAGTGTCGTTGTGCTGGGAACCAAGCATCATTACGGCGCCTGAACCTCGTCCGAATTCAACAGCACGTGCTCCTGGAATCGCCATCAATCCTCGGGCAAGGGCAGGTTCAAGCCCGTCAAACCAAGGTTCGCCCAATCCAATTTCAAGTCCCTCAATGACTGCCTCCACACTTGAACCAATGGAATCTCCTTCCTTGCGTAATTGCTTCACTCTGTTAAACATCAATTCCGCAGATGCTTCATCATGACAATTCAACACCTTACAGGGTTCACTTTGTCCTGATTCACGGACAAAATTCGATTTGATATTGCCAATTGCAGCACAATGGGCAACCACATCAATCTTTTTTGAATCTAATACTTCACGAACAATCGACCCTGCTGCGACCAAACCGAGTGTCAATCGTCCAGAATGGGTTCCACCGCCACGTGGATCTGCAAAGCCACCTGTGCGAATTGCTTCCGGTAAATCTGCGTGTCCAGGTCGAGGGTGATCTGGGAGGAAATTGTAATCACGAGATTTTGCATCCGTATTTCGAACCAAAAGTAGGATAGGGTGGCCTGTAGCTTTGCCTTTGTGAATCCCTGAAAGGATTTCACAGTGATCAGGTTCAAATCTAGATGAAAGAAGACGGCGGCCTGGACGACGGCGTTGTAAATCCTCTATGAGGCTCTCTTCGTCAATTTCTGTTCCTGCTGGAATGCCCTCAAGCAATGCTCCAACCGCATCGCCGTGACTCTCGCCAAATAGGGTGACTTTGACGAATTCTCCAAGACTCATACCCATCGCTGCACCCTATGGGTGCAGCGGAAGATGACCTACGGTTTATGCGTCACCCTTCCAGATTCCAGTCTCATTAATTTCCCAGCCACGGGGTTCAAGCATTTGTTTCACGCGACGAAGGGTCGATTCTTGTTCGGCATGCACAAGTGAAATAATGACTGGCCCAGAACCTCCAATCGCACTTGCACGACAACCCAAAATCCCCAAGTCGTTACACAATTTCCTTCCAATTTGATCACCCAATGCAGATGCAACGGCGCGTCCATTGTTAACGATTGTATTCATTATATCACCCTGTTCTATAGAAGAAATTGCATTTTGGAATTCGATTGCTGCAAGTTGAAACCTTTCAGGATCTGGTTGATTTTCTCGAGGTCCTCTATCAATGACCAAAACAATCCAATCTCCTTCCATTTCACCCTGCATGAGTACACCGTCAGCAGCAGGTACTGAGGGGTCTACAACTTTCCATCCAGGTTCAACTGCACCCCAAGCATCGTCAACACTTCCAGTAAGAGAGCAACCGCAACCCAATTGAGCTGCTGCTGCAATGTCAACAATCTGATGGTTCTCAAGATCTGTATCCGTTGCATCGGCCAATGCATGGATTGCAGCAACGGCCAACGCAGCAGATGATTTCATGCCTCGTCCAATAGGTAAATCACTTCGAACTGCCCAATGTAATTCTTCGGCATCAGGCAAATTCAGGCCTGCCCCCTTCCATGATTCAATGACTGCCGGTAACAATCCATGATTGTCTTCTGGTGGCTTTTTTACAGCAGCATCACGTAATTGTACGCGAGTGGAGAGGTTGACGCCCATCGCAGACCCATATCCTGCTCCAAGAGCATGTAGAATAGTGATGGAACCGTGCCCTTCACCTCGTCCGAGAACTGCCATGATTGAACCTCCCCTACCGCTCCTCGGAATGCGACAAAACGTTCTTCCCGATATGTCTAGCGCTTGTTCCCACCATGGCAAGCAGCATATTTCCTTTCTCCAAGTCCGTTATCGATGGCATTGTACCTTGAGATGAAACCAAACGTACGGTTTCTGCTTGTTGCAGGAATGTTTGACCAATGATTCCAGTTTCAGAATGACGGAATCTGATAATTAGAAATGGCCGAGATTCAATCTTCAATCGTCCAATAATGGCAGCTCTAAATTTACCACCATTATCACACACACATACCGCATCACCAGCAACGAGTTCGCTGAGGTATTTCGTATCTCCATTGGCCATCTGCACGTAAGCATGAACTGCACCTGCATTTACTCGGAATGGTCTTGATGGCACAAATTCACTCTCCATCGTTTCTCCATGAACAAGAAGCATGGCTGAAGCAGCTGATCCAATCAAGAGCCCTTCTCCAATTTCTAATTGGGATGTCAAATCGATGCAAACTCGATCGCCGACTCCACCATCCTCAATTGATATGACCTCCACCTCGGAAAGTTCAGAATGCTCTTGCTCAAAGGCACTTTCATTGGCTTCAGACTGTAAAGCCAAACGTTCGGCTGCGATAGCTTGTCCTTCAGCCCAAATCTCAGCATCAGTGGGAGGAAGCAATAGTGCATCAACACCTGTCTCTAATGCAAAAGCAGCGCCCCTAGCAGTATTCGTGCGATCAATACGAGCCACTATACGGGTTCCACTTCCTTGAGAGGCGGCAACGAGATTCTCTAGAGGTATCATCTGCCAATCTCCTGTTGTCAGTACCAACCAATTGACCATTCCAACAAGTGAACGGGCTGCTTCTTGACCTTCAGAATCCTCAATATCTACGTGTACACCTATTGGACGACTTTCTTCATCCAATATACGGCCATCCTCACAGGCAAAAAGTGCATTTTCGGCCCACGAAGGAATTTTGTCACCAGATGCAAGGAGTATACGGTCTGCTGGGTAGGGTTGATTCATCACTTCAGTAGAAGTTGCTGCATCCAACCAAAGTTCCATCCTACAACCCCCATGCTTGTTCTGCACTCTTACCTTCATGCACAACGGATTTCAGAGCTTTGACACAAATTGTAGGGTCATTGGAACCGAAAACTTGGCGACCCATGCATACTCCACCACCTCCTACAGAAATTGCAGATTCGACCATCAGAAGAGTGTCAAGGAAATCTCCACTCTTTGGTCCACCTGCAATCAAAACAGGGATTGGAACACCTTCGCAGACCTTGCGAAAACTTTCCTTCGAACCAGTCCATGGCACCTTCACAGCATGGCATCCAAGTTCGTATGCAACTCTAGCAGCATGTGCTACGCCTTCGGTATCATCGTCTGGAATTTTGACAAGATTTGGACCTCGTGGATAAACCATTCCGAGCACTGGAATTGAATTGAAAAATGCCTCAGAAGTTATTTGCCCCAAGTCAGATATCATCGTACTTTCATTTTCATCACCAAGATTAATCTGTCCAGAAACTGCAGTTGCCCCTCTCAAAAGAGTCTCCTTGACAGTTCCCACTTTGATTTTCGATTGTGAATTAGGGCCACCATGGATTGTGGAAACAGAGAGATGACAAACAAAGCCATCCCATCCAGTTCTGTTGGATTGATAACTCACAACACCTTTCTGACAAATGATGCCATCTGCCCCACCCTGAATAATTGAATCTATGACAGAATCCATTCGATTCAGACCCTCTTCAGGGTAACTGGAAATCCCGTGATCCATGGGAATCAACACAGCCCGACCGTTTGGAAAGAGTCGTGAAATCCTCGCTTCGAGTTGATCTCCCATGCATTCGCCCAAGTGGTCTTGCATTTCAATCCTCTTCGACCCTACGGGTCGAATCAAATCTCCAAATCAATGATTACGGGTGCATGGTCGCTAACCACCAATCCACCTTCCCTCATGACCGAGCCCTGCTTCAGTAAAGGTGTTGCAGCAGCATTGGAAAGAACGTAATCAATTCTCCAACCACGATCTAAGGCACGTGCTTGTCCACGATTTGACCACCAAGAATAGGGGCCTTTGCCAGGTCCAACAGAAATGCGCAGCAAATCGCTCCATCCCGATGCCAGTAAACGGTCAAACCATTCACGCTCTTGTGGGAGGAAACCACTGGTGTTACGATTTCCCGATGGATTCCAGATGTCATCTTCGGTATGTGCAACATTTAGGTCACCACAAAGGAACACTGGTTCATCAAATTTAGTAAATGGCCGAGCCCATTCAAGCAAATCTTCCATCCAACTTTCCTTCCACATCTGACGTTCCAATTTTGATGAACCACTGGGCAAGTAACAATTCAAGAAATGTATGCCATCATGGTAGGTGTGTAGCATGCGTCCTTCATGATCTAAAGGGTCGAGTTGACTGCCAATCCCTCTACCAATCTCCTCAAAACCGGATTTTGACCAAGTTGCAACGCCGGAGTAACCTTTGCGCTCTGCAGGATGCATCAATGTGTGTTTCATCCCTGGTTTCCAATCTTTAGGAAGTTGTTCAGGTAATGCCCTTACTTCCTGTAAAAGAAGTACGTCAGGATTAATGCGGGTAACAAAATCATCCAACCCCTTTCGAATTGCGGCACGAATTCCATTGAGATTCCAAGTTACAACACGCATGTAATCACTCCGAGTATTCTTTGGCCTTCTCAACAAGGTCCATGCCACGTATTCTGAAAATTCCAAATGGGACAACGAGAAGGCTGGCGAAAACAACGCCGATACCGGTCATTAGAGCAATGTCCCATTGTATTGCGAAGTTCAAAGTGAAGGCCCAGTTGCTGAATGCTGCACCCATTGCTTCAGCTGCTAAAATGGAGGCGAACGCACCGAAAATCCCACCCAAAATTCCAATCATAAGATGTTCAAACATCATGATTCTAATCAGGCTAGGAGATGATGCGCCAAGAATTCTCAATGTTGCAAATTCTGAATCATGTTCTGTCAAATGAATGAGCAATGTATTGAGTAAAACTAGGAATGCAATGGCTGCACCGACCCAAATGAATGAGTTCATCAATTTCTTTTGAGAATCCCAACTTTGCTCCATCGTAGCAACCATTTCACCTTTGTCAGTTATCGAGATGACACTATCAATCTCATCCAGTGCTGGAGGTGAATCTGTACCGGTATTGGACCTCAAATAGAGGACATTGTGCAGTGATTCACCAATCTCTCCCAAATCTTCCATGACATCTTCATGATGCACCCACAGAGAGCGAGTAGATTCGTCAACAATTCCAACGACTTTGAAACGCATTTCTGTTACACCGACCTTGATTGTGACCTCTTTGCCTACATCCCAATCATCGAGATAAGTGTGCGCTCCCGCGTCAATCACCGCCTCAGGAGGAATGGAACCAACCTCAGGCAATCTGCCATCCAACAATCTTGATTTATGCATTGAAGATATTCCATCCGTGCTGAACCCTTCAACGGCATTCATCGTTAATATTCGCGAATCTCCTGTGGCATTGACTGGTACCTCCAATGCCCATTGTGATTCAAATTGACCTTGATTGTCTTCCACCCAACCTTCCAAGTCATCATGTGACAGCACATTACAGTAGATTTTGTAATCCCACGTTTCTGCTTCATTTGATTCATCAATCCATTCCTTCATGCCTTCAGTAATCATGGCCATTCCACTGACCAAAATCAGAGCTACTCCAAGAGCAATGACTGTCAAGGTCAACCTGCGCGGATTTCTAAATGTTGAACGGAATCCTAGTCCCGCAGTTGGAGGTAATCTTGAGGTTGCCCATGCAACAAAACGATTCGGACGTGCTCCAGCCTGTTTTCGCATGACTTCAAGTGGCGAAAGGCGAACGGCTTGCATCGCTGGCCAGATTCCAAATAAAACAAGTATCAAAATTACAAAGCCGAATACGGACCAACCTATGTCGGAATAATGTTGAATTGATACAACTGGAATACCTCCAATAAGTTCGAAGTACCATGCCGTGAAAAGTTCGGAAAAATAGTGGCCCACTAGTATACCAGTTGAGGCACCAATGATACCATAGAATGCAGGGATTGAAAGGTATGACAATAGCAAAGATTTCGAATCAATTCCTTCAGCTCGTAATACTGCAATTTCTCTACTTTGTCTTCGCACTAAGCGTTCAAGGCTAATGCTGATGACAAGGGCTGATATTCCTGCCAATATCACAAGAACGAAGGGTGTGATTTTCTTGTTTCCTTCAAGGTCCTGGCGCATCGCTTCAACACTCCAAATTGAACTGCGATCGGTTACTGTAACCTGTTCAACATCTTGTTCTTGCAATGAGCCCTCTAGATGATCACGTAATTGCTCTAAATGTTCACCCTCATTTTCTGCCGTATCAAGGAAATCATAATCAGGAGTATCAACGACATCGATGAGCATCATATTTCGTTCATCTTGATTGTGCCCAATATAATCCAATAGTAACTCTACTGGTAGATAGACGACTGCCAGCGTGCCGTCAATCATCAGAATATCTCCGTCATTCTCAACATAGAAGATGTGATGGGGATGATTGGCGATACCTGTCACCAACATCTCAACTTCTTTTCCATCGAGAATGAGTGTCACATTTTCACCAACTTCAATTCCAAGTTGAATTTGCATGTGCCTGTCAATTACAACTTCACCAGGAGCATCGGCCAATTCCCCCCACCCTTCATCGAACCAGAGAGTACTGATTGAGGGGTTTGATTCCAAACCGTAAGCAATCATACTGATATTGACGCCTTTCGATGTAAGGAACTCTTCACGGTGTTCGTAACGCGTTTCACATCCTTCAATTGCAAGATTTGTTCCTGCAAAACTGTTGGTTGATAATTGGCATGCTTCATTGAAATCTAAAGCACTGTAATTCCACCCGGGAAGCGTTTCAACTACAACATCTGCAAGATTTGTTTCATCATAGAATTCATCATAGACAATTTCAGCGTTACGAGTATGCTCCCACATCATCACACAAAGAGATGTAGAGAAAAGAACGAGAGCTAGAAAGGCAACAGAAAGGATTCCGCCACGAACCTGACTTCGAATCAGGCGTTTGACAAGAAGCCACATTTCTGTCACCTATTTTTCTGAGGCTGTCCCACGTTCGATTACACTTGAGACTACATCCTTGATTGCGCCTCCAACTGCTTTGGCCGCATCAATCGTTGCATCGATGGCAGATTTAGCAATTGATTCGTCACTAACGAGTTGGCCTGAATCAATCTCAATAACCCGAGTGGCGAATTTTGTTAGACTGGTATCATGAGAGACGATGATTGCAGTAATATTGGACTCTTTGCAGGCTTTTACGAGAACTTTCATGACCTGTTCAGTCGTTTTTGAATCGAGATTTCCAGTTGGTTCATCCCCCAACAAAAT
>CAYYKF010000038.1:0-16503 GCA_964441035.1 uncultured Candidatus Poseidoniales archaeon
GTTGGCGGTGGCGATTGTGTTGGTTGTTTTTATGGTGGTGGTTCTGGTTCTGGCTCGGGCTCTGGCTCTGGCTCTGGCTCTGGTTCAGGCTCAGGTTCTGGTTCGGGTTCAGAGGCCAATTCAGAATTTATTGGTGGGTTCTGAGGTTGAAATAAGTGGGGAGGGGGGGCCTGATGTTGATGCATCATCATCTGTTGTTGCATCATCATCATTTGCTGTGGGTTGAATGTTGGTCTCTGTTTTTCTGGAAGAGACGGGAGAGCTGTTGTCTTTCCTAACCCACCAATGTATGAACCTGAAATTCCTGTCATGCACGTTGCGATTGATGTTCCTAAGAATATCTCTTTGAAATAATCACTCAAACCCTCTCCAAAATCAATTGAAGAGGAAGACATGGAAATCATTGAAATAAATATGAGCATGCCTGCAAAAACACCTATGACATTACCTACTGAGCCAGAAAGGAGGTTGTTTTTCAGAGATGTAAATTGTTGTCCGAACCACATCGATAAGAGGAATGCTGTGGACATGCTAAACACAGTATACCAAATCAATGCTAATTCAGCATAATCCTCGCCAGCATCAGCGATACCACTCCACATGAGTAAGCCGAGGCCACTAGCTGTGGCAATCAGAACATGCGAGAATGGGATGGCGATTATCGCAATTTGTTCTTGTGTAAGGGCTGTTTTCGGGGTTGGATTATGGTTTGCTTCTACGCCCAATGTTTGTTGGGTGGGCGCGGGTTGCATACCTCCTCCGAAAGGGAGGTGGGTTTTCTCTTTCACCCCGGTCTAAGTTGGTGATTAATCCATCTCAGACATTTCGTAGGCTTCGATTCCTTCAGCACTCTTGACTCCGAGTGTGCTACCAAGTACGTTTGGGATCATACCAAGTTCTGCAATCTCCATGATGCGGTTTGTCACCTTGCCATTGTATAGCAAGCATTGCGCGCCTTCTACCTCGTCAGCGAATGCTGCTAGCTTACTTGCACCAACTGAATCGGACGCTGTGCCATCACCAAGAATCAGTATTGCATGATTCTTTTTGATATCAGACATCAACGTGGACCAGTTGCGAATATTCTCCGGAATGTCGCGGGAACCGTTGCTGGCAGCACCTGCGCTTTTTCCTTTCGAATTGTCGTCGTCACCTTCGGAAAGGTTGGCTTGAATTCGAGATACTGCTTTTGTTGCAGTTTCCTTTTGATTCAAACATTTAGTCACTACTTTTCCTTCTAAATGTTCAACTTCTCTGGATTCAGGGGCAAGCGCCACATGGGTCAGAGACTTTCCTAGGGCCCCTGACAATTCCATCAGGAGCAACTTGCCGCCTCGGTCGCCATCGCAAAACGCAGTAACTGATGATTTCGTGCCTGCGAGTTTCACTAATGCATCGGGTACATTTGCACCCATCGTTGCAATTGCATTCTTGATTCCAAACTTCAACAAATTCTTCACATCATTGCGCCCTTCAACAATAATCAGGGCTTCGCTTTCCAATGCGTTAGGTCCACAGGTCATACCCTCATGGCTTGTTTCTGTGCCTGATGTAAGTACACTGCGTACTTCATCAAGGATACTCTTACTGTCTTCTGAGCCTTGGTTGACGATGCTAAGCAACAAATCCTTGGCGCGGTCGATGACTGAATCTCGCTTTACGCTGTGGATATTCTCAATTCTTCCAACTTTGATGGTTGCCTTACATGGGCCAATTCGGTCAATCGTTTCTAATGCAGCACCAATTACTGCTGTGGATACTTGGTCCAAACTTGAGGGGAGAAGAATTTCTCCCGAGACCTTTCCTTTGTGTGATTGTAAATTCACATCAACGTGGCCAATACGGCCAGTTCGTTGCAATTTCCTTAATTGTAATTCTTCACCAAGTAATCCTTCAGTCTGGCCAAATATTGCGCCGACTACGTCCTTTCGTTGAATTGTTCCATCCGCCTTGATTTTAGCGTGGATCATGTATTTTGATTTCTGTTCACTCATTTGTGTTCACTTCCTTGCTTTCGCAGGAATCTTCCCACATTCGCATCCTCATTAACTGAGGTATGTTCACCATGCGGTTCACGGGGAAGGGCGCGAGCGCCCGGGAGCGTGACAGGGGTTCCTGCGGTCCAAGCGACTCGCCTCCCCTTCATGAAGCCTGTGGCTGAAAATATACGACTTGCGCGCTGCACACGCGCGCGCGTGCGTGAAAACAGGGCGAAGCCGCTATGAGGAAGTGTGTTGTCTCACAGGTCATGCCCGACTCCTCTGTGACTGATCTCGGGACCTTCAAAGGCGTCGTTTCCCTTGTACTGCGAGACGGTGTCATCACTCGTGAGGAAAAACGACTCGTCATCAAATTAGCTTCACTACTCAATCTTGATGCCAATGTGCCCAAACAGGTCTACGATGCTGTCATTTCAAGTACTGATGTACAAGGTGGGCGTAAATTATCTTCAGATGATTGCCTGGATATTTATGCTGGCCTTTTTGAAACTGCGTTTCTGAATGCAAGTATTTCAGAAGACGAGTATCTGGTTGTTGCCTATCTACGCCATTTCTTCGATATATCAGATGAAGAGCATGACAGGATTGTGACTACAATGCTAGATGGGCTTGAAGAACATGTTGAAAAGAGTGTTTTCCACCTAGTTGAGAAAGGATTTGAACAAGCTCTGGAGAAAGTGAATGGTTTCTTCGTCAAGATTAGAGGGATTCTCCCTGAAGGGGGCCGCTGAGGCGTGAATTCAGAGGACCCATTAGATGATTTGTTATCTTCACAATCGACGAAAGTTCATTACAAATCGAAATTGTTGATGGGTGTTGTTCGTGAAGCCTACCCTATTGGCGTTCCGGCCCTAATTATCAAATCACAAACGGATCGTTTGGCTGAAGCCGGTGGATATCGTTTCCATCTTGGAACTCCAGATGATGTTCTCAGGAGAATTTGTTCGTGGTTGTTGACGAATGGCGATGACAATGTACTCAAAAATTTGGTTGAAGAATTGTGGGCGCGGCATGGGCGAGAGGATGTTGCGCTCGCCGCACTACTAATTGCAAATATTCAATCCATCGATGATAGGGGTGCTTGGACTCTTCTCGCTGATGTCATGGGGGATTATGAACCAGCAGACGCGTTGTTATTGGTGATTGAAGAATTGTTCCGGGCAAAGAGGAAGGTCCCTTCTGAGCAAGTTCTAATCTCTTGGTATAGTTCTGGAGGGATGTATGCTAACCTCGCTCTCCTTGTACATCATGCTGCATGGGTGCGTAATGGTAGGGAGCAATTGAATGATGAGTGGGCTATACATATTCAAAATGTGATGTGTCCAGATGGTGATTCTCTAATCACTCGAATTCGTAACCAATTACTTGCAGAATAAGCGAAGGGCTGATGGTTCGCCCTACACCCCGCCGTGATATGGTCGAGAAGTTTCTAGAGGCAGATGACCCTGTTCTCGAACGTGTTTTGGAATGGACTGTGGTTAGGGATGCCGCAGATGTAGGGCAACTGATGGAGTGGCTACCAACAGCAGCATCTCAAAGGGACAAAGTGGCACTGTTGCGGAGGGCGCAGGCACTGATGAAGGAGCTCGATGGGGCCTTGCACCAATTAGCCAATATGCAGTGATGTGGTATTGATGGATTGTCCTGCGCTGATACTTGCAGGGGGTGCATCAAAGCGCATGGGACGAGATAAGGCAACAATGGTCGTTGAAGGGGTTACTATGATTGAACGAGTTGCACAGGCACTGAAGTCTGCTGGGTTTGCTAGAATTCTGATTTCTGTCAGAGATGGTTATCAACGGCAAAAAATCAGTGGAATGTTGAGTTATCTTTCTGGGATTGAGTTTGTTATTGATCGAAATGTGGAAAGGGGGGCCCTGCCTGCGTTGTATTCTGCTATGAAAACTTGCAAAATGCTTGAAATTGATGAAATTCAACTTGCTCCCTGTGACCTTCCGTGGGTAGTACCTGATGTGTTTATTCGTTTACACAATGAAAAGATGCGACGACTTGTGATGCCTCGTTCCTCACGACTTGAGCCCATGTTGGCGCTAACAGATGTTTCCAGCTTAATCGAAGCTTTTGATGCCGCACCTAAACGCTCATCTCTACGTGATATTATGCGTAGAGTTCCACACCAAATCATTCCAATGTCTGACCTTGGTGCCCTATGCTTTCAAAATGTGAATAGTCACAAGGACCTCATTCATACTTGACTTCACCCGCGGCAAATGCATCGATTGCTATCGGATACAATGCATGCTCAACTTTTTTGACTCGTTCACTCAAACTGTCTTCATCGTCATTTGGCAACACATCTACTTCTTGTTGGGCAATGATGGGGCCAGAATCAACACCTTCCTCAACGAAATGAACTGTGCAACCCGTTACTGTTGCACCGTCTGCAAGAGCGTCTCGATGTGCATGAGCACCTGGATACTTAGGCAATAGCGATGGGTGAATATTCAGCAATCGTCCCTTCCATTCATTGACGAAAAGCGGTGATAAAATCCGCATGTATCCAGATAAAATTACTGCCTCAATGTTATGTTCATCAAGTACTTCTAAGATTTCCTTTTCATGTGCTTCTCTTCGCCTATTTGAATCAGATATTGACTTATCGAGTTGTACAACAATTGTACTAACGTTGTGCTTCTTGGCCTTGTCCAATCCGGCAACATCGGCTACATTAGAGAGAACAATTGCTGTCTTATGGCGACGGGGTTTGGATGCTTGGTGGCGAAGCAGTGCTTCCATTCCCGAACCCGAGCCAGAGATGAGGACTGCTAGTCTTAGTGGATTTTCGACTGTCCCGGTTCGCATATCGGCGCCCTCTGGTAGGTTGTGGCAATTGGTCGTAACTGATGAGGGTTAGGCTACAACAGGTAGGCTCATAGGTCAATGTTTATCGGTGGAAACATGGAAGGGCGTTTGGAGTCTGTTGACCAGATTGTTGAACGCTATTCTGTTGCAAGTAGCCCATTGAAAAGCAAATTGTATGTTGGTATGGGTTGTGTTTTCGTCGTTTTTGCAATCATCGGTATATGGGTGCCTGGTTGGCCCACGGTTTCATGGGCTGTACCTGCCGCCTTTCTATTCTCGATGTCCAATGAACGGTTGTTCAGGTGGACATTGACCAACCGATACTTTGGGCCTGCCTTGTTTGATTATTATGCTACAGGCAAAACTTTGCCCAAGCACGTGAAAATGATCATCATGTGTATGATTGCATTGATGGCTGGGCTCTCTGCATATTTTGTATTCAAAGTAAGTTATCCTGCGGACCCTGGATTTGGACCGGGGTCAATTGTTGCTGTGGGACTAATCGGAATTTGGTATGTTGGAGTAAAAGTGCGGGCGCGTTAGATGTTATACTAGGTTCTATGAGGCTCTGTTATGGTTGAGATACTGTGTCCTCATTGTGAGGATGAAATCGAATTGGATGATGGTGCAAGTGGGGGGTTTGAATGTCCTCACTGTGAAGGGGAATTTGAATGGGGCGTTTCATCATCCTTCTCGGGCGACAATAAAAAATACATTCCTGTAGGAATCCTAACATTCGTGGTTATTTTTTCACTCGTCCTCGTCTTTTCAAGCGGATGGGGGACAATTAGTGAGGATGGGGGAAAAGGAAGTTTTTCGCTTTCAGAAGTTGAGATTAAATTTGATGGGGTGTCCATGGAATTGGGATATGGAGAGGTTTGTGATCTTCAACAAGATGCTGTGGACGCGGGGGCGACTCTCGATTCGGACGATCCAGATTATTGCGGTTTGAATGTCACCTCATGGATTGTAAAAGTGATATTGTGGATTGCGATTATTTGTTTGATTGCGGCCATCGTAATGGGGGGAATTGCGCTCTCAAATGATGTTAGGGATGATCGTGTCATTATTCTAGCCCGGGTGGGGTCAGGTTTGCTATTCCTAGGGGCATTTACTTGGGCGGTTGGTTCTGCCATCTCATTTGGAGATATGTCGTGGGGTTGGGCATTTTACGTCACGGTTCTCATGTCTGCAATCGGAGCAATCGCATCAGAATTAGAATCTGGTCTGTTACAGAATCTATTGGGAATTGAACCGGATTAACTCAATGTCTGAATAACCGGGTACCTGTAAATATCATCGCCATACCATGTTCATTCGCTGCTTCGATGACTTCTGCATCACGTATTGAGCCCCCTGGTTGGACAACTGTTGAGATTCCAATCTCATGTGCTGTATCGATGCCGTCTCTGAATGGAAAGAATGCGTCTGATACCATCATCGCTCCTTTGGCACGGTCACCCGCACGGCGGGCTGCAATTCGAACCGCTTCAACTCTACTTGTTTGTCCGGGCCCAATTCCTACTGTGGCAAAGCCTGTCTCTGTGGGTTGAACGAAAACCACGCAGTTACTCTTGACTTGTGCGCAAACCGCAACGCCAAACCTAGCAAGATTGAGTTGTGCTGAATCTGCTTTAATTTCTGTGACACTGTCGACTGTGCTCCAATCAATCACTGGTGCGCCTTCTGTTTGGGCGAGCCAACCACCATTTATTTCTCGGAAATGAATTTCCATATCAAGTAGTGTTAGGTCTTCTTGTGTCAACATTCTACGGTTTTTCTTTACGGATAGGATTTCCAGCGCTCCATCTTCATACCCTGGAGCAATGATACATTCTACGAAATGATTGCCTATTTCGTTTGCAGTCTCTTTCGTAACCACTGTGTTGAATGCAATAACACATCCAAATGCAGATTCTGGGTCGCTCGCTAATGCATCTTTCCAAGCCCCTACTTGATTGATTGAACTGATAGCAACGCCACATGCATTGGTGTGTTTGATAATGATGCAGCAATGGGGCCATTCCGACCATTCGGGGCCGATGTATGAACGACAAAAACGCAATGCTGCATCCAAATCTAGGTAGTTGTTGAATGATAGGGCTTTTCCTCCATGCTGTACTGCAGATGCCAATCCTCTCGGCTTCTCTCCAATGATATTGTCTGGGTAAAATGCAGCGGGTTGGTGTGGGTTCTCTCCATATCGAAGTAAGTTCCTTTCCCCTCCACTGATAAGGAGTTTCTCAGGGAGAGTTGCTTCTGCTGTTTCAACCAATGATTCCAACCTGTTTGCAAGGATGTTTGCTAGTGCAACATCATATGCAGCAGTTCTCTGATATGCAGTGAGTGCCAAACGTTGGCGGGTCGAGATGTTGACGGCTGACGGGTCACCATTTGCCTCTTGAAGGATTTCTAAGATGTTGCCATAATCAACAGGGTCTGTTACAACCAGGACGTCTGAGTGCGCTTTCGCTGACGCACGAACCAATGTTGGGCCGCCGATATCAATCATCTCAATCAAATCTGATTCGCTAACAGGTGGATCTTGGGCTGCCACTTCCTCAAAGGGGTAGAGATTAACTGCAACGAGGTCAATACGTGGATAACCTAATTCTGAAAGGGTGTGCATGTCACTTGGATTGTCGCCCCTCGCTAGAATTGCTGCATGAATTGCGGGATGTAACGTCTTCACTCTGCCATCAAATACTTCTGGGTGTCCAGTTACGTCGGTGACGTCGGTTACATTGATTCCGTTTTCTCTGAGTAGGCGTGCTGTTCCTCCTGTCGAAAGAATTTGCCAACCCATTGTGGTGAGGGCTGTGGCAAACGCAGTGACGCCGGATTTGTCATACACACTAATGAGGGCGCGAGGTGCATCTTCACCCTGTTTACCAGGGACTGAGGAAGCCAGTGTGGGCTGGTTAAGGTCAACCATCGGAGGAACCCGTTACTCATCGAAAGAACGGATGCCTTTGAACCCATCCGTCGACAAATTCCGTATCAATCGCCTCGAGCGCTGATGACTTGGTCAATACGCAGCATACTTGCGCAGGTCTCGGTAGCGGCATTAATTGCTGATTCTAGACACTTTGCCGAAATCCTAGCGCCTGTTTCACCGACTTTGCCGACTCTGGTTATTCCTACTGAATTGGAACCACTTCTGTGAGCCGCTCGAAGTTCCAATAGTTGGTCTAGTGCATCAGTTCCTGCGTTCTGGGCCAAGCTGGCTGGAATAATTTCAAGGGCGCGGGCATAAGCATCCATTGCAAGTCTCTCACGACCTGATTCTCTTTCTGATGCTTCGCGAATTGACAAAGCGCAGGCCATGTGTGATGCGCCTCCGCCATGTAATGCTCGGCCATCGCGAATAGTGAGACTGGTGGATCGTAGGGCATCATGGATTGCTCGTATTGTTTCTTCTACTCCTAACTCGTTGGAGCCTCCAATGGTGCATGTGACTACTTTTGGGGTGAGGCAGGCCTCTAATGCAATAATGTCCTCCACTTTCTCAGAAGGGGTCCGACGTTCGGTTCGTAGACGGCCTGCGTGGCCAATATCCTCCTTTGATAAATCTGAAAGAAGTTCTACAATTCGTGCATTTGTTGCTAAAGATGCGTTTCTGAGTTCCCGGTCGTCTAACTCTCCAGCAACAAAGCATCCTGCACGCATTAATCGATGAAGGAGGCCTTTGTCAACTTCTCCAGTGCAAAGGAATACGTTAGCTCCTGAATTGAGAAGGATTTTTGCTAGTTCGTCTCGTTTTGATTCTTCGCTCTGAATAAATGCATCTAATTGTTCTACTTCTTCGATCTCAATTTCTGCATTCCGAATTTGCTTTCGTGGTGCGATGTCACCATTAATGATTGCAACTTTAGCATCTTCAATTAAATCTGGGAGGCTGTCTAGTAATATTCTTCGGCGGAAAATTGTGCCAAAAACTAGACCGCTGTCGTTTATTGTACCAGACCCAATTTTGTGCATGGTGACATCTTCGGCCTCACATCGAAGTGTGCCATCTAGTTCCTTTCTTGTGACTGCTGTCAAAGTTGAAACTACTAAGTTTGACAATACTTCACTGGATGTTTCTGCCACTTTACCAGTCAATGAGGTGGTGGCGATTTCGTGCAAGGTGTCTTGGTTCTCCAATTTGATTGGAGTTGCTAGGTTTTGTATTGTTTGGAGTGAGATTTCTTTGGCTTTTTCATATCCGGCTGAAATTACCAATGGGTGAAGGCCTTTGTCCATCAATCTATTCGCCTCAATCAATAATTCTGAACAAAGTAACAGAGTTCCTGTGACGCCATCGCCGCATTCGTTCTCTTGAGATTCTGCCATCGCAACCAGCATCTTTGCTGCTGGGTGTTTGATCATTAATTCTGAGATGATTTTGGCGCCATCGTTGGTCACAGCAGTTGTTCCATCTGTTTTGTAGAGCATCTTATCCAAGCCGCGCGGGCCAAATGTGGGGCGTAGTAAATCTGCAAATACCCGGGTCGCTGTAATGAGCTTCTCTTGAACGGCAGTACCACTTGTAACTGATGATTCTTCTCGTAAAATCACCACTGGTGGTTTACCAGCTGCCTCGTCACTCATAGTGCTGGCGAACTTGGCGGTATTCAAGAAGGCTTTGTGGGGTTGTAAGGGGCGCTATGGGTCTCATCTTCGGCGTTTGCCTTTTTTCTTGCGTCGACCGTCGCCTCCAGAACGTTCCCATGCTCTGCCGCTCACTGAACGCTCTGCTTGTACGTCCCATCCTTCAGATTGATTGCTACCTATTCTGCGCTTTCCTTTTGGTAAATCTTTGGCGCCTTTGACTTTTAATTTCAAACCAATTTCATCTTCAAGCGCTCGAATTCCGGAGCCACCCTGTCCTACTATACTACCAATTGCGCTTTCGTCGACAAAAATTGTTGCCGCGGTATCTGATTTCATCTCAACATGATGGATGCGGGCTCCTGACCAACGTTGGATTACTCGTGCAAGTTCTGCTGCTGCGAGCCGCTTGCTTGGGCTTTGTCCGGCATCGCTGTCAACAGGTACGACGACAATTTGTTCGCCGAATGAAAATATTTCATGTGTCATTTTATTTGAAGGGAATGATCTAATCTCAATTACGGGTCTTGATAAGTCCGATTCCATTCCACTGGGCGCTCTTACAACCATTGTTAATTCTAACACTTGTGCAATGCTTCCTTTTTCGATGTGAATCACGGTATCAAGTACTTGGCTAATCATTCCTAATTCGACCTTTCCGATGAGGCGCTGTACGGCTTCAAGTGCGCTGTTTGCATGCGTCACCCCAAGAAGGCCTACCCCTGCGAGGCGGACGTCGGCGAAAATCTCAAAGTCGCGGGTGCGGCGAACTTCGTCGAATATCACGAAATCTGGTCTCACGAGGAAAATAACCTCGGCTGTTTTCTCAAGGTCGCCTTCAAGTGGGGCATATTGTGTCACTCTTTGGGGCACTTGGAGGTCGCGAGGCGCTTCCATTGTCTTGACCATTGCACCAATTTCCTCATCCAAATATGCAGCAATTGCTTGTGCAAATGTTGTCTTTCCCGAACCTGGTTTTCCGACCACGAATACGCCTCGGTGGTGATCAGCGAGGCGCTTTATCAATCGGGGGTCCAATTCATAATCACTCAAGGATAAGTGTGCGACTGGTCGGACGACGGTCAGTTCCCATGCGTCTGAGAATGGTGGCCATGCACACGTGATTCGCAAATCTCCGGCCTGTATTATTCTACAGCCTTCTCGTTCTATCTCAATGAAACAATCTGAACGGTGTGCGTTTTGATTGATGATTTCAACTAATTCATCTGCGAGATCGGATAGTGTGGGTTTGTCGAAAGCTGGTGCTTCTAATTCATCCAATCTCAATTCTGTGATGTGTCCGGCTTTTACTCTGGGAGGGCAATCTGCTTTCAGGAAAAGGGTTGAGACTGATTTGTCCTGAAGCAATGACTCTATCGAATCCGGCAATGGTGGGTGGTCTCCAAAGGTTGCCATCAGACGTAAGGCGGAGTTCGAGGCTCATCAACCCTCGGAGTCTAAGCCTTAGTTGGTTCAAAGTTGTACCATGACCACCAAAGGTAAACGGACGCTGACAGTGCGGTAATGATTGCTCCATTCAATGGGAATGTGAATATTTGCATGTAAAGGATTGTTTGGCCAGCTACAAGGAGAGCAAAAACCATCCAAGTCCAAAGACGCATGCCATTAATTTCTAGGCCATAGGATATATCTGACCAATTCATCAATATCCAACTAATCAAAGCTACAATCGCAATCAATGTTAGGTGCCCAAGCCACCATGCCATCGAACTACCAAGCGCGCCACAGTATAGGCTGTAAAGTTCACCTAACAATGGACGAGCGATATTCACAGTTGCCATGTTGTCGGCGACATCGATTCCGCTCTTGAATGCTGCGAGGGTTCATCATAAAGTGAGACTGGTGTGTGGTGTTGGGCTGAATAGCGCGCGAGGTCAACTATACGGGTCGCAGCGAGTCCTATCTCGGGTGCCGTTTGGATTTGAGTAAGGTCTCTTGTCTCGCACGCAATAGCGAATGCACGCAATTCGGAAGTGAGGCAGGGTTCGCCTCCTGTAACACTTATCCATTTTCTTGGAGTCTTTGATATTCCTCCCCATTCTTTGCCCACAATATTGTTGGGATGATAATGGATGTAGAAGCCGTCGTGACGGCAGGTGTCGATGTCAATACTTGCATCTCGGCCATGAATTCGTGTGCTGCGAACTTTTCCTCTTATTCTGCTTCGCCATGAAGAGGTCAATGTTGCTGTAATTCCTTGACCGCCATCGAATTGGTTGGGGGCGTATTTCAGATGGATGATGGCATGATCCTCAACACCAGGTACAATTGAAGGAAGGGACAATGCCTGAATTGATGTGGGCACTTGTTCATTTAGAAGCATCGAACAAATATCGATATCGTGTATTGCAAGTGTTGCAATAACGCCTGTATCGTGGCGGGGCTCTCTCACAGAAAGGCGATCTGCTTCAATTGAATGAATTGGTCCAATATGGCCTGCATGTATCATTTTTCTTGCCACATTTAGTGGTGCGTGATATCTGAGGGGATATCCTATTGCAAGGATGTTCGTTGTGCCTGATGCAACAGAAATCAAACGTTCGGCGCTTTCAACGTCGAGTGTCATCGGTTTCTCAACCAAAGTATCGACGTTTGCTTCTAGAAATTTAATCGCAATTTCTACGTGGGTTGAGGTTGGGGTTGCAATTGTGACTGCGTCAACATTGTATTTCTCTATCAATTCTATCGGATTTGTACACCAACCCACACCATAGATAGATGCTATCTCTTTTGCTCGTTCACAGAGTATGTCACAAACAATGAAATCGTCAATGATTTTTTCATCGCGCAATTGAGAGAATGTTTTGGCATGATTTCGTCCCCAATGGCCACAACCAATGACGCCTATTGTCAAGCCCATGTTGTGTCGGTTGCCGAGGATGTCCATGACGGTGACGCTGTCGGCTGGTGCGATTTTATGCGCGAGTTCATGTGAGTGAACGGTTCCCCGCGTGGTATGGCCCCTAGGGTGGTGGCGGCTCTACGTGACCTAGATCCTCCTGCTGGTGGGGCAGAGATGAGTATTGCTACTCTGCTGAAAGGGGTGGCTGAAGCGGGGCCACTTGCAGTAGATGCGCCCCCATATGTACCATTAATTGAGAATCGAGATGAGGTTGTTTGTCAAAAGGGGTGGGGGGTGTTTGCATTTTATTCACATGATCGTGGTGATGTGACTGACCTGACTAAGGATTGTAATCTCAATATAGAAACGACTGATTTGAGGATAGAGGGTCTTTGGTCGGGTTTGGCCTGGAGATTGAGGAACCGATATACTGGCAAACCAAATTTAGGATTTCAGCGAAGACACTTGCGAATTAGAAATTCCCAATTTAAGGATTGGGTGCTGCCCAAAATGTCTGCGCTTCAAGGAGATGGTTCTCAAATCGTTGGTGTAACACAATTAGATTGGGGGCCTGGTGCAGCAAGTGCTTTCCGTGAGCTCGGAATTCCATATGTTTGCTTCGTTCGAGATGAAATTCAATTCCGACATCCTGAGCTCTTTCGCGAAGCGTTGGAAGGGGCCGCAGGTGTTTGCTGTGCGGGACTAGGTTTAATCGAACAAGTTAGAGAACAGTTTGACATTAAACATGGATTTCATGTCCCTCTTCCTGTCAATTTCAGTTCTGTGTTTGGTTCAATTGAGGATGTTGAAAGGAGTCGTGAAGAAGCAATGGGGGCTCGGAAATTGTCTGGAGATGATTTGGTTCCTCGTATTGCAATTGTGACGCCCTCCCCAGAGAAAGGCTTGGCATTCTATCACCGATTATTACCTGAGTTGGCGAGTGTTTGGCCAGAAGCTCGAGTCGAAGTTTATGGAGGTGGTGCGCATGGTGAAGCGTTAGCAATTCATCCAAATACAGAGTGGTGTGGCTTTGTACCGACTGTTGAAATCTTTGACCATGTGGATGTGCACTTATTGGTCTTTGAAAGTACGGGTTCGTGGGGGCGAGTAACCAATGAAGGGGGTTTGTTTGGAGTTCCCACTGTTTGTGTCGATTTGGGTGCACAACCTGAAGCGGTTGGCCCGGGCGGGGTTACGCTTTCTTACAATGCGCCCCTCAACGATTGGATTGATGCACTGAAGGATGTCTATGAACGAAGAGAGTTGCTTGGTGGGTTAGCAAAATCACATGCAGGTGTTATCGACCATCGGCGTTCAATTTCTCTGTTTAGAACTGCTCTCCATCATGTTTTGGAAACGCTATGAGGTATCTGCTGAGGGATAATAAGGCCATCTACAATGTGCTCCAACAGTGAAGGTGATTTGGTGGCGTATACTGATGTCAGCACTGAAGATGCAGTGTGGTTGCTCTCTGCTGCTGGAGTGTCGCCGCTGAGTAAAATGGAGTCGCTTCCAGGGGGGTGGGCCAATTCGAATTACCTGCTCACTCTAGATGATGGTTCGAAGTTGGTGTTGAAGGTCTGGGACGAAAGGCCGCCAGATGAAGTGGAGTTGATACTGGAACATACGTGTTGGCTTGCAGATCACGGTGTGCTCACACCAGCCCCATTGCTATTGGAAGGGGGTGTGCGGATGCTTGTTAAGGATAATCTTGCGTGGATGTTAATGCCTTTTATTGACGGTGGTTGGTTGCCTTCAAGTCCTTCCTCTCTTTACGAACTTGGTAAGGCGCAGGCGCGATTGCATGAGGTCCCAATTCATGAGAGTATTCCCACCACATTCGCAATCGGGTATGTACTCTGGGAGAAGCTTGTCAATGATGCACGGAATGATGGTACGATGACTCCATTTCTACATACTTTGGAAGAAGAAATGGGTATTCTCAAACAAACCATTCCGACAAACCTCCCTCGTGGCATCGTACATGGTGATCTATATCCTGACAATGTAATTGGGCGAGAGGGTGAGGTCCTCGCACTGCTTGATTTTGAAGAAATTTGTATAGAGTCGCTCGCGATGGATCTTGTTACTACCTATGTTGGATTTGGATGGAAAGATGGTTTGCCGGTTCCTGAATTGTGGGATGCGTTGCTGGATGGATATCAATCGGTTCGTCCGTTGACAAGTGCGGAACATGCAGCACTTCCTGATCTGCATCGTTATGCGGTCCTAGCGGTCGCTGCCTGGCGTTATTGGCAATTTGTGATTAACGTACCTGGAACCGAACACACCAATCGATATGTGGAGATGGTTGATCGATTGGATAAACCGTTGCCTTTCTAATATCTGAATAATGGAGGAGATGTGGTGGGTGAGGATATTCCATTGGAAATTGAACGGCGATTTTACGTCAATGAGCCTTCACAATTACCTGCGCTTGGTTCTGGCTTTCGAATGATTCAATGCTATCTTCCAAAATGGAGAATTGAATTAGTAGATGGGGGCATTGTCTTCGAAGATATGGTGTTGGTCCGTAATCTCAAACGTGATGCTGTCTTTGGGATTCAAGCATTAATCGATGGTGGTGCGCTAACGCCAAGAATTCGTATCAAAGATGATCTTGGATATTTTACCATCAAAGGTCCAACCATCGATGGTGGACGTGTTGAGTGGGAGTTTGAAATCCCTACATCTAGGGTACGTGGCCTAGTTGAATCTTGGAGGTTCCCAACAGTCATCAAAAAGCGATATGAAATTCCATTAGAAGCTGGGTTGAAATGGGAAATTGATTTCTTTGAAGGGGATAATGCGGGTCTCGTATTGGCTGAAATTGAGTTGCCTCATATTAGCCATCCATTTTCAAAACCTGAATGGTTGGGAATTGAAGTTACTGATGATGAACGATTTGGTTCAGGCTCCCTTGCCCGCGACCCTTGGTGTGATCTCAAAGATGATTTGTAATTACCATGAATTTACTGCAGTTATAATCCGGTCTACTTCTTCATCAGTCAGTTGTGGGAATACGGGTATCGAAACAAGTTGATTGCAGATTTCTTCAGTAATTGGTACGCTGCCTGCTGCGTGTTGGGGGTGGGTTGCATACAATGGCTGAAGGTGACATGGGATTGGATAATGAATCGTTGATGCGATGTTGTGTGTTTGCAAGTGTGCAACTAAACCTGCTGCGTCTTTCGTTTTCAAAACATATTGGTTCCAAGCATGCTTGCAATCTTCACGAACAATTGGAAGCATTGAATTGTCAAAGGCTTTTGAATAACGCTCAGCGATTTGGCGGCGACGGGCGCACCAATCCTCTAAGTGTTTTAACTGAATTCTGCCAATAGCACATTGGATTTCAGAAAGTCTGTAATTACTGCTCAAAAAGTTGTACCCTCCTGCCTCGTTAAGACCGTGGTTCACTGCTGCTGAAATGGATGAAGATAATTCGTTGGTATTTGCTAAGATCGCGCCCCCATCACCTCCAACTGCGAGATTTTTACTTGGGAAAAAAGAGAATGTTGCAAGGTCGCCAATGCTACCCACTCGCTGATTATTCAATTCTGCACCATGGGCTTGGGCTGCATCTTCAATC
Organism: uncultured Candidatus Poseidoniales archaeon; assembly: GCA_964441035.1. Taxonomy (GTDB): domain Archaea; phylum Thermoplasmatota; class Poseidoniia; order Poseidoniales; family Thalassarchaeaceae; genus MGIIb-P. The sequence goes on from CAYYKF010000038.1 coordinate 15,872, forward strand.
ACTGGAATTCCCAAATCAAATATTTCTGGATGAACGGGTTGACCAAATAAATGAACAGCGATGATTGCTTTTGTTGAAGGTGAAATCGCAGATATTACCGCCCTTGGAGACATTGTGTAGAACTCCGGCTCAATGTCAACAAAAATTGGAGTTGCACCAACTTGATTGATACATGTGGCACTGGAAATAAATGTGAGGCTGGGAACAATGACTTCGTCACCTGGTCCGACGTTGAGTAATCGTAGTGCTGCAATGAGTGCTGTTGACCCGTTGCTCGTTGGGGTGCCTGATAATGCGCCGCACCAATTTGCCCATTCTTCTCCAAATGCTATTGATTCGGGCCCTTTAATCCAACGACCAGACTCAAGAACTTGGATTGTGGCTGCCCGAATCTCTTCATCTAGATATGTCCGGGCAAGAGGTATTGGCTCCATCAATGGGAAAGTGGAAGATGCCTGTATTAAGTCAAATCTATCCATGCTGTTCTTCTCAAAATATCTCTTGAGGATGTGTTGATATAGACGCTTAATTAGCGATATTCGACGCAGAGGTTGCCAAGCTTGGTCAACGGCGCTAGGATGAGGTCCTAGTCCTCAGTGGTTCGCAGGTTCAAATCCTGCCCTCTGCACCAT